>NZ_JAWRVL010000020.1:0-81030 GCF_036663595.1 Halalkalibacter lacteus
CGACGTTCTACCCCGACTACCGTTATCATAAGACCATATAGAAAAAGGTCAACCAGAAAAATCTGGCTAACCTTATATTACGATCGGGCGCGTTTATTTAAGAACGCGTCTTTTTCGTATGTTGGGCCATTTTGTGGAATAAAACTTAATAAGAAAATTGGATATTTATGTTAAAGTATAAAAAAGATGAAAGGTGTTTAAGGGGGATAAAAAGATACTTTTTTTATTATTAATTTATGTGGCATTTTTAGTTGCATGTTCAAATGAACAAACGTTTGAGGATTATTTTCATACAGTGATGGAAGAAAATAAAAAAGAATATGATGAAGAAGTTAATTATTCTTAAGTATTAAAAATTGGCTTAGCGTATATTTTATGCGGTTAAAATGTTGGCTGTACCCCATGGCCATCAAACTAAGAAACAAAGAAAAAGGAACAGATATTATAGGTGGTCATTTGATCCAAATCAATTAGCTTAAAACTTGATTGTATACAGACTTAAATAAGCCTTGGCTGCTTTATTTTTTAAATTTCAAATTTCTAAGCAGCAGGTCGAGATTTCTGTCTACACTCATAGACTACACCCAAAATGTCAAATACGGTTTTCTTCTCATACCGATGTGACTTGCATCCATTCTTTTCAATCATCCGAAAAAATTGGAGAAGCACTCGCTGGACATCATCCGCTTGTTTTTTCATGGCATCTTGTAGAGAAAGAAAATATTCTTTTAAGATACAGATTACTTTGAATTCACTGGCTTCTTTCTTTTTCTTCATCAGCAAAAGCCTACACATGTGAAACTTGAGAGAAGAACTAAGCAAAATGGCGATCAACTGCCCGTATACTTGACATTCAAAGCGTTCAGTTTTGATCGGCTTACACTGATCAATATGGAAAATGGATTTCCATGTTTTAAATAAAATCTCGATTTGCCAGCGTAAGGAATACAGGTCATGGATATTTTCGTTTTTTAAGTAGGTTTCTGGCGTATTGGTCAGTAGATATTGATGGCACTTTAACGCTTTGTGCGCTCTTATAGGTTATATTTTTCTTTTTCTCCTGTTTCGCACGGATCAGAAGCCGCTTTTGAGTCTGTTCCTCCGTCAGTTTATAAATGAGAAGTCGTGTGCGAAATTTTTTGTAGCGTCCGAGATACACTTCGGAGAGTACCGCCATTTCCCTGGGCTGGAGGCGATTCATCACGTCTTCCAAATCAATTTCTTTATACAACGATTGTTTTTTTACCTTGCCATCTTTGAACGATTCCATTTCCTCATTATTTTCATATACTCGGATATTCAATTTTAAGCGTGAAACGTAAAAAGCTCCTCGTCGCTCCATTTCTTCGAATTCATCTAAACAGAAGTATCCCAAATCTTGAAATACCATATTTTGGTAATAAGTCGTCACTTCTTTTCCTTCACAATATCAGTCTTTTCCTTGCAATTCACGCAAATAATCATCCAAGCTACTTTTTAGCGAGGCAAAAATCCAATGAAAGAGATTTCTAGCTAATTCTACAACCATTTTCAAATGGCACTACTCCCTAAAAAGGAACTATTTAACTATATAAAATGCAGCTCTAACAAGTTAGCATAGTGAATGAAAGTGAACACTTACATTTTACTTGCGAAGGTAGAGGAGAGGAAGAAACGAATGAAAAAGAAAATAGCTTTCAATTTGATGGTGGTCGGTACTACTATGTCTTTACTCGCTTGTTCTGCAGCAGAGGAGGAAGTGGGATATTCTGGCTTTGTAGAAGGGAAAAAAGTTCAAATACAAAGTGAATATGCAGGTAAAGTAGTAGAAATTTACGTTCAAGAAGGTGACTTGATCACTAGCGACGACGAATTGGTTACATTGAATACAGAACAGCTTGATATAGAAATTGAAAATGCGAAAATAGGCATTGATATCGCGAAGGCAAAGAAAGAAGAGGCAGAAGATTTAGATAAAGATTATCTAATTGAACAAGCTGAAGGAGCTATTAAACAAGCAGAAAACCAATTAAGATTATTAGAATTACAAAAAGAGAACTTCGTTTTAAAAGGTCCAATTGAAGGGTTGGTTCAAGACATACATATTACAGAAGGTGAAGTAACAAATCGAAATCAAACACTTCTATCTATTGTTGATCTTGGGGTAAAAGAGGTGATTATCTATGTAAGTGAATCAGATATGAGTTTGTTAGAGTTAGAGGATCAAGTGGTCATCCGAACAGATGCATATAAAAATGATTCGTTTGAAGGAACTATCAAGCGAATTTCTACAGAGGCTGAATTCACTCCTCAAAACATACAGACAAAAGACGAAAGAGCGAAGCGTGTTTTTGCTGTTGCGATCGATGTGTCAGATGTAACAGAACTAAAACCAGGAATGTCTGTAGAAATCGATCTATAAGAGAGAAGGTGAAGAGGTTGAGTCAGCTATCTATTAAAACAGAGGGACTAACCAAGCAATTCGGAAAATTGCTTGTCGTGAACAATGTAAATTTGGAAGTCCCTAAAGGGCATATTTATGGATTTTTAGGACCAAATGGTTCTGGTAAATCGACAATGATTAGAATGTTGTGTGGTGTATTAGAACCGACCGACGGGGTAGGGGAGGTATTAGGTTATGATGTGAAAAGAGAGCCGGAAAGCATCAAACAACGAATTGGATACATGTCCCAAAAATTTAGTTTGTACGAAGAGTTAACTATAAAAGAAAACCTAGACTTTTACTCTGGTATCTACGGGTTAAAAAGGAAGGAAAGTAGACAAAGACAACAAGAGTTGATTGAATTATCAGGTTTAGTAGGAAGGGAGAATCAACGAGCTTCTTCTTTATCCGGTGGTTGGAAACAAAGGCTTGCTTTAAGTTGCGCCTTGTTACACAGACCGGAATTATTGATTCTGGATGAACCAACTGCAGGGGTCGATCCTGTTTCAAGAAGAATCTTTTGGGACATTATCAAACAGCTCGCTAAAGATGGAGTAACCATTCTTGTTACCACTCACTATATGGATGAGGCAGAGTTGTGCGACGAGATCGGATTCATCTTTTTCGGGAATATCTTGATTAAAGGGAAGCCAGCAGAATTGGTCAAGAAACATGGTGTTCGTAATTTGGACGATTTATTTATTCAATTGGTAGAGGAACAAGAGAACAATCCTCTTAAAGGTGGGGGGCTTACTTATGTCTAAAGAAAGAACCCCTTTTACATTTACCCGTTACGCATCAATCGTAAAAAAAGAAATTATTCAGATTAAAAAAGACCCAGGTAGTTTAGCTATTGCGATTGTCCTACCGGTCATGCTTTTATTCCTGTTAGGCTATGCGGTAAGTTCGGAAGTTGATAATATAGAAATGGTTGTGTGGGATCAAAATCAAACAGCGGAAAGTAGAAGTTTGGTTCAAAGTTTTGAAAACAGCAATTACTTTTTACATAGTGCTAATGCACAGTCCTATCGCGAAGTGGAACGGATGCTTGACCGTGGGGAAGTGAGTATGGCATTAATTATCCCTAGAACCTATTCGAATGATCTGTTAAGAGACACAGGTGCTGTTCAAATTCTGATTGATGGTTCTGATCCAACCATTTCGAAGACAGCTTTGTCCAATTCTAAGTTAATCGTACAAAATATGTCCGTTCAAATCCAAGCTGAACAATTGAATCAACTTGGTGCAGGAGGGGGGGCACAACCTCTAAAAGCAGACTCTCGTGTATTATATAATCCTACGATGGAAGTAATGAATTTTAATATTCCAGCATTGATTGGATTGATCCTTCAGGAGGTTATTTTATTACTAACTGCTTTTTCTTTGGTTCGCGAAAAAGAAAGAGGGACAATGGAGCAGTTAATTGTGACCCCGATCAAACCAGGCGAATTGATTTTAGGGAAGCTTACACCATATGTAGGAATTGGATTATTTTCTTTCTTATTAGTATTGGTTACCGCACTTACCTGGTTCGGAGTTCCGGTTAAAGGAAGTATGCCGTTACTGATTGTGCTCAGTATGCTCTTTATGGTCACAACGCTTGCTATGGGTATTTTGGTCTCCACACTTGCTAAAAACCAATTACAGGCTATGCACATGGCTTTTGCGATCATCTTACCGAGTGTTATTTTGTCGGGTTTCGTTTTCCCAAGGGAACCGATGCCACTTATTATCCAAATGCTAGGCGGGTTTATTCCATTAACGTACTATTTAGAAATACTAAGAGGGATCTTCTTAAAAGGGATTGGGTTGCAAGAATTATGGAGTCAAACACTTATGCTCGTAGGTTTTACCGTTCTCCTATGCGTAGCAACCATCCTTCGATTTAAAAAGAACTTAGAGTAGGTGAGTTCATGAAACAAGCATCAAAGGAAGAAGAACGTTCCTTGCAACAAACAATCGATAATTTAACAGAAGAGTTAGAAAGAGAGAAAAAAGTGAATAAGAGCCAACAAAAGATTTTAGAGGCTGCTATCAATCTATTTTCTCAAAGAGGGTATGAAAATAGTTCAACCTCTGACATTGCTAAAGAAGCGGGAGTGGCGGAGGTTACTCTCTTTCGCAACTTCAAATCAAAACATAATCTCTTGTATCAAATTTTATCTCCCTTGTTTATCAAAATTACATCTCCCGTTATCCTAAAAGATGTAAAGAAACATTTCAACGATCCTGAAATTGATAGCGAAGAGGTACTGACAGGTGTATTCAAGGATCGATTAGAGTTTATCGAAAAGAACCAAAAAGTTGTGCAGGTATTGATACGAGAGGCATTGAATCGAGAAGAGATCTTACACTCGATTGTTAAAAACATCACTATTCCGGCTAAGAAAGAAGCGTATGATTTTGTTCATAACAAGAAGGAGAACGGAGAATTTAGAGACGTTAACGAGCAAGCGGTTGTGGATTTATTATTCTATACGATGTTCGGATATGTTTTAAGTCACCATGTATTCCAAATCGACACCTTCAGTAACGAGCAGGATGAAGTGATTGAGACCATGGTTGATCTATTATTAAACGGGATAAAGAAATCACCATTAAAAGAGTAGAGTGGGCTTATCCATCCTACTCTTTTTTCATCATCCATTTTTACCGAGCGAAGATCGTAGAAAAGAGTGCTAGAGTATTTCCTGGAAACATCCATTGCTCAAAGAAGCATATAGGGTAGGAGTCAAGGACATCTATTCTCAATTGAGTTAAAGGATGCCCTATATCCCTGGACCTCCTAATTTAGTAAGAAAGATAATCCTGCTGATGTACCGAATAACAGCACCGTGTCACCAATTCCTATGGCTTTCCATGACTATATCAAATCTGAAAAAATTAAACGTACTTTAGAAGACAATATCTTTCAGATGGAAGGGAAAAAGGTCTTCAAAACAGCGGTGCGTTATTTAAAGAGATTTTTAAATGACTTGGAACAAGAGAGCAATATCCAGAATAGTGATTACAAATACATCGTTCCCCAACAAACAAGCAAAAACGGGATGGAGATTCTCAGAAAATACGGTTTCGAAAAAGATCGTGTAGCTAAGTGGTTTCAGGGAAATTTGGATGTCTAAGCGTTCCACCACCTTTGATAACAGTGTAGTTAAACTTACAAGTTTTTCTCTATATCCTGCTGTTCTCTACTAGATACTTTTTGATACATATAGGAGATACCTAATAACACCACACCAAAACAGAAATACGCTAAAATTTTGCTCGTTTCCGTGAGAAATGCTAGATCGTAAAGAAAGAGTTTACCAGTTGACAATAATGTTAATCCAAGTCCTATGCGTCTTATATATACATATTGCTTCTTGAAGCCATATAAGATGTAACAAACTGCCACAACTAGAAATACTGAACTAAAAACAAATCCAACATCAGCAAGTCGGAACTGAACTGTTAAGAATGCTGCTAGTACTCCTAATATATACACCCCAAGTATGGTTGGAAATAGTTCAATGTCTTTGTATTGTTGCCTAATATAAGCAAGCAACAGATCTCGACCACTAAAGAAAATAAGCACATTAAATCCGATTAGTAATACTAAAGCCAGATAGTTAATGAAGGTATTCTGAGCTATTGTTGACTCCAATGTAGGCATCGTAATCGTTAAGAACAGACCAAGAAGACTCCCCATCGCATATAAAGTTAAACAATAATAACTTACTATTCGATCGTACAACAACGGAATTTTCTTCAGTACATATGCTAACCCCACTGTTACGAAGGCAACCATCAAAAGTTTGTAAAAAGAATAATTCGTGAAGGTACTTGGAACCCATTGATCATACCTATATTGACTTTCATAGATGATATAGATCCATACATTTACCAAGGTAAAGTATTTTAGATAGAGAGGAAGATCCTTTATCCATCCAAATAAATAGCTACTCCCCTCTTTTCTTTGCTCGATAGCATAATAAATGGTGGTAGTGAGTAAACCAACAATGACTGCCATGTATTTAAAGTGGAAATACGGAGACATTGTCATTTCTGACATAGTTAGTAACCATTCAAAAGAGAACGTAACCAGGGTTAAAATAAAAATGCCCCATCCAGATTTCTCAAGTAATGTCAGTTTTGCTTTGTTTGCATAAATCATAAGAACGACACCTTGAACAAGCCATCCGCACGTTAACCACTCTACTCCGAACTGGAACGGAATGATTAGGACAAGAAATGTAAGTGAAGTCCCGAAAAACAATACTCTTGTTTGTTTTTCGGCAGGCATTTTTTGTTCAACAAAACGACCTAAACCAAAGTAGAGTAAACAGAATGCTACAGCTAATCCCCCTCTAAAATCTTCCCACTCGAGTCTATTAAAGAGGTAATACATAAGTAAGCAGCTAAAAAAGGTATTAAGAGCTAGTAACGTCACATCAAGCCACTTTAGCGCCACTTTATATTTAAACGCATATCCAATTGTTAATCCCAAAAACAATACAAACGTCAATGTCGTATAGACCATACTCACTCCAGCATTCGGTGAAGTGAATAACAGAATGAACAACGACGGAATGGATAACACAAAGCTAATGTAGTGAACAATATTCCATTGCTTTTGTAGGGATATCCATAATATTGAGGAATTTAATATAAGTAAGTACACCATCGCCGCATAAATAGCACTTCCTTCAAGTCCGAATGCAAATAAATATGAATAAAAAGGAATGTACCCTCCGATTAGCCCAAAGGTAATAATCGTTTTAGAATGATAACGTAGTGACAAAATAACAGCACATATTGTAACTAGAACCGATAAAAGGAGTGCAATCGTCAGGCCGATAATCTGAAGTAAAAAGTAACTAAAGAAGATCGAACCATATAAAACAGAGATCCCTCCACCTATTACTCCCAAAGCAAATGTCTGCTTATTTTTACGTTGTAGCCACTCTCCACCAACAAGCATTAGTACCCCTAAAACAAAAAATATGGCCCCTTTAACTTCGTCTGTAAACCAGTTCGAATATGAGTGCCTGAATGCTGCTGCAACCCCAAAGATGATGAGAAGGATCCCTAACTTATTAATCCAGTTCAATCCAATCTTCATCTCAATTTGGTTTTGTTTTACCCTTTTTTGAATAACTTCCTCTGTCAGTTCCTCCTTCTCTAGCTTCTCATATTCATCCGATATTCCTTTTAATAAACTTCTTTGTTCTTGTGCTAAACGTTCTCGTTCAGCTTTAATCTTTGCATTCAACTCCAACGACATTTGTCCTAGCTTGGTTAATGTTTCTTGCTTTTCTTTTTGTATGTTTTTGGTCGCTCTTTCCTTTAATGAGTTAATTTTTTGTTCGCTTTCTACCTCTAATCCTTTCAAGCGATTATGTTGTGGAGTAATGGATTGCCCAAAATAGACCTCTACCTTCTTCTTCGACATGTTTAAAAGAGCTAATCTTTCATCGATCATTTGTTCTTGTAGAGCTAAACGTAATTTTTGATTCTCTGCTACAATATCTTGTTGTTTTTTCTTTAAAACATTAACTTCCTTTTTATAGACTTCATAGTCTTTACGAAGTTGAGTATTCTCTTGAATCAAATCATTTGACTCATATTCTTTTACAATCTTCTCGTAATCCTTTGCCAATTGAACTTGGGCATCTTTCATCTGCTCAAGCTTTTCTTTAAATTGATTCATACTTTATCCCCCAAATGGATGATTAACTAATAATTACCATTATACTGCAGAAAAATAAAGAAAGAATAAACTTTTGAAATTTCTACTCTCAATCAAAAAATCTCCTACAACACATATGCTGTAGAAAACCACTTTTGATAGCTAATAAGCTCCTTCTGAATACGTGAGCTCATAGGAATGGGAGTAGATCTCGACTAAGTTGCCAAAGATATCTTCGCAATAAACCATTCGATACGGTTTCTTGCCAGGGGAGTATTCACGAATTGGCATGCGTTGTTTCCCATTTAATAGCAGTCAAAACAATTGATATGGGACATTTTCCTTCTGAAGAACATTTAATAGAAATTAACAATGAAATTAAGGGATTTTTAAATACCACTATTAAACCAGCTTATCAAAATTATAAGCTTATTCCAGAAAAGGGCGTCTTTTTGAAGGAATTGTTAATCATAAAAAGAAGATATAGAGTGAAATTATCTTTCTATAATTGGACACAGAGGGGGAGCTTTGATGATATTAGAAGCTGTCATGCTTCAAGTTAAAAAAGGTATGGAACAGGAATATGAAGAAGATTTTCGTAAGGTATCTAAAATTATTTCATCAATAAAGGGCTATATATCCCACGAACTACAGCGTTGTATGGAAGCTGAGGGGAAATATTTGTTATTAGTAAGGTGGGAAACTTTAGAAGATCATACAGTTGGATTTAGACAATCACACGAATATCAAGAATGGAAAAATCAACTCCATCATTTTTATGACCCATTCCCGACAGTTGAACACTTTCAAAAAGTTGATCTTTCGTAAAAGTTTTCTTTACAAACGGTTGGTGTAAGTTGAGCATCTTCCGCAATCGAGCGCGATTGCTAAACAGTGGTAATCGCCTTTTCTATATTGAAAGTAACTTAGTCCTTAATTACATTCAATTGTGCATATAAATGTAACATCAGCATAAATAAAGTCAGCTAGTCAATGCAAAGCGCATTGACTTTTTTCTGTTGTAACACAGATATTGAGTTCAACTATTTTCTTATTGCTAAGTACTAAAAGACCTACAAAAAAATATATTTTCACAAACGAAAAACCAGAAGGAAAAAAATGTAATCTTGTAGAATTAACTTATCGCTAGTATTAATGCGGTCTTCCGTGGAGAGGAGTTCTGGTAATAGCTTTTTACTTATTTTATATATTTGGGAGGAAATAGGATGGTTGGAGTATTAAGAAAATCATTATTTTTAGTATTGATTATTGCTTTATTAGCAAGTTTATCAGTAAATGCTTTCGCTGAAACAAACGAAAACAGAAATCAGGATCAATACCAAGCAATGAAAACCGAAAAAGAAAAAGAGGTTAAGAGTCAACGTGTTGAAGCAAAAGTGAAATCAGAGGGTCATGAGTTAAGAAATTCATCTCTTTTCATCCAAGAAAAGGGTAAATCGACAAAATCGTATCAAGTTTTGACAGACTCAACTGGTAAGGTAAAAACAAAGTTACCAGATGGAACGTATACGATTAAGGCTATAAATGAGGCTGATACTTGGTATAGTGCGAACGCATCTTTTTCTGTAAAAGATGGCAAGGTTAACGGGGCAAAAGAGAATGAAATCAATCTTTCTCAAAAGAGTAAGATGAAAGAGCCTAAAGGAAAAGCTCAACATAATGTTCAAGGAATATTAACGGAAGGATCCAAAGGACTAAAAGGTGATCTGCTGATTGCTAGATACACAGATGTAGAATATGAAGACGAGGTTTTTATCGTTTCTAGTAAAAATAATGGACAATTTTCGGAGTCCCTTCCTGATGGAAATTACTATATGTGGGGCGTATTAGTAGATGGGGGCTATTACCGTTACGACCTTTCTTTTTCTGTAGATGGAAAAGATCTTTACGTAAATGGTGACAAAGAGAGCTCTTTGACGATCACACTTCCTGAGAATCGCTATAAAGGGCTCGTTCGCGATAGCTCAAAAGCTGTGCCAGGCGCTGAAGTTTTCTTAGAAGAAGTTATTGATGAAGATGATTATTACTTTGAGTTTATTCAGACTGTTACGGCAAATAACAAAGGTGAATTTCAATTAAGAGAACTGCCTGATGGTGAGTATTCACTAAGCGTATTTGACCAAACGTACTATGCTTGGGATTATCAAAGGTTTACAATCGTTGATGGTAACATTTCCGTTGATGGAAATGAAATCTCAGTATTAGATTTAGAGATTCCTGCCATTAGCTTAATGGGTACGGTCTATGATGGAAAGAAACCACTGAACTATGGATATGTAGAAATTGAGCAGCTTGATGAAGATGGTTATACAAAGGATTATTTCGGTGCATCTGTTGATCAAAAGGGGAACTTTGCTTATAGATTAAATGACGGTGACTACCAAATTTCGTTTATTGATGAGTATCATCGTTATACGAGAGTAGACATTTCATTTGAGATACGAAACGGGCAGCTCAAACAAGATGGTAAGGTTATAAGCTCTTTGAACATTGAATTACCTCCTGTTACGTTTTTGGGAAAAATCGTAGATGGAGAAAAGAGCCTTCAAGGTCATGTGAATATTGAGAAAATGTCAGAGGACAGCTATGAGTGGTATTATGCTACCACTGATCAAAATGGAATCTATTCTCTGCGCTTACCTGACGGTGAATATAAAGTTACTTGGATGCACCTCTTTGAGGATTATGAAGGAATTCCGCTTTCGCAAAGGTTTGAAATAATAGATCGTCAGCTTTACGTTGATGGGCAAAAACAGGATATCCTCGAGCTCCAAATTCCGCCTGTGACATTAAACGGTATTTTAAAAGAAGGCGACAACCGTCTCGATAGTGGTGAAGTAAGTGTTATTTCATTAGACGAAGATTTCTATTATTGGAAATGGGTTAACGCTGATGGAACGTTTACGATGCGATTGTCCGACGGGCATTACATGGTTAGAGATGTTTATGTAGGCGAAGGCTCTAACACTTATGTAAATCTACCTTTTGAGATTCGTAATGGTCAATTGTACGTAAATGACGAATTAACAGAGGTATTGGAAATAGAGGTATCTCCAGTTACTTTAGTAGGGACTCTTACGGACAATGGAGTTCCAGTCCAAGGAGATGTATCAATCCATTCGATTACGACGGACCCAGAGGGAGAGTATTTATATTTCTGGGGATGGACGAATGAGGAAGGAATGTTTTCCTTCCGCTTACCAGATGGAGATTATCAAGTGAGTTATGTTTATCTGTATGATGGAACGTCGTTTGTTTCTGAAAAGCAATTTACGATTCAATCTGGGCAGTTACTAATAGATGGAGAACCGGAAGACCTTCTAGATATTCAAGTGAATCCGGTGACTTTGTCAGGGAAAGTCTACAATAATGGGAAAACGATAAGAGGAGGTTATGTGGCTGTCGTAAAGGTTAATGACCAGGGCGATTGGATTGACTGGCAAGATAGTTGGATTAATTATGACGGAACGTATAAATTACGCTTAGCTGATGGCGATTACGAGTTGCTTTATGTTGATACTTTTAGAGAAACGGTATCTTTTAATCTGCCATTTAGCATTCAAGAAGGAAATGCTATCGTTAATGGTGAGAAAGTTCATACTCTTGATCTCGAGTTACAGGAGGGGACTATAAACCCTTAATAAAATTGATTATTTAAAAGAATTGGAGTTCAACGGCTTAGCTGTTGAACTCCAATCCTTTATGGTTTAAGTCGCGGAGTACGTTCCTGCAAAAGTAGCAGGAACGCTTCTTGTGTTTGAAAAATATACCAATTTGTGTTGAATGACAATAAAGATATTCATACGAAGAGGCAGAAGAAAGATGGGTTAATTTTTTAAATAACGAAAAAGAACCTTTTATTTATGTTGCAATTAATGATGAAGGGGAAATTATAGGTTTTGCATCAGGTACAAGCATTGATGAGGAAAACTTTGATGGAGAATTATATTCACTTTATCTCTTACATATCTACATACTCAATATCATCATTAGTTCTCAGTTTAATTCGCTTAGTTTGCATATCGACTTTATCAACTATGTCTATAAGCTCATGATAAAAACCATCTTTCCAGTAAGTAACAATAACGTCTAGCTCATGTTTTAACGAATCCATAACTACAATACCAATTTCTTGTAACTCTTATTCTTCTAACTGATGCTTAACAACTTTCTGTTGTTCAAACTTTAATCGTTTTAACTGTTCAGCATGCTCAGGCAGCATAATACGTGAGCCTTCCCATCTCATGTTTGAACCGTTGGATACTTTATTTTGCAACATAAGAACACCTCGATTAGTAATTTATGCTCTTATTATATGCGAATGTTTATTCTGTTATCGATAGGAAAGAAAAGCCTTCACATTTGGAGTGAGAGCTTCCTTACATGGTTAATTGATTTATTCTATAGAGTTCGTGATGAACAATGTAATATAATAATTTTCAAAAAAAGTAATAACCATTCATGTGAAATAATACACTATATCTTATTGTATTTTGTCAAATTTTAGCTACTACAAAAAGAGAAGGAGTGTTTTTCCATGAAACCAACTTTTGCAGAAATTGTTAAACTTTTTGAATCAAAGCTTAAACGCAAATTAACTGATGCTGAATACCGTGTACTTTACTCAAATTTTGTTAAGTCTTCTCAAAACCTCAAGTAGCTCTTCTTAACCATTCCAGTCCATTGAATTAACTCTTCCGTATAATCGTCGAATAATTCCCATCTTTAGGTGGGGATTATTCGACGATTACGTTTTATGACAAAAAAATTCTGCAAAATGAATTTTAAAGAGTGTTCAAAAAGGGAAAAACCACCCTTTTGAACACCCTCTTTTAGTATAATGTCTGGTTGGTTTCTTCAGGTGGTTCGGTCAGCTTCATATCCAACGTAAGTAGCTTTTTGCAAGGTTTCATATCCCTTTTCATTACTTTTAATGAAATAGACTAGTATCTTCAAATCATGGTTATTCTTCGCAGTATTCGAAACAACGGGTAGATTCTGACACCACCCTCTCCCTCGCTTTTTTATTACATGATCTAAAGCAATCGCTACATCTTTAAGAAGTTTTACTTTCTCCATAGCGTTCACCTCCGATTTAGATTTTATCATTTATAAATCTATTCGAAGACAGCTCATCCTAGTCAGCTTATTTTTCGAAAATGTTACTACGATGGGATACAAAAAGGTGGTTGTAATACTACGGAACTACATAGTTAATAACCGTATACCAAAACGAAACAAATGATTCTCGCTTACTACATGTTTTTTCAGCGCTCGTTAATTACCTAATGATTTTTTGGATTTTTATGATGGGATGGATAGCGTTAATTTAACTGGAAAGAAAGCTGCCGTTTTTGGTTCCTGTGATTCATCCTATCCACTATACGGAGCAGCAGTAGATATTTTAATAGAAAAACTGAGAGAACGAGGGGCTGAGGTGGATCTTCATGGATTAAAAGTTGAATTAACACCGGATGAGGAAGAGGGAGAAGCTGGCCGCGCGTTTGGGAAGAAATTTGTTGCATTCTTAAAAAAATCAATTATCTTATTAAACATTGATTTTAATAGATAATCAGTGTAAAATTTATTGTTGTAAACAATGATAATAATTATCATTTTCACCGAAGTATAGAAAGAAGGAGAATAGCATGTCTGAAATAAAGATATGCTATTCTCGTCGTGTCGTCCACTAATTGAACGATTAAACAGTGACTTTCATTTCCTGAAAAATGCGAGTGGATCCCTATTTAATTTAACAGAAAATCCGATAAAACATTATTTGAAAATAGGAGAAGAACTTAAATTGAATCCATGTCGGCAAACGTGCTGTATGTACTATAAAATAGAAAAAGATGTAGAAGGAATCGATTATTGTGGTAATTGTCCCATTAAAAGTAAGCTCACAAAGTTGGTATAGTAATCAAAAAAATAATAGGGAGAATTACAATGTTGGAAAAATTAAAAGGGTGGGCAAGAAATTTTAAAAAACAAATTTATATACTCTATTTATCTTACAAAGATGAAAGAGTGCCTTGGTATGCAAAGGTATTTACTGCATGTGTTGTTGCATATGCGTTTAGTCCAATTGATTTAATACCTGATTTTATACCCATACTTGGCTATTTGGATGATGTAATTATTGTTCCTTTGGGGGTAATGTTTGCACTAAAGATGTTACCTGATGTGGTCATTAATGATTGTACAGAAAAAGCAGAAGAGTTATTGAAGAAAGGTAAGCCTAAGAACTGGATTATAGGTTCATTAATCATAGTAGTTTGGTGTCTATTATTGGTTTGGGCAATGATTACGATTTACAATTTATTAAACGGGTGATTTTGAAAAAAATCACAAATTCACCTCTCTACTTTATAGATAAGTCAGGACTTTTATGGGTTAAACTCTTAACGTTGTAAATCCGTTTTTTCTTGACGCTATCCCTTGTTAGAACAATTTTGAATAAGAAACATGTATGCAATGCTCTAATATTTTTTTGTTTTTGGCAATACTTTGGAAAGGGAGTTATTAATTAAAGAGGTGAAGAAATATGAAATCACGTAAATTGACTGTTGGTTCGTTAAAAACACAACCTAAAAAGTTACCTGATCATAAATTAGTTGAGGAAACTATACGATACCAACAAGAAGCTAAACCACGAAAACAAGCAACAAAGAAAATAGAAGTTATGCAAAATAATAACTTGTATACGATCATTCCAAGTCAGAGAAAAACTTCACTTCTTGACTTAGCGTTAGAGCAAAATCAATTATTATCTTATAAATGTAAAAAAGGTAGTTGTGGAAAATGTACAGTTAAAGTTTTATCAGGGGCTCCGTGTTTAGGAGAGGTAACAAAACAGGAACAAAAAAAATTAAAAAACCATGTTGACCTTGATTATCGGCTTTCTTGTCAGGCTGTAGTCGGTTGTAAGTAATGAGTAGTGGAATGTTACTCATAATTCAGTAATTGGATTAATAATAATGATCTTAGAAGCTCATGATTGTTACATTGGATAACAAATATTTGTGCAACTAGCGATTTATCCATTGACGTCTCTCCGTTTTTACTTTAAAATGAGAACCAATATCAATAATAATGAGTATTATTATCACTGGTGGGAGGATGGGAATATGAGCTATTCAATCAATGGTTTTCATGATTTTTATACGGTTCTCTCGAATGAGCGGAAAATTGGTGGAGTAATAGAAGCTGAAACTATTAAACTGCGAAGTGGAGAGGAATTTAATTCTCCTGTTTTTACAAATGTAGACTATTCTGGATCTGTTTTTTACTCAATAGGATTTATTACGGATAAAGGTGTTCGGATGATCGTTCATGTAAATGATATTAGTACGATCATATCGCCAGTTCACAAAAAAGTTTCAATGATTAAAAATGAGCATTATAAATCAATAAAAATTCATGAAAAATTAATGTACTTAAAACGGCTTTATAAGGCCGACCAAGGTGCGTTTACAAAGCCATTCCTCGAAGAAGCAAAACTTATTATAGAAGATATTGGTATTAAACCTTTAGAGAATGATAAAGAACTTAGTAATGAACTTCTTTTCAAGGATAACGTAATAAAAATTGCATAAATATTTAACAAAGGAGGGTAATTGATTACCCTCCTTTGTTGTATTAGCTATTAGGATCTTCTAATGTACAGATAGCACTAGGACGTTTAATACGTGGTACGATACACTCGTATATTCTAAAAAGATGGTTCATATTCTCACTGTCCATATAGGCTGTTTCGATATCTTCTGCAATGACAAGGTCAAGGTTATGTCTACCTGTTGCGACAAGAACTCCTGATTGGCCTTTAAGAACAGGAGATTGAAAAACACCGTCAGTGACTAATTCACGTACATGTTCAATTTCAAGAACATTGGTACCTTGATGAACACGATGTAGGAGTGCATATAGTTCAGGAGATAAAACTAAAGCATATGGTCCACTATGACCCATTTTGAGCAACTTACTTCGTGCTTCTACAATATCATTAAATGCATTACCGGATTTCATCCAATCTGATCGAATGTGGGATAAATGTCCTTTTACATTTGAAAGACCTGGAACATTAAATTGCTTAGAGCCATTAAAGATAAGGTCATCTTCAAGTAAGGAGCATTGTGTAACAGCGTTGGCTGCCGGTGAAAAATCAATGGGAATCTCTAATGCTTTTGCTTGTTCTATGTCTCGCCAATACAAACCAAAGTCTTTGTATAAGAGTGGAATAGTAAGATGAATACGTTGAGTTGAGGAAGAAATATCTAACTCTTCACCGTGATAACTTAAGCTTCCACGCTCTGTTTCATCAAAAATATCGTTTATGACAGATTGTACTCCTTGTCCAAGTGGTCCGTAAATGTCAATAAAACGCCTTCCTATTAAATTACGGCGAGCATTTTCAATAACAATTTCATCTAATACTTCCCATTCCTTTTCATTTAAAGGTGCTTCATGGTATCTCTGTACTTTATTCATTACATAACCTCCTTCTTCTCTTTCAAACTTCCAACTGTTAATCTTTTTATTGCTTTATTCTCTTCTTGTAGGTTGTGATGATAAGAATGGTCCTGGGCCTGTGTGGTCGTATATTTTTCAATTTTTAAGTTATTATTGACGCCTTCTTTTTCATCTGTCGGTGTAGAGCCTGCCGCGTTTGCTGCGCCATCGAATTGTTGATTTAACCAATTTAAAATACCTTTAATTGCTTGATAATCCGTATCCGTTGTATTTCTCATCTGATGTAAACGTTCGGCATGCTCAGTATCCTTAAATGAAAATAGTGCTAAATCAAGATGTTCAAGAAAATTATGCAAACCAAACTTTTCTAGACTAATATCTTGTAGTAACCGAATAAAATCGGTATTATCAGGTGTTTTTGGTACATCATTATCTAAAAAAAACTCAATTTTGGGGATCAATGCACTAAGCCGGTCTAATCGTTGTTCTTCTTCTTCATAAATATGATGATAATAAAGCCGTTCATGATCATCTTTTGCATTTTCAATTCGCGGTGTCAATATATCCATGAAGTTATGTATAGCCTCTTTTGTTCTTAGGAACATCTCCTTTAAATTTAAAAACTGTTCGGACATATCTTTACCTCCTTTGTAAGTTGAGTATATCATTTTGTTTTTCCAATTTATACAAAGAATAAACCTTATTATTGTGTATATTTTCAGAAAGTTTTTATGTTAATAAGGTTTTGAAAAACATTTACCTTTAATCTTTAAGCAATTCCTGATAAAAAATCTTAGCAATTAAACTTCAAAGAAAATTCTTTGAAAAATAATTGAAGAGGATTAATATCCTGTAACTATAAGGTAATTTGAAGGGGAGGTAATATAATGGGGGAATCCAATGGGTGTATGAAAGCTCGAACATTAGAATTACTAAAAGATGAAGCAAACAAGATAGAGTGCTTACTTATGGGATAAAAACAAAATGTTACTGTTTTAAAATCTCCACTATATGAAGAAATCATTGATACACAAATTTATCGGTTATCGAAAATTATCGAATTAGTAATTCGTTTGAATTTAGTAGATGAAATAGAAGAAACACGACAAACACAAGAGCAATTTCCTTAATGCTTCCCTTTGTGTCTGTGTGATAAAATCTAACGTCCTCGAGACTGCTACTTTTTTCAACAATCGGGCCAATTTAGAAGCAATTAATTCACCTGAAGGTGCGTTGAAGACGATAGAAGAAGGTGGCAAAGAAAGAGAAATACACGTTTATGGTTCTTATGAGGTTAATGATGATTTGGTTTTGATAGTTTTTAAAGGAGCAATGAACGATAACGATATTTGGGTCGCTGATGTCCATAACCAAGACGGTCAATAGTCTGCAGAAGAAATAGTTTTAATGAGCGGACCCTTTGAAGGGAAGGTAACATCCACCAAACCGTAATCAGAGATGATGATTATGGTTATGGAAGCAGAAAGAAAAGGTCAATGAACTTCGCGGACTATGCCAAAATGAATCAATTTGATTTGGATTTATAAAATGCTTCATTAAATACATAGAATTGAATGAATTGGTTTAGTTGGAACGCCGTATGATTCGAAAGTTTCACGTAAGGTGTGAACAGGGGGAAAAGGGAGCGATAACTTCAAACCCTTACCTATCTGTATAAAGAAGGATACTATGTTTGAGAATGAAAAAGTTTTTAATTTTTTAGTTGACTCTAACGTTCCGTGATAGCTTAGCCTGATAACTCCTTATTTTTATTTTGAAGTATATATAAGAAAAAACGAACCTAGAGAAGACTTGGGCTGATTATTTCTATGAACTTATGAGCTAACGCTTCGTATAAAACGATACAAGAAAGACATACTATTCCTACGGTAAAATTTCCCATGGTTTTCGAATGTATATTAGATAATAAATTCCAATACTAGGTCCTAAATCCCAGGTCTTAAATTCTAGTGTACAAGATCTAAGCCGAAATCAATCGCAGAGAGAGGTATAAAAATGGACAAAGAACGGCAAAATGAGGCAGTAAATTTGGAGAATGAAAAGGATCAACAGCTGGAGTCCTTTCGTGTTGATCATACAAATACGAAGCTTACGACTAATCAAGGGGTACGCGTCTCTGATACGGATAACTCGCTTAAAGCGGGTGAACGAGGCCCTACCCTAATGGAGGACTTCCATTTCCGTGAGAAGATGACGCACTTTGATCACGAGCGTATTCCAGAGCGTGTGGTGCATGCACGTGGATTTGGTGCACATGGCTACTTTCAAGTCTATGAACCAATGGCTGAGTTTACGAAGGCTAACTTCCTACAAGACCCATCAGTCAAGACTCCAGTCTTTGTCCGCTTTTCCACTGTTGTCGGTTCACGAGGATCAGCCGATACAGTTCGAGATGTACGTGGTTTTGCGACCAAGTTCTACACCGAGGACGGCAATTACGATTTAGTTGCTAACAACATTCCTATCTTTTTCATACAGGATGCAATCAAATTTCCAGACATTGTTCATGCACTCAAGCCGGAACCACACAATGAAATCCCACAAGCTTCTGCAGCACACGATACCTTATGGGATTTTGTGGTGAACAACACCGAGACGGCTCATATGATGATGTGGCTACTCTCCGACAGAGCGATCCCACGCAGCTTTCGTATGATGGAAGGTTTTGGTGTTAACACATTTAGATTTGTCAACGATCAAGGGAAGGCCAGGTTCGTCAAGTTTCATTGGAAGCCTTTGCTCGGTGTTCATTCCCTTACATGGGATGAGGCTCAGAAGCTTGCGGGTAAGGATCCAGACTTCCATCGAAAAGACCTGTGGGAAGCGATCAACATGGGCGAGTATCCAGAATTTGAATTTGGTGTACAAATGATTGAGGAAAAAGATGAGTTTACGTTTGATTTCGACATTCTTGATCCAACTAAGTTTTGGCCGGAGGAAGTTATCCCCGTCAAAATAATTGGGAAGATGACGTTGAACCGCAATCAGGATAACTTCTTTACTGAGACGGAGCAGGCCGCTTTTCACGCTGGTCACGTCGTTCCAGGGATTGATTTTAGTAACGATCCACTCCTGCAAGGACGACTTTTTTCCTATACTGACACTCAACTTCTGCGCTTAAGCGGACCGAACTTTCATGAAATTCCGATTAATAAGCCGATAGCACCTGTAAATAATAATCAACGAGACGGGTTTCATCGGATGACGATCGACCGTGGATCTGTGAGCTATTCGCGGAACTCGCTCCGGGGAAATTCACCAGAGCCTGCCTCGGATAAAGAGAATGGATACGTTCACTATAACGAGAAAGTCGAAGGTCAAAAAATTCGTAAACGTAGCGATAGCTTCAACGATCATTATCAACAAGCGACTCTCTTTTGGAATAGTATGTCAAACGCTGAAAAGAAACACATCATCAAAGCATTCCACTTCGAGGTTGGGAATGTAAAGGATATAGCGATCAAGCAGCGTGTAGTGGAGATGTTTAATAACGTTGACGGAGAATTAGCGAAACAGATTGCGATAGGTATTGGCGTAAATCCACCGGAAACTCCTGGTGGGACTGGGGTTACGGCTTCTTCACCGGCAGTCAGTCAAGAGAATACATTCAAGGGCGCACTAACCAGGAAGGTAGCGATCTTAGCTGATAACGGCTTTAATGCTAATGAGGTAATGGAAGTCATCACAGCCTTAAAAGGTGCTGGGATACACGCTGACATCATTAGTAAGAACTTGGGGATGATCACAAGTGCCGACGGACAACAATTAGAGGTTAATAAGAGTTACGCCACTAGCGGAGCGATTATGTACGATGCCCTCTATGTTGCAGGAGGCGAGCAATCATTAGCCAATTTAATGATGTACAAAGAAGCAAAGGACTTTGTTAGTGAAGCCTTTGTACACGCGAAAGCGATCGGGGCAACAAATGAAGGGATCGATTTCTTGACTTTCGCGGAGGTCAAGAACGTCATTATAGCAAGACCAGAGACTCAAGCACAGGTGTTCACCGATATGGGGATCGTTACAATCCGCAACGCTACCGACTTAAGTGCCTTCACCGAAGAATTTATCCACGCTATTTCTCAGCACCGTCATTGGTTGCGAGAGGATCAAGATGGAAAATTGACCGGTTGACCAGCAGAGCTAAGTAGTGCGTTAAACAAGGAAACCTCTCAAAAAAGTATTTATGTCCTTTAATCATTTTGGGCATAACCAAGACGTAGGACAGCCTGCCACCTTGTTGTAAGTATAATTAAAAGACTCTTTATCGTTTTATGTTAAGGTTCCTTCCATTGAACTTCAACTTCAGCCGTGACGTAGCAGGACTAATTGAAGCTGCGGCTAACAACTTTTATTTGAGGCAGCAAGGATACAGTACTGCAGAGGAGTTTATGAGCAGGATTGAGGCGGATTTGTCGAATACAAGAAATGAAAAATAAAAGCAAGTGGTCGGTTATATGAACTAGATTAACCGCATCATGGGTCTGTACCTGGATTTTTAAAACATATAGGCTCCTGTTCCTCAGTACAAAATGTGCTAGAGGGCAGGAACCTTTTTCATGTATCAAAAATTCTCTAGCAGCCTTCCAGCGCAGGTCCGATGCGGAAGTCTGGTTTCAGCTAATAGATGTGTGGGACGAGGGACCTGTCCCTGAGAAAGATTCTAGCTTGGCTTTTAATCTATTTTCATCTACGATAGATTAATAGAGTACAGCTTTGTAAGGGGATACAGATGAAAAAGATTCTAGTTTTTGCGATATGGTTGTTTCTGGCTCTTATAGGAACAAAGGTACAAGCTGAAGAACAATCGATCCTTGTAGTTGGTTATGATCCCAATTTTCCTCCTGTACATTTTAGTCAGGATCAAGAGCCTGTTGGTTTTGCTGTAGATATAATGAATGAACTAGCGTTACGAATGGGAACGGAGATTAAGTATATTTCAGTACCACAAAAAGAGGCTATTGAAAAACTTCAAAATAAACAAATAGATATTTTGTTAAGTGCCTACTTTAATGAAAAGCATGCTGAAGTGATGGAATTTTCCGATTCTATACTAGGAACATCGATTGGACTACTCGTTCATGAAGAGAACGAAGAAATTGAAGGTTTAGCTCAATTAACGAACGCGGTGACTGCGCTCCAAAGCGATACACTTGAATACGAGTTTTTACGTAACATTCGTAGGATCAAGTATCATGTCGCAAGTAATCAGGTGACTGCATTAGAGTTACTATTTAATGGTCGTGCAAATGCATTTGTTGGGAATGTGATAACAGCCCAATATATTTTAGAGCAAACAGGTAGGCAGGATGATTATAAAATTGTCGGCAATTATCTGCTCCCTATCGAATATACTATGGCTGTTCAAAAAGAGAATTATTCACTACTTAGTCAACTAAACCGTGCCATTCATGATATAAAAAGTGATGGCACATATAGTGCCTTATATGTGAAGTGGTTTGAAAGTGAAAATGAATTAGCGGACCGCTTATGGATGGTTATTCAAATCATTGGATCGTTGCTCTTTTTCGTTATGATCCTTTTTTTTATAGGGATACGTTGGAATAGGAAGTTACAAAAAGAAGTCGCAAAGAAAACAACTGTCTTAAACCAGATGAATGTCAAACTTCAAGAGAAAATTGAACAAACAAAAAATAGTGATGAATTCCAGAAGCAAATACTAAATAGTAGTCCGCGTGGAATTGCAACGGTTAATCAAGAAGGAATCATCACGTCTTTTAATACGAAAGCTGTTGAAATATCAGGAGAAATAGGTCAAATTGTCGGTCTTCATTATGAACAAGTTCTGTTGTTGCAAAAACTGTTAGAGGATCGTTTTACTAAAGTGTTTCAAACAAAAAAAGTATTCTTAGGTGAAGAAACTGTATGGGAGCGAGATGAACAACGTACTTACTATTTACGTTACTATGTTTATCCTTTATATGATTTTGAAAAGCGTTTAAATGGACTGATTGTTACATTTGAAGATATTACAGAAGAAAGAAAGTTACGTCTTCGAATCTTTGAACAAGAAAAGAACCAGGCTCTTAGTAGAGTTGTTGCTGGGATTGCACACGAGATTCGTAACCCACTAACATCAATCAAGACATTTGCTGAGCTGATCCCGCGCAAATATAATAACGAACGGTTTCAAAAAGAAATTTCCACCTATGTACCTCAGGAAATTGAACGAATCAATCAGTTGATTGAAGGATTAATTGATTATGTAAAGCCTAAACAGTTAAATAAAGAATTGATTGATGTCTCATCAATAATGAAAGAATGTACGATTTTATTTGAACGTACGGCTCTTAATAAAGGAATCTTTTTGGTGTGTGAAACAGAAGAAGATCTCTGGATTGAAGCCGATTCCAATCAGTTGAAACAAGTTATTATCAATTTAATTATTAATAGCTTGGATGCCATGAGCACTAGAGATGAAACAGAAGATGGTTTTTTAAACTTAACAGCGTATTCAAAGGAAGAAAGCATTGTCATGAAAGTGTCAGATAAAGGTATTGGCATGACTGAAGCCGAGCAACTCCAAGCGTTCGAACCTTTTTACACAACAAAAGAAAAAGGAACCGGTCTAGGCTTAGCGATAGCGAACCAATATGTCCATGAAAATAAAGGGAAGTTAGAGATGGATAGTAGGAAAGGGAAAGGTACGACCATTTCGTTAACATTTTCAAAAAAGGATAAAGGGTGAGTTTATGAAACGGATTATAGTGATCGATGACGAAGCTTCAATTTGTTCTTCTTTGGAGTTTGCTTTAGAAGACCAATATGATGTAGTGACAACGACAAAACCAAATGAAGGGCTAAAATCGATTGAAGAAGAGAGTTATGATTTATGTTTGCTAGATTTAAAAATTGGACAAGTAGATGGTCTAGATGTATTAAGAAAAATCAAAGAGGTTAGTCCTAAGACTGTTGTTATTATGATTACAGCTTATGGAACCATTTCAACTTCTGTCAAAGCGATTCAAGAAGGCGCTTATTCTTATTTAACAAAGCCGATTAATATTGAAGAGCTCTATTCCATTACTCAACAAGCACTTCATTACCAGCATTTAAATGAACAAGTCAATTATTTAAGTCAAGAATTAAAGAAAAAATATAGCTTTGAAGGAATTATTGGGAAAAGTGCAACAATGGCTTCTGTTTTTAATCTGATTCGAAAAGTAAAAGAAGTAGATTCTAATGTGTTAGTTGTTGGAGAGAGTGGGACTGGTAAGGAATTGGTTGCTAGAGCGCTTCACTTCTCTGGGAAGCGCAAAAAGTCACATTTTGAAGTCGTGAATTGTGCTGCCATCCCTGATCAACTTCTTGAAAGTGAGTTATTTGGTTATGATAAAGGGGCTTTCACTGGAGCTGTCTCTAGTAAAGAGGGAAAGTTCCAGCTAGCGAATGGAGGAACGATTTTTCTAGATGAAATCGGAGATATGTCACTTTCGTTACAAGCAAAACTCCTACGAATATTACAAGAGAAAGTTGTCACTAAGCTTGGTTCTAATAAAGAAGTTAACCTAGATGTGCGTGTCATTGCGGCAACCAATAAAAACCTTGAAGAAGCGGTAAAAAACGGAGAATTTCGCGAAGATTTATATTTCCGCTTGGATGTTATAAAGGTACCATTGCCACCTTTAAGAGAAAGAAAAGAAGATATCCCATATTTAATTCAATCCTTTATTAAACAATTTAACTCGGAGATGGGTAAAGAGGTAAAAGGATTGACGAAAGAAGCAAACCGAATGTTATTGAACTATGATTATCCTGGTAACATTCGAGAACTATCCAATATTATTGAATCTTCTATGGTTCTTGCAGACGATGAATACATAGAAATGTTAGATTTACCACAGCAAGTAAGATCAATCCAATCAGTTGAGCGAATAGAAGGAGAAACGATTCTTGATTTTGTAGGGCTTCCTTTAAAAGAAATGGAGAAACAGTTCATCTTAGCAACGCTTGAATCAAATAAAGGTCATCGAAAAAATACAGCTTCCATGCTAGGGATAAGCGAGAGAGGATTACGTGATAAGTTGAAGCAATATGAGCATTGAACTACCCGCCATTCATCTCCCCCTTACCGCTGGGCTAAAGCCCTTCCCGCGTTTGAAGAGGGAGTCTTCTGTCGGATAATGATAAAAAAGCGGCAAAAATTGCAGTACGGCAATTTTTGCCGCTTTTTATCCGGCAGAAATGTATGCGTTAACTTGAAAACGTATACATTTCTGCAGTTTGAAAGTTGGCACGGGATTTGCATTAAAGAAGGTGGAAAGATAAAAAGGTATAGGGGGAATCATCTATGAAAAAGTTTTGCACGTTGATTGTTGCATCAATGCTTGTTTTTTTAACTGCATGTGGAGGCGAAGGTACTACAAATCCAGACGCTGAGGAGACAGAAGGAACTGAAGTTGAAAGTGAAGCAGGTGACATGGAGCTAGAAGATTTATTTGTAACAGTAGCAACTGGGGGGACGTCTGGGGTGTACTATCCAATCGGTGGTGCGATTTCAAATATTATTGAAACTGAACTTGGAATTGATTCTTCTGTTCAAGCAACAGGTGCATCTGTTGAGAATGTTAACCTCTTAAATACGGGTAGAGCCGAACTTGCCATTACGATGGCCGATACGGTTTTACAAGCTTATGAAGGAAGCGGTGCATTTGAAGGAGAACAGCCAATTGATTCATTAAGAGGTTTAATGGCACTTTATCCTAACTTTGTTCAAGTTGTAACAACTGAAGCTTCAGGAATTAAAAGCATTGCTGATTTAGAAGGAAAAAGCGTAGGGGTTGGGGCTGCGAATTCTGGAGTAGAGTTAAACGCACGTATGGTTCTTGAAGCGCATGGAATGACTTATGATGATGTTGACGAAGATTACTTATCTTACAGTGAAGCAATTGATCAGATCAAAAACGGTATGATCGATGCAGCATTTGTAACTAGTGGTGTTCCAAATGCAACAGTTATCGACCTTGATACAACACATACAGCTAAAATTCTACCGATTGAAGGCGAAGCGATGGATTACTTAATTGAGAACTATCAGTTCTTTTCAAGTGAAATGATCCCAGCAGGTGCTTATGGAAATGAAGAAGAGATTCCAACAGCCGCTATTACTAATTTATTGCTACTTTCAAATGAAGTCTCTGAAGACGCTGGATATGAAATTACAAAGGCATTGTTTGAAAGTCTTGAGCAAATTCAAGGATCTCACAATGCTGCAAAAGATATAACGTTAGAAACCGTTGACGTTGGTATGCCTATTCCATTTCATCCAGGAGCTGAGCGTTACTTTAAAGAAGTGGGAGCATTAGACTAATATATTTCTTGAGAGCTGACTCTTTCAATAGCGCACTACCATTCCTGAAAATGGACGGTTTGTTGAATGGAGTCAGCTTCTTATTTTTAAGAAGATAGGGGGTTGTGAAATGAGAATCTGGTTCGTATTCATTCTATTCATTTTATCGGCTTGTACGAATCCAGATAAAATGACCCTTATTGTTCAGAGTCAAGAAAATGGGATTATTTATAACAAAGTGAATGATCTCAAAGCTGGAGATACATTCACAATCAAGTGGATTCATTCTGTCGAGAAAACGCCATGGCGTGAAACGTATCAACTTACGACTGAAGGAAATCTTTTATTAATAGAAACAGCGTTTACATCATTTGGCGCAGGTGTTCCTCATCAAAAAGGAACCATGAGCGTAGAAGATGGAGAAGTGATCATTCGAGATATAAATGAGAAACTATCTGTGTTCCGATGGATTCATTCACAAAATGTTAATTTTGAGCTTGAGATTAATGAATCAACAGTTTTTGATGCGGAAGACCTGCCCCACCATGAAAGAATGGAAATATTTGTAGAGAAGAGGTGATTGTCATGACAGAGCGTTCAACTATGGACGAACCTCAAATGACAAAAGAACAGCAAGCAGTTTTAGAAAAATACGATACAGAATCACGCTTTCGAACTTTCTCCAACAAGACGGTTGGAATAATTGTTTCGATTATTGCAATTTCTTTATCTCTTTATCATATGTATACGTCTTATTTTGGAACACCAGCTACGTTGCAACATCGTTCCTTGCATGTTGCAGCGATCTTAGCTCTAATCTTTTTATTATATCCGCCGTTTAAAAAAGCAAGTCGAACAAAGGTTCCTTGGTATGATGTGATATTCGCTCTTATGGCTGTTTCGACATCTGTCTATATCTTTGTTGAGTACTTAGGGATTGTGAACCGAGGTGGCTTACCAAATAATTTTGATTTATTATTTGGGGCTATGTTAGTTCTTTTAGTATTAGAGGCATCACGTCGTGTAACAGGCTGGGGTTTACCAACGATGGCCGTTATATTCTTTTTATATGGATTATTTGGCCGTGAATTTTCAGGAATTTTTCGCCATCGTGGTTATACCTGGGATGAACTAGTTAATTTTATGTATGTGACTACAGAAGGGGTTTATGGAACAGCAATCGGCGTTTCAGCTACCTACATCTTCCTCTTTATTCTATTTGGTGCTTTTCTATCGAAATCAGGGATGGGACAATTTTTTAACGATATGGCATTAGCGATTGCTGGGCAAACGCGAGGAGGACCAGCAAAAGTATCAGTTATTGCAAGCGGTTTCTTAGGGAGTATTAACGGGGCAGCTGTTGCTAATGTGGTGACGACCGGAACTTTTACGATTCCACTAATGAAAAAAATTGGGTACAGTCGTAATTTTGCTGGAGCTGTTGAAGCTGCTGCCTCTGTCGGGGGACAAATTCTACCACCAATTATGGGGGCTGCTGCCTTCATAATGGCTGAAACATTAGGGATTCCGTACAGTCAAATTGCTCTTGCAGCGTTATTGCCAGCGTTACTCTTCTATCTAGGGATTATTGTTCAAATTCATATTCGCGCAACAAAAGAAGGATTAAAAGGGATTTCTAGAGAGAACCTTCCAAGAGTCATGGAAGTATTAAAAGAGCGGGGGCATCTGTTTATCCCACTTATCTTTCTAATGTATATGCTGTTCTTTAGTGGACGCACGATTATTTTCTCTGCGTTCCTCACGATTATTATTACCGTTATCGTTGCGATGGTACGAAAAACAACAAGAATGTCAGTTCGAGATATTACTGATGCATTGGAACAAGGGGCGCGGACATCTATAGGGGTAGCAATTGCCTGCGCTTGTGTTGGAATTGTTGTTGGTGTGGCAACAATGACTGGTTTTGGCTTGAAGTTGGCAAATGGGATTGTCGCGTTTGGTGGTGAAAGCTTATTTTTAACCCTTGTCTTTACGATGATTGCATGTATCGTTCTTGGAATGGGGCTACCAAGTATTCCAACGTATATTATTACGGCAACAATGGCTGCTCCTGCACTTATCACACTAGGTATTGAGCCATTAGTTGCACATTTATTCGTTTTCTATTTTGGAATATTTGCAAACATTACGCCACCTGTTGCCTTAGCTGCATTTGCAGCTGCGGGGATATCAGGGGGAGATCAAATGAAGACAGGTTTCTTATCAATGAAATTAGCCGTTGCTGGATTTATTGTTCCATATATGTTTGTTTACAATAACTCCCTTCTGTTGATTGATACAACCCTTATGGAAGGATTGCTAGTTGTCATAACAGCGGTCACGGGAGTTATTATGCTAGGAACGGCAGCAGAAGGGTATCTATTTGCTAACATAAACCCCATTTTACGTTTGCTATTATTTGGAGGATCCTTGTTATTTATGAATCCCGTTTTAATACAAGATATAGCTGGATTTGCCATTATCGCGCTAGTTGTAGTAATTCAATGGAAAAAAGGAAAGAAGAAAACATCTGTTCAAACAAGTTCCATGGCGATGTAGGGGGAAAGTCATTCTTTATAAATAGCAAGCCTATGCATCTAGATGCATAGGCTTTTAAACGGTACATATAGGCGTGGGTCCCTTTGCTTTCCTAATGAAACTAGATTTATACTGGTTATTAGTTATTTGCGCTTTTTTAATTGTATTCATTTCAACAAGAACACCAGTACAGATTCTTTTCAGGTCAGTGATAAAATAGTGTATGTATTGTGTCATCATTTTTAATTTGTATAATATATTCTTATTAATGAAAGGCAGACAAAATCTATCCTCGGAGATGACCAACATGGAAGCAATCATTTTAGCTGCTGGTTATTCCAGCCGGGCGAATGCATTTAAAATGACTTTACCAATGGGGCAAATGACAGTATTGGAGCAAACGATATCCAAATTTGAAGGATTATGCAGCAGGGTTATCGTCATAGGTGGGTTTCAAGCAGAAATCATTCAAGAAGAAGTTATGAAAATCAATGAAAAAAATGCATACTCTTTTCAGATAAAGTTTGTATTTAATGAAAACTTTAACCAAGGAATGTTTAGTTCCATTCAAAAAGGTTGTATTGCCGTTAACGATTCTCCCATTTTTATAACACCCGGTGATTGTCCTATGGTCAAAAAAGAGACCGTGCAACGACTAGCTGAAGAAGAAGGAAATATGGTCATACCAAGCTTCAAATTTAAAGGAGGCCATCCTATCAAGATATCAAACGAAGTCAAACAGCAGATTCTCAAAACAAATCCAAAAAGTAATTTGCGTGTGGTTCTTAACCGTTTTGAAAAGAAATACGTCAATGTCGACGATCGTGGAGTAATAATGGATATTGATACGCCAAATGATTACCAAAAAGCCATTGATTATTATAAAGCTTTACTTTCTCATTAATTCTATCAGTATTTATTAACGCAGCGTAATTCGATCAGCTTTCATGGCCGAATTACGCTGCGTTTATTTGTTGATTTTTCGATTAAGGAAAACAACGAAATTCTTAAAGAGTGTGTTCAAGAAGTTGGCAATGGCTTCACTCGCTACGCGTCCGTGCGAGAACCCCACTCACACGGACTTAAGGGCATGTAGCGGCTTCGCTCATTGCTTCGAGGATGTTCAAAAAGCGGAAAAAACACCCCTTTTTGAACATCCTCTTAAATAAAAAGTAATCATAAAATATCACCCTCATTTATAAAATTGAAGGAAGAGATTTCTATTAATCACATGGGACATAGGGACAGGTACGTTCTTTTCCTTGTCCCTCGAAGGGTGTTGTTGCAATGAGTCTCAAAGATATAAGCACCTCAGTGCCTAAAAAAGACCATAAAGGGAAAGTGTCGGGTCAGTTGCCCTATATTAGTGACGTGAAATTGGACAATATGGTTTATGGTGTGTTATATCGGTCGCCAATTGCTTATGGAAAAATCATATCCATCCAATTACCAAACCTTCCGGAAGGGTATGAAGCTGTTGGAGCAGAGCATATCCCCGGACCGAATTATGTCAAAATTATCAAAGAAGATCAGCCCATTTTTGCCGATGAGTGGGTTAATTATATTGGTGAACCGATTCTCATGCTTGTTGGGAAAGACCTGAATATCCTGTACAGTTTGTTACATGACGTGAAGGTTGAATTTGAAGAACATCAGGCTGTCTATAATTTGGACGAAGCGATCAAACAAGAATCAGCATCTGGGGTAATGGCAAGCTATGAATTTGGGGAAAGCTTAGAGAACATTTCAGCTATCGAACAGGGAGCCCATCAAATCATCGAAGAAGAATATGAAACGGGGTATCAAGAGCATGTCTACCTTGAGCCACAAGGAATGCTCGCCATTTATAAGGAGGATGAAATTGTCGTCCAAGGATCGATGCAATGTCTTTATTATATAAAAAATGCATTGCTAAGTGCGTTAGCCTGTGGTGACGATGAAGTCAGAGTTGTTCAAAGCCCTACCGGCGGAGGTTTTGGCGGCAAAGAAGATTATCCATCGATGATGGCTTGTCACGTAGCTGTTGCTGCAAAAGTAACAAAAAAATCGGTAATGCTCGTGTTTGACCGTTCTGAAGATATGGAAGTTACGACGAAAAGGCATCCGGCCAAACTAAAATATCGAACTGCCCTAGATAGGGAAGGAAATATTTTGAGCATGTGTGTTGACCTCTTTCTCGATGGCGGAGCGAATGAGGGGTTGAGCTCTGTCGTACTGCAGCGATCATTACTAAACAGTGCCGGCGTTTATAAAATTCCGCATTTTCATGCAAAAGGCTATGTCTTAAAAACCAATACAGTTCCGAATGGTGCCTTCAGAGGCTTTGGTGCTCCACAAAGCTTTTCCGGAATCGAAAGTCATATTGGACATCTTAGTAAACTGGCAAACATCGACCCACTTGAATATAAACGAAAATATCTTGTCAAACAAGGAGATCTCACAATCACAAAAGGGAAATTCCACGACCCAATATTAATGGAAGAAATGATTGACGACCTACTCTACACGTCAGAATACAAAAAGAAAAAAGAGAAGTTTCAGCGTTTAAATCAACAAGATCAGCGCTATAAAAAAGGCATGGGAACTTCCTTGTTCCTTCACGGCTGTGGATTTACAGGGAGCGGTGAAAGAGATCATATTAAAGCAACGGTGAAGCTGGTTAAATCAAAGGACGGAAAGGTATCGCTAAACATTTCAAATTCTGATATGGGACAAGGCATTTTTACGACTCTGTGTAAAATTGTCGCCAAAGAACTAGACCTTCCATACGAAGAAATTTTGTACCCATATCCGGATACAAAAACGGTTCCCGACTCCGGCCCGACCGTAGCCTCGAGGACGACGATGATTGTCGGGAAGTTGCTAGAACGGGCCGCAAAAAAACTTAAGGCTCAGTGGCAAATTGGGGTGGAACAGGAAGTAGTTGAGCATTATATTCACCGTGAAATGATTCCTTGGGACGAGAAAACCTTCACTGGAGATGCCTACCCGGCTTATTCATGGGGTGTTAATATTGTTGAAGTAGAAGTAGATATGTTAACAGGAAATGTAAAGTTAGAAAAAGTATACGCCAATTATGAAGTTGGGAAGGTCATCGATGAACGGATTATGAAAGGCCAAATTGACGGTGGTTTGGCTCAAGGATTAGCGTACGGATATCTAGAAAAGATGACTTCAAAGCAAGGTAGAATCCAACAGAAAAGCATATCGGATTATGGACCCCCGACTTCATTGGACGTTGTTTCAATCGAAAGCAAGGTCTTTGATAATCCCTATGCTGATGGTCCATACGGGGCGAAGGGTGCAGGTGAATTGACTTTAATCGGAGGTGCTCCAGCAGTCCAAGCTGCGATCGAGGATGCACTGCAAATTTCTTATCAGCAAATTCCAATTACACCGGAAGTTATTATTGAAAGTCTTTGGATGAAAGAAGGCGAAAGAGATTGATTAAATTCACACTAAATGGAAGAACGGTAGAAACTGACGCCCCTGTTACAGGAAGATTACTAGATTTATTGAGAGACGAGTTTGAGTTAATCGGAACAAAGGAAGGCTGTGGTGAAGGGGAGTGTGGAGCATGCAGTGTTTTTGTGAATAACCTCTTGCAAAACAGCTGCCTTATTCCCATTGGCTCAATTGCTGGTGCCGATATTCAAACGATTGAAGGGATAATGGAAACGGAACAATTTAAGGTTTTAGATGAGAGCTATTCCATAGCTGGGGGAGTGCAATGCGGCTATTGCATTCCGGGGATGATTATGGCAAGTGATGCTTTATTATCGAAAAATCCTCATCCTTCAGAAGCGGAAATTCGTGAAGGCATTTCCGGAAATCTGTGCCGATGTACGGGCTACAATATGATTGTTGATGCGATTAATCTGGCAGCTAAAAAAGGGGACGGCTTATGGAAGAGAAAATAACGGCATATTGCTTCGATCGTTTAGACCAAACGTTATGCCAATTGAATAGAGAAGACTGTGCAATCATCGCCGGCGGCACCGATATCATGGTTCTTCACAAAAGTCGAAGGGGAGTACCTTCCAAAATCCCTAAACCGATTGTTTTTATTGATCATCTTTCCGAATTAAAGCAGGTGTATCAACATCACAACGATCTCCACATCGGGGCCTGCTCTACCTATAGTGAGTTACTTGAAAATCGGCTAATTCCAATGCCATTAAAAAACGCAATAAAAACAATTGCTGCCCCGGCAATTAGAAACCGGGGAACATTAGGTGGCAATATTTGCAACGCCTCTCCAGCCGGAGACACGCTTCCTTTATTATATGTATACAATGCAAAGCTGCTGTTGCGCTCCGTAACTGGTGATCGCTTGGTTGCGATTAGTGATTTTATTCAAGGTCCACGACGGGTTCAACGCTTTCAAAATGAAATATTAATTGAGATTATTCTGCCGTCTGTATTAGAAGAAGATGCTCATGTCGTTTTTGAGAAAGTCGGCAACCGCAACGCAGATGCAATAGCCAAAGTATTGTTTGCGGGTTTCATCCGGATAAGCAACGATCGAATCGATGACATTCGCATTGCCTTCGGGGCGGTCGGAGCTACTATGGTTCGTTCCACTGTTATTGAGAAGAAGCTGGTTGGAAAAACCATACCATTAGCTGATGCAGACATCACTACAATTGTGGCAGCCTTCGATAAGGTCATTAGACCAATCGACGACCAGCGCTCCACTGCAACTTACAGAAAAACCGTTGCGTTAAATCTATTACGATATTTTCTTAGCTTGAAGCAATATCAAACGAATTAATTTTAAAAAAAGGGGGGAGATATTCATGCTGCTGATGGAAAAAGTGGCCATGCTGACACGTCAAAATGAAACCTTTGCTTTAGCCATGATTATAGAATCAAAGGGCTCGACTCCCAGTCATGTTGGAAAAATGATTGTATACCGTAATGGTACGATTCAAGGGACTGTCGGAGGGGGCTTGGCTGAATACTATGTAATCGAAGAAAGTGTAAAGGCGATCCAAAATGGCCAATCGAAAATCGTTGAATATAAATTGAATAAACATGCAAAAGACGGAATTCACATGAATTGTGGCGGTACGTTACGGGTTTTTATTGAAGTCTATTCAAGCAGACCTGAACTCGTTCTGGTCGGAGCCGGTCATTTAGGTTATGCGATGGCTAAGCTCGCTGATTTCCTCGAATATCCTTATTGCATCGTCGATGATCGCGTTGGTTATTGTACGAAGGAACGCTTTCCTAATGCGACAAACCTTTTTGTGAACGAGGATATTGGAAAGGCTTTGCTTTCAGCCAACATAAATGAAAAGTCATATGTGGTAATTGTCACAAAAGATAGTGATGATATTGCACTAAAAACTGTACTACAATTTCCGTGTGCATATGTTGGAATGGTCGCCAGTAAACGCAAGGTCATTAACATATTTGAAAAAGTAAAAAGTGAAGGGGTCACGCAAGAACAGTTGGAGCAGGTCCATTCTCCAATCGGATTGGAAATTGGCTCAGAAACATCAGAAGAAATTGCAATTAGTATAATTGGAGAAATCATCAAAGTAAGCAGGGAACAGCCTATCAAAGTGAAACAATTAAATTGATAAAAAGATGCAGGGGACAAGCGCCATGTCTCAAATGTCGCTCATAAAGCCACAACTAGTGTAAGGACTTGGTTGTGGCCTTTTTTATTTTAAGTGTAAAAAAGTATGATGAACCTATGGAAAATGGACACGTCCTTGATTATGATGATGTAATAGAAAATGAATTACTAGACCTATCAAAAAAGCGCCAACAACATATTGAAGTTATTTTGGCAATGAAACTTTAGGTGTAAAGAATAGTTGCAGGAGAGATGAAGATGCCTAAATCTAGATCCATGTATATGAAGAAAAATTACACGCCATGTGCTACTAAGACAACGATGAAATATTTCATTTATAAAGGCACAACGAGCAGTTAAAATCTGCTTGTTGTGCCTTCTTTCGCGCAAAACTTCCAATTGTCACCTTAAAGAACCGCCCCGCTTCACCTGAAAATTGTACGGGATTTATTTGCTTAGCATTTAGAAAAGCTACCCGCACCTACAATAATTAATAATATAAACAAGACAACAATTAGCGTGAAACTATCGTAGCAACGTGAAGGGGCACTATACCCCATAACAGGAGAATAATGATATGGTTGATAAGGAGAAGTTTCTCCCATAGTGAATGGCACATTTTCGGCAGCTCCCATAGTAAAGGGTGCATTGACATTAGCACCCATAGCAAAAGGTGCGTTTACGTTAGGATACATATTGACACTTCCTCTCGGGTTAGTTATTTATCTCTACATAATACTCGCCTACCTTGAAAATGTAGCCCGTCTACATAAAAATGGGTTGGTGTCTTGGTTCGAACGAGTCTTGAAATCTAAAATTATTACTAGGAGAACGATCGTTTTAATCATCGATTAAGGTTTTGATGAAGATAAAATAGATATTGTATAAAGGATATTGAACATTGGTTATGATGGATTATGATTTGTTGCTTTTTAAAAGTAAGATACCCTCTCTGTAACATTGTAATTCTGGCTAAATGGCTAAAGTCAAGTCTAGTGACGGAATCAAGCAAATAGGCAGAGTGATTACTTTGTGGTTTTCTATTTTCATTAAGTGTTTGTATCATTTGTTCAACAGTCATTATTCCAAACCCATGCCCAAAAAAGGTACCATCGCCAAGATCCACAGCATTTTGCCCTCTTAACCAATAAATTTGTGGATGAAAGTCTGGATTATTAAAATAAATAACATCACCAGGTAAAAAGTGATTTGTATAAACGTTGTGTAGTCCAAGATCGGAATCAGCATGCCAACTATATAAGTAGAGGTTTGGGAAAATAAGATTAAAAGATTGATCACCTATACTGTTTAGAATGGCATGGTAAAAAATGATGACACAAGCCGTCGAACAATCAAACGCATAAAGGGAACTGTTCTGATAAATGTCTTGAATCGCATCAGAGGGTCTAACATCTTGCCTTAACAGAAATCCACCAGTTTCTGTTAAGTACCAGTACTGTGGATTACAACGAGCAGATTCAAATACGGAAAACTCCATTTGACTCTCATTCATGCTTACTGAACTGTCTATAATGTTTTTGCGAGTTTTGATTTCAAATATAAATTCATCAAAGGAAGAATATGAATATAGGGCAGGATCTTCATACATTCGTTGTATAATCGTTAATTCTACTCTACCAAAGTTCTCCATTTCAGTTAGTTGAAAAGGCATCCCCATTATTTGTATCATATGCTCCTCCTATCAAATCATATAAATTTATGATTATCTCTAATGTATTCGAGTTACATCTTAATAATGTTTATAGGGGCAGTTCAAACCCTGTCCCTCCTCTGTCCTTTTCCTCAAGATATATTTTTAGTGTTCTTGTTGTAGGAGGATATCTTTTTTAATTGATAATAATCAACCATATGTTTATGAACTGTTTCTCTGTCATACTTGTCTTCATATTGTAATACCCTTCATTACCTGGCTTTAGTAGCCTAGTGGATAAAAAACAGTAAGGGGGGGAAGACAGTATTATTATTCGGTAAAGAAATATGCGATTTGCTACTGAGTCAATATGAAGGATTTCAGTCAATTTAAATAATTTCTAACATAAATAAGTGGTATCATAATAATACGAGGAGGGTTTTGCGAATGGATACGATAATTTTTGACGTCGATGATACACTATATGACCAAGCACAATCTTTTCATAAAACTGTGAGGAAGCTGTTTCAAGAGCCATTATCTGACGAAGAAATTGATCAATTATATAAAGCTAGTCGAAAGTATAGTGAGATTTTATTTGATCAAAGTGAAGCAGGTGAAATATCACAATTTGAATGGCAGACTGGACGAATTATCGCTGCCTTTAAGGACTTTAACATTCCTATAGATACGGAAAAAGCGGCTATTTTTCATGAAACGTATGTTGCCGAACAAAAAAACATTACATTGTTTCCGGAAGTGGAAGAACTACTAAATGCACTTTACAAAAAAGGAAAACAGCTTGGGATTCTTACCAATGGTGAGGAAAAACATCAAGCAATGAAAATAAAGCAGCTCGGCCTTAGTCGCTGGGTTCCTGCAGAAAAGACTTTTATTTCTGGAACCATTGGTCATGCAAAACCGAAAAGAGAAGTGTTTGATTTTATTGAAGAGAAAATAGAACTTGACCAAACCAAAACGGTTTATATCGGGGACAATTTTGAAAAAGATATTATCGGAGCAAAACAAGCAGGCTGGCAGGCGGTCTGGATGAATCATCGTAAGAAAGATTTACCAGCCAATGCTACCTATAAACCAGATAAAGAAGTACATAGTGCCAAAGAGCTATTAGATTTATTTGTAAAAAAGCTTAGGCCATTGTGTTAGGAATCAGCAACTGTAAAATTCTGGTTCCTATTTTAGTTCCTTTGAAATCTTCTTTATGGGACGTATCGAGATCAGTGAAAAAGTCATACCATATATAGTTATATAGCATTTAATAAAGTACCATTTGTTGTAGTTGAACATCAATTCATCAAATTAAAATGTACTTTTTTACCAGTCCCGAACGTATCCCTTTCTTCTTTAGTTTCGCTAAACGAAGGCGGGAATTCGACTTCATTTACGAGTCGTAGTCACAAAAGAGTTGACCCTACCCGATAAAGGACTTCTTTTGCCGGCCAAGCATGCAGACCGTACTCAAATGGGAGATCTCATTGATATTGATTCGGATGCGATTCACTTGTTTGACCGTGGCTATATCGATTATAAACAGTTTGATCACCTATGTTTCAGCGATGTTCGGTTTATCACTCGTTTGAAGAAGGATGCACAGGTTGAAGTGCTATCAGAACAAATTCCACAAGCGGACTCACCTACTGTGAAAGATCAAGAAGTGTTTCTAGGAAACTCACAAAATGGGACAAAAATGACCCATTCCTTACGCTCAATCCAGACACACGATAGCCAAGGAAACGTCGTCATCATCGTCACGAATTGCTGGAAAATTGAGACCTTTTTCAAGTGGATGAAACAACACCTCACGTTCAAAACGTTCTATGGCAAGAGTGAAAATGCGGTGTGTAATCAAATTTGGGTTGCCTCATCACGTACTGTTTACAAGTGCTTTTACAAGAAAAACTGCAGCACAACGGTCCTTTACTCGAAATAAAGAAAACCCTACAGAAACTGTTGTTTAAAGGCTTTGACGCCTTTCTTCGTTCCCTTTTCAGACAGCCTACACGCTTTTCAAAAGGACGTCGAAAACAGAACTGGGAAGAGGAGTTTAGGATGATTGAGCAGCAATTCGCTGAAGGTGAGGTGAGCCATCTAGACGACTTGACGTATGATCCGATGTTTAACTAGGAAAAAGCATAAATGTAAAATTGTAGATGATAACTACCGTTAACCTACCTGTTGTCCTTTTTTCACTTAGACTGGAATATGATAAAATCTGAATGTTCAGACTTTGTGAAGTGACTAAAAAACAGTGATTTGACATCACTCGATTTTATTTATGCAATGCTACTGACTAAAACTACAAAAAGAGTTTCAAGGGCGTTCATATGACTCCTTGATTTGCCATACCACGATTGTCTTCACTAGATACATTGTATTATCTTGGCAGAATCGTTGTAGCACAGACCAAAGAACATTAGGTGGTCTATTCTATGAACTATGTGATGAAATCAGTGATCTTGATTGAGCTGTTGCACTAGGGCAGTTACTCGAGCTTCTTCAAGAAGTCCTGAAAGAAAGTAACAAAAAAATTCAAAAGTTAATACAAAGAAAACTACAACACTGGATTGCAGGCTTACCTAATTACATCAAGGTCTACCTGCCTATTTCTGAGTGCGAAAGTTGAGTTAATAAGAAAAGTACGATAGCTAGAAAGGGAGGAGAGTAAGGAGCGATGAAGCTTGTTAATTTTGAAGAATATATGGATGATGTTATTTTGATACGAGGCAAGGATTATTTTGATCATGGACATATTGAACAGATCAAAGTCATTAATAAAAATACTTATCTTATAGAAGTTGCTGGGACTCAAGACTACAATGTTACCGTTACTATTGATGAAACAACAGGGGTGATCGATTCATCCTGTGATTGTCCGTACGATTGGGGAGATCATTGTAAGCATCAAGTTGCTGCATTTTTAGCGTTAAGGAGCGAGTTAAAGGCAGCAACTGACAAATCGATGATGGACGAATCTTCTACGACTGAGAAGGAAACGGACTTAGAAACGATCATATCAAAACTTCGAAAAGATGAATTGATACAGATTATTTTAAATTTATCGCAAGAACATGAGGAAATTAAAAAGAAGCTGTTATTCACCTATGCCCCTGCTCAGGATGAGATATCCTCTAGCAAAAAACTAATTAGAGAATATATTAATCAAGCAAAGCAACGTGGTTTTATTGAATGGAAAGACGTCAATCATGCAGTACTAGGTGCGGAAATGACACTTGAAAAAGCACGAGGAAAGATGGCAGACAGAAATACGGAAAGTGCTGTTCGCCTAAGTATTGCGGTATTATCCGTTGTTGTTGATATGATTCAATACTGTGATGATTCAAGTGGAATTGCAGGCGGTGTCGTAGAGGAATGTTTAGAGATCATTAATGAGGCCGCTTCTGCCGGTATTGATCAATTAAATGATCGTGAGCAGCAGAAGATTTTTTCAACCATATTGAAAGAAGCGCAAAGTAACCGCTATGAAGAGTGGAGTGACTGGTCATTTAGTCTGCTAAGAACCTGCATCGCTTTTGCTGGTAATGTCGACCTAAGGGCAGAACTTGCAAACTATTTGAACAGGATGCTTGAAAGTGTGACGGATACTTCATGGGGTGCAGAATATGATAAGAAAAATATAAAACTGCTTCAATTGGAACTATTAGAGGTTTATGATACAGAGGAAATCGTACAGCAGTTCATTAATAAAAATATCGAGTACACCCCTTTTAGGGAAATGGCGATTGAACGCTTAATGGAAAAAGGGGAGTTTTTAGAAGTAGTTAGACTTTGTGAGGAAGGCGAAGAAAAAGATAAAGAGTACTTAGGTCTTGTTCATAATTGGAAAAGACAACGATTACAGGCTTTTGAAGCACTTGGTGACATAGAAGGACAAAGGGAATTAGCGTTATACTTTTTATATAATAATCAATATAGCTATTACAAGAAACTGAAAGAACTATATGAGCCGAATAAGTGGAATGAGGTCCAAAAAGAGATACTTGAAACCTTTGAGAAAAAAATTTATCCTCCTCCAACCTATCTAGAAATATTAAAAGCCGAAAAAATGTATGATAAGCTACTGGAATATTGCAAAGGGCATCTCGCTTCCATCGAAACGTTATATCCGTATCTAATTGAGTCCTACTTTGAAGAAGTGAACGAGCTATTTAAAACATGGCTTGAAACGGCAGCTGAGCAGGCGAGCAATAGAAAAGAATATAAGCATGTATGTAAACGGATCCAATTGTACAAAAAGGCATGTGGCAACTTCCATGCACATAAGCTAATTATTCATTTACAACAACAATATAAAAAAAGACCAGCGTTTGTTGATGAGCTTGGGAAACTTTAATAAGAATTCAAAGTGGGGACGGGGACGCGGGTGCAGTTCAAACCCTGCCCTCTGTCCCCCTGTCTGCAGGCCTTAAATAATGATAACCCTGTATTGTCCGAAAAAGAAATTAATAAGATGTTCGCACAGTATTCATGGAAATTGTGGTCACACTTTACAACCTTCAATAATAATCATTTGGGCAGCAAATTGTCCTAATCCACTAATACTAATATTTCCCGCTTTCATACCAGCTTTTGCTTTACTTTTAGTTAAACAGAGCAACTTAACCCAACTAGTACAAAGAAGATATTATTTCAATCTTGCTTGTCGCATTATTTAACCATTCATCTTACTTTCGCGAAAAGTTTTTAGCTCGTTTTCTGGAGATTGATAAACCAAACCACTTTGAAGTAATGACTTATACTAGAATTCATACATCAATGGGGATTCCATACATCATCTCTGTTATTCAAAATGAGGAACAATGTTATTTGTTAATCATAGAAAATAAATTAAAAGCTGACGAGGGTTACGATCAGACTTTGAGGTATGGAATAGTTAGTTACAGATTAATTCTAAGAAATTCTTCCCCAATATATACTCTTTTTCGTTTTCAGGAATGGGGAGCGTATCTATCCAAGTCTTTTTAGAAGAATAGTCGTATTCGTTATATGTGGTCATTCCATACGGTCCGTCGCAACCATAAAGACATTTTCGGAAACCTAACGATTGTACGACGTCCTTCACGATAGAAGAATTGAGGTAATCACTAGACGTGTCAATATACACATTAGGATGGTCTTTCACGTATGTCCAGAGACTCTTCCAGAATGGTAAGCCTGCATGTGCATAAATTAATTTAAGCTTCGGAAACTTCTCTGGCAAGTATCGATAGGAATCTTGTTCAGCAGAGAGGTGAATGATCATAGGTTTTCCCTTTACCTGACACACGTCTGCCACTTGATCAAGCGCTTTAATGCTATACTCGTGCATAAATGGGTGGGCTTTCACACCAATGAAACCGGGATTACTGAGATATGTTTCTAATTCCTCCATGGTATCGGGTAACAAAGGATTTACTGCAACCCATCCAAGAAAACGGTCCGGAAAACGAATGATCGTATCCTCCACTACAGCATTGTTAGGCTTAGCGAAGATTTTGTATTGGTTGCCATAGACGTTAAAATAACCATCCTTTACTAGGCTCTGATAGATCTTTAATCCAATAGAGGGAGAGTTCAAGATTAGAAATTTAAAAATTCGGTGCATATTTCTGTGAAACAATCGATCATCATGAAACATTGGTTCATTCATAGGTGAAATTAGAGCAGTTTTGTCTATACCGTTCTGATCCATACTCTCTAACATTTTCTCAATGGTCAGCATCTTTTCATCTATATGAAAATGACAATCAACGATCAAATTCCTTTCCTCCTTTTCAGCTATCAGGTTCCTACCGTTTTATTATGAAACAGCGAATCTATATGAGTCAAGTAAGTATCCACCGTTCTACGGGTAGATACTTACTGTAGCTAAATAAATAATCTTCCTCAAAGTCTCATCCATTGGATAAAGGGTTCATTGTATTCGGAGAGGTCTTCAAGATGAAAGAAGCTTTCTGCATAGCCATCCTCAGTGGATAGAAGCAATTCTCTTCGGTCATTCTGATTGAGTTTCGATACAAATTGTTTTTGTTCGATCGAGAGCCGTTGAAACAAAGGAGAATAATTTCTTCTCTTCCTCGTAGCGCGTATGAATCCGTTCGACTAGATCAATCTGGTTATCGGTTAGCGGGAGGCCCACTTCATATTGGTCAATTACATCTTGAGGCAGAGGTAAATGCATGTATTTGTTTAAAGGATAATATAAATTTTTTTGTATTTCACGAGTATTTCATCTCGTTCAAGATCAATCGAATACATCCCTTTTTTGACATCTTTAATGACAGAAGAAGGAAGGGAGAGATAGTTTTTGAAGCAATTTTCTCCTAAATAGCGTATCGCTCCAACTGCTTTATTCTGAATAATATATTGAAAGCGAAGGGCTTGCCCACAATCATATTTATGTGTTCATATGAAGTACGATCGCAGCACACGGCTAAAAAGCTATTACAGAATGTGACCTCAGGTAGAGAAGACATTCTACTAAAACCCGATTTTGTAATAGAAACCGATAATGAAGTGTCCAAAGTAATTATTGATACAAAGTGGAAGAGTGCGTTCGTGAATTATAGACGGAATTACAAGCAAGGTGACATTTACCAAATGTATGCATACATCACGACTTATAAATCAGCGGAACGTTGTATTCTTTTGTATCGCAAAATTGAAGAAGAAGGGGTACTACCAAAATGGTTAGTTCCTGATTCGTTTCCGGAAAAGCATATTGAAGTTCACACGGTTCGTTTGGATGCAGTTTTGAATACTGTAGAGGATTTGGAAGGGATGTTGGCTGGGAGCTTGGATCTAGAGGAGTTTTAATGTCACTATCTATATTAAGAATCTGTAATAGTTAGAAATAATAGGGGGTGTGCGAAAATGGCGTACCCTATTTTCTATAATAGAAAGCAAGAGGTAGGTCCTGAATAAAACGTTCAGCACTTAAAACTACACAATCGGAAGGGGAACATACGAATGGGTGAACGAAAACTTAAAAACATTTATAAAAAGTCACTAGCGGTAGACTTAATCAAAAGAGGACACGACTTACATCACACAATGCGCAACCGTGACAATAAGAAGTATCAGGTATTCGCTATGGTTGAAACACCTGAAATGATAGCAGACCTATTGGAGATTACAAACCATGAAAAAAACTAACATTCTATCAATTGTCGTTTTTGTCGCTGTCGCTATCGGATTATTTGTATATAACGTGTTAAGCATTGAGGAAGAAGTAGTCATTGAAGAATCGGTTGAGGAGGTTGAACCTGAAATTGAAGAAGAAGGTGAAATTGTAGAGCAAAGTGAAGAAGTTAACGATACTCCAACAGAAGAAATTGCTGGCAGTTTGTTTCCTGAGGATATGAGTGAACATGAAGTAAAAGAAAACATTCACGCCATGTCACATTCCAAAGTACGTGCTGAAGCAAAATGGTCCTTTATGCTACTGACAAAGCAACGAGTAGAAAATTTAATAAAAGTGATTGAAATGAATGATTATGAACATGCTGATCTTTATCTTGATATTTTAAACAGTTGGGCAGTTGGTGATTTCAGTAGGGCTGATGCAGACCACAATGCGGTGTGGGAATTACAAGGTGGAACAGTAGGTCGTGCAACAGGAGTTCTTTCACAGGAAGAAGAAAGACTTTATCTTGAGTCAAATAATGTTGATAGGGAAACAATACTTCAATTAATGTCAGATTTTGAATAGGGCACTCAGTGATGGGGGTCTGGGAAGCAAGGGGACGGATCTCTTGCTTCCTTCAACTCATTCCAGTTAAGGAAGAAAAAATTTTTTTAATCGATTTGTAGTGTTTTGTTCTTTTTCGTAGTTTAGATTTTAATCTAAATATGAAAGTTGACAGCTTAATAATGGAAGCGGTTACAATGGAGGGAAGGCGAATGCAATCATTACAGGGAAAAAGGATAAGTATGAATTTCATTGAGGAAGAAAATCTCGATCGCTGGGTAAAACAGTGCCGTCCACTTGGTAGGAAAGGTCGTTGTGCAGAGTACATTCCTGCTTTAGGGGAGTCAAATCTCTTGGATTTAGGGGTTTGCATCATTACCCCAGAAGGTGTCGAGATCAAATCAGGCGAATGGGATGTTCCTTTTACTCTACAAAGTATTTCAAAAGTCATTAGTTTTATTGCTGCATGTTTAGACCGTGGAATTTCTTATGTACTAGAACGTGTTGATGTTGAACCAACAGGGGATGCATTTAATTCGATTGTCCGGTTGGAAATGAATAAACCGGGGAGACCATTTAACCCAATGATTAATGCAGGTGCTATTACAATAACTTCTCTCCTTAATGGGGAATCACCTGAGCAAAAGTTAAATTCGGTATATGAATTGCTTGAAAAAATGATTGGGAGACGACCAACTTTTAACGAAAGAGTCTTTCAGTCAGAATGGAAAACGGCCAATCGAAATAGAGCATTAGCTTACTATTTAAAAGAAAGCGGTTTCTTGGAATCGGAGGTCGAAGATGCGTTAGAAGTTTATTTAAAACAATGTTCCATCGAAGTAAATGCCAAAGATATTGCTCGAATGGGTTTAATTTTATCTCAAAATGGATTCGACCCGATTCAACAAAAGCAAGTCTTTCCTAAGGAGGTAGCAAAGTTGATAAAAGGTTTAATGATGACTTGTGGGATGTATAATGCCTCAGGGAAATTTGCAGCTTTTGTTGGGGTCCCAGCAAAAAGTGGAGTGTCAGGGGGGATTATCGCTTCAGTTCCAGCAAGATATGAGCAAAAGATCCCTTTTCAAATGGGGTGTGGCATAGGCATTTATGGACCAGCGATAGATGAGTTTGGAAATAGCATAGCAGGAGTTGAGCTTTTGAAAAATCTTGCAGATGAATGGGATTTTAGTATTTTTTAACAATTGGATCAGACATTTAAGAACTATATGAGTATTAAAAAAAGAATAAGGGTGGTTTAGAAGATGATCACTACAAAGGAAATCAAAAAGGAAGAAAAAAAGAATGTATTAAGTCTGTTCCAGTCTACACAAAGGGTCATACAAGAAGCGTTACATAAATTAGGTTATAAAGATGAAATGTTCGAGCTGCTAAAAGAACCAATCAGAATGCTTACAGTACGTATTCCCGTTCGTATGGATGACGGAGAAGTAAAGATATTTACTGGTTATCGTGCACAACATAATGATGCTATAGGACCAACAAAAGGAGGAATACGATTTCATCCTGAAGTAAGTGAAGAAGAGGTGAAAGCGTTATCGATCTGGATGAGTTTAAAATGTGGAATTGTTGATCTTCCGTATGGTGGGGGGAAGGGTGGGATTGTATGTGATCCGCGAAGCATGTCTTTTAGAGAATTAGAAAGGTTAAGTCGGGGATATGTACGAGCCATTAGTCAAATTGTAGGCCCAACAAAAGACATTCCGGCACCGGATGTATTTACAAATTCACAAATTATGGCTTGGATGATGGATGAATATAGCCGTATTCGAGAATTTGATTCACCAGGTTTTATTACAGGAAAGCCACTTGTCCTTGGTGGTTCACATGGAAGAGAAAGTGCTACAGCAAGGGGTGTAACCATTTGTATAGAAGAGGCTGTAAAGAAAAAGGGTCTTAAATTACAAGGCGCACGAGTGATTATACAAGGATTTGGAAATGCAGGGAGCTTCCTAGCTGCTTTCATGCATGATACTGGAGCGAAGGTAGTCGGAATATCCGATGCTTATGGAGCTCTTTATAATCCGGATGGCCTTGATATTGATTATTTGTTAAGTAAGAGGGATAGCTTTGGCACGGTGACCAATCTATTTAAGCAAACGATAAGCAATGAAGAGCTGTTGAAGTCTGATTGTGATATTCTTGTACCGGCTGCGATATCCAATCAAATTACGGTGGACAATGCTCATGAGATTAAGGCGGAGATTATCGTAGAAGCTGCAAACGGACCAACAACATTAGAAGCTACTAAAATATTAACAGATCGTGGCAAATTTTTAGTGCCAGATGTATTAGCCAGCTCAGGTGGTGTCACGGTTTCCTATTTTGAATGGGTTCAAAATAATCAAGGGTATTATTGGGATGAAGAAGAGGTTGATAAAAAATTACGCACGATTATGAAGCAATCATTTGAAAAAATATTTCAAATATCACAAAGACATCAAGTTGACATGCGTCTAGCCGCTTATATGGTGGGGGTTCAACGAATGGCAGAAGCCTCTCGTTTTAGAGGGTGGGTTTAGAAGACGTGCATAGCTAAGATTTTGTACATAAGCATTTTTTCACATCAAAAAAGCCGATATCCTGTTTCCGAAGGACATCGGCTTTTCAAATAATTAAAAATAAATACGGGTTCCTGTCCCCCCGGTACGTTAACGTACTGGGGGACAGGAACTTTTTTTAAAGTGCGTCATTATGGATTGCGGAAGATGAAGAGGAATTTGATCATTTACCTGAATGGCAACAAGATGAAGTGAAGTTAGCGTATGACATAGTTGAAAGTTTTGATAAATATGCCTCACTCCCTACTAGCTTTGATATTCATGAGTATGACATGATGGAAAGGTTTTGTTATAGCCTTTCTGATCAAAAAAAACAAGACATATTACTTAATGCCATTAGAGGGAAGGGAGCATTTCGACGATTTAATTTCCAAACGCGTGGTCTAACTCCACCGTCTTTAGACGGTATACGCTTTTAGCCTTATCCTTCGATGTCCATACGTAAGGTATGAGGTGAACGTATGGACGGATATAAGAAGAATAGTCATGCAGTTTTTGACATCAAGTTTCATGTAATCTGGGTCACAAAATATAGATATAAGGTGTTACGTGGTCCGATTGCCGTAAGAACGCGAGAATTAATCAGGCAAGGATGCGAAGCAAGAGGCATCACAATCTTGCAAGGAAGTGTTGGAAAAGACCACATCCACTTATTGTTATCATGTCCACCGAGTCTGGCTCCAAGTAAAATCATGCAGTACCTAAAAGGGAGATCATCAAGGCTTCTCCAGTATCAATTTCCCGAATTGAAAAAAATATTGGGGCCAGCACTTATGGGAAAGGGGCTATTTTTGTGCCACAGTAGGAACAGTAGATGAAGAAACAATAAGAAATTAAATTGCGAACCAATTCAATGAAGAAAAGAACGACATATTCACGATTGAAGAATGAGTTTAGTCTTCAGAGGTTTTCCATCAATCGTTTCATAATTCTTGCATAATCATCTCGATCAATTCCAGGAGCAAATTGCTCAGGAAGATCATCTAAGTTTGGAATTGGTGCTCCTTTTGGTGCTCCCTCTTTAACTATGAGTCGGTCACCGTTTTCTGGATTATTCCCCTTCCATATTTGTTTAATATCAGCATAATCTCCGACATCATTCCATGTATATAAAACGTTTGCTAATCCCTGATCTTCAAACTTTCGTGCATGGTCGAACTTTGTATTCGATAAATCTGGTATCGGGATCATTTTCTTTACATCAACACCTGTGGCAATCTCTAATGCTTTAGCATAGGCCAACACATGCGTTCCACCACGAACTAATAAATACCCGATCATTTCGCGAGCGGTCTCATGCTCCGTCATTTCGTACACTCTCATTTTATGTGTGCGGGCTCCCACCTCTAAGAAGAAGTTATGAAGTAAATCCAACACTAAGTTTCCGCTATTAAAAACATTGTCTCCGGTCCAGGCGCGTCCCATGGAATCCCCAGCTAAAGCAGTTTGAGCAGTGGCGATAAAATGGTAAGTATTTCGACTATCCTTCCCCTCACGTAAAGGCGTAACGTCTGGGTCTCCAGTGTAAAAGGTATTTCCTCTTGATAAAAGATTGATTGTATTGGAAACAAGCTCAACGTGTCCGAATTCCTCAGCAGTAATACTAGCGACAAGGTCATAAAATGGCTTGAGCTTATCCTTTTGGCGGAAGTTAAAGGATTGGAACATATAATTATTTAACGTCGACATTTCTCCAAACTTTCCACCTAAAAGCTCCTGAACGGCTGCTGCTGCGTTCGGATCTCCATGCTCTGGAATTGGCAGGTCAATTAACAACCGGTTTTCACGCTTAAACATTGCATTGCCCCCTTATCCTTTTGGAATAACCCAAACAATTTGTTGAGTGCGAATAAAGAAAGGAGATCCACCTGATTCGACCACAATATGATCAGGCATAACTGTTTTAAGCCTTCCAGAAACTGTCCCGCGCGTTGTTTGAATGACTACCATAGTCCCAGTAATTTCTTGAAGTGTCTGATATACGTACGGATCAATCTGACTCACAAAAGATGGTGTTTGTTGATTCATGCTGACTTCTCTCCTTTGCTGGTAACTTAAACATTTAAATATATATGAGTCTAATATGTTAGTTATACATACTATCTAACAACGAGGGTATCTAGCTCACAGGCTCAAAGGAAACACCTAAAGATTGATGCACAGCTAAAAATAACGGAACTAGGAAAGCAAGGGACACTGTTCAGGCTATCAACCTAGTGGTTGTTATAAGGTGAAAACTGAAATGAATTTATCCTTGTGAGAGTAAGGGCATGACTGATGAAATTTCTGTAATGGCAATGGAGGAATAGCCCTAAGTCTAATCTATGAAACAATCAATTTTTCAACAATGAACTGCATCGTTGGGTAAGAATGTGGGAACAACCTTGATGATGGAGGTTGCCACAGTGTAGACGACTTTACGAACATGGGAATATTATAATCTCACTGATACGTTCACCCAATTGTATGATGAATCGAGGAAAAGCACTACTTTCCAAAACCTATATGATTTAATCGTATCAAGAGAAAATATTCTGCTAGCTTATCAAACAATTAAGAGTAACACAGGCTCAAAGACAGCTGGAACGGATAAGAGAACTATAAATGACATTAAAGTTATTACAGAGTCTGAGATTGTAACCCTAATTAATTCAAAACTGCAAAATTATGATTCATCACCACATTTTGTGATTTAACAAAAAAGAAGAAAACACTGAGGCCACTGAAAAAGTCCTTTAAGGGTCTTCGTGGAAGTGGTAATGGCTCCACACGTTGCTTAGAGGGCACTGCTTTTTAACATTCAGAAGTGATGAATATTGATAGACAAAGGCACAACGAGCAGTTGAAATCCGCTAGTTGTGCCTTTTTCGCAAAACTTTTGATTGTCCCCTTAAAGAACCGTTCTTATAAAACAGATTGAATGTGATACTAAATGATTAGTACTTTTTTATGAAATATTCTAAATATTTATTAAAATTTATTATATAATGGAACCAATTTCATAATTCGATTTTAAAAAAAAGCTGACACTTCCAGAGTGAAAGTAATGTTGTTTTTTTAAAAAATTAAGCTGCTACTAAATTGACTGTAGATCGTTTTCTCGCAAGTCTCATGCTTGCTAATTTCATACCATTGTAAACAAGAGTCACTAGATCAAAATGAATTTTTGCCCGTTTTCCAGTTCGGTATCTAACATTATTTAACTGGAAAAATTCTTTTAATATCCAATGACTCGTTCAACTGAGCTACGTTCCTTGAAGCGTTCTTTCCAAGCGATTGAGCCACGTGCCGGTGCACTATACCGTCGCAAATCGGTTGCTATCCTTATCTTGTAGACTTTTTGGCATAGTGAATCCTTAGCTAATGGGCAATCTGCACACTCTTTAGGATGGGTATACTTTAAGGTTTGATACTTTTTATCAAAACTATCATATCGATAGGAATGCTCTCTTACGCAAGTCGGAGCGAAATTTTCGTCAAAACCAAGGGGGACTGCTTCGTTCTTTTTGTTGTAAGCGATAAGAGAATACCCCTTCATGCGATGGACCTGTTCGTAAATGGTGTCATAATCATAGCCTGCATCCATGATAGCCGTGTTCAAGTGAAAGGTCGGAAAGTACTTCTCTACTCCTTTTAATAGTGGGATAGCTGCCTTTCCATCGTTCAGGCTTCCCGAAGACATCATTGAGTGAAGAATAAATTGTGTATTGGTTTCGACAGCCACATGTCCTTTATAACCAAACCAAAATACGTTTCTCCCTTCACTATTTTTCTTTACACCCCATTTAGGTTCAAGAGGCATTTGACCATGAAGTTCATCATTGGAAACGTCTAACTGATCTTCAATTTTCTTTTCAAATATTGGCAACGAGGCTTCCTTTGCTTCTTTGTCTTTTAACCATTGTTCACGTTCAGCTTTTGATTTGCGGCCACGTTGCTTTGGCATTGCTTTTTCTTCAACTTCTTTTTTCGAAGGTGCTTGATCTCTCGCTTCAAAATGGCCAGAGTCGAGGGCAATATTTGTATCACGAAAGTACTTTTCATTGATCGCATCAAGAATAATTTGAGATTTAATCACTTCAAGGACATTTGTATTATCTTTAATCTTTGTAATCATTCTTGAGAAAGAAGCTTCAGAAGGAACGGAATCCGAGACTAAAAATCCGCAATCAACTTTGAACTTAAGATCTGTATTTAATCGTTCTACTAGGAGTTGTATTTCAGGTATTCTCTCTACATTCCTAACTACCAGTGCTTGAACCATTGCAGGGTAGTTCAACTCCACAGGTCTACCTGAATTGGATTTTTTCGCTACGACAGTAAGGATAGGATTGATATCAACTGCTGAAAAAATCTCATCATAGCGTTGGGTAGGTTCTAAATCAAATAAAATTTGCATGCTAAAAAGGCTCTCTTGTCGTACAATAGACATAAGGGGCTTCCTCCCATTCGAGTTAGTTTGCTAGTTACTTACTAAATTCGACCTTTGGGGAGGTACTCCTTTTTTCATGCTTTAAAACCGTTGGGCCACTTAGGATCAGATTTATGAAATTCATTCAATGAGATACGTAAAAATATTCAGTTGTAGAGGACAGTGAGAGATTATGGATATAACCAACGGAGGTGCTTATGTTCAGGGGGATAGCAGTCACTTTATTTTTCACATTCGCAATTGTTGTAAGCGGTTGCGGTACGAAGGCGCAATATGAAGTTATCTTTAACGGTGAAACATTGAAACAGGCGGAAGAACAGGAAAATATAGAAAATCTCGATAAGTATAAAATAGGAATCGTCTCGAAAATTCGTGGGATATCATACTTTTATGCTGTTGAAGAGGGAGTAATCGAAGCAGGGGAAGATTTAGGAGTGGAAGTGATCTTCAGGGGACCTAGTGATGCAACATGGGAATCGCAGAAAGATGTAATAGAAGAAATGATAGCAAAGGATGTTGATGTTCTTGCCATTGCTGCTAATGATCCCAGTAAATTAGGCTCTGCCTTACAAAAAGCAAGAGATCAGGGAATAAAAGTTATAACTTGGGATTCCGACACGGATCCTGAATTTAGAGAGTTTTATATCAATATGCTTGATCCAGAAATTTTAGGGCGCCATTTAATGGATTCCCTGGCTTTACGGACAGAAGAGATAGGAAATTATATCATTTTAACAGGATCCGCCTCTTCTGCAAATTTAAATGATTGGATTGAGTGGATTCGTGTTCAAAATGAAGAATATTATCCAAACTTAAAGCTGTTGGATATTATTCCAACGGATGAGGATCATCATAAAGCTTATACAACTGCATTGCAGGTGATAGAAGAGTACCCGAACTTAACAGGAATTATTGCAATATCAACAATTAATCCTCCGGCGGTTGCGGAAGCCTTAAAGTTTCGAAATAAAGAAGGGGACATTGTTTTAATTGGAACAACAACCCCAAACTTAATCAGGGAATATGTAAAAGATGATACCGTTCATGTAAATACATTATGGAGCCCGCAAAAGCTGGGTTACTTGACTGTCAGTCTAGCAAAGGATCTGTTAGACGGAACGTTACCTTACGATGGCCAAAACATTCCGAAGAACGGAAATATACGAGTGATTGGGGATACAGTAATTATGGGATTACCACTTGATTTTACGAAGGAAAACGTAGATCAATATGATTTTTAAGAGGATTAAAAAGCTTAAATTTGTAAACTTCCGGCTGTCTACTAAACTCATAATCACGTATATTCTGCTGACAGTCATCCCAATGGCCATTTTAGGTTCCATTGCCTATTCCCAATACACGAAGTCGATTGAGGAGCAATTAGGAGAATACATCCCAAAATTATTGAAGCAATCGAATGAAAATATTGAAAACAAATTTAAGGAACTGGCCACTTTGCCAGATTTAATTTATAACTCAGAAAGTGTAGTAGCCATATTAAGGAAAGGTGAAACCACAAGTCTTTCAGAGGGGAATAGGGATCATTATATTGTTAGAAACTTCTTTTTAAGCACATTTTTAAGTAGTAATAACTCTGAAATATTAGGAGTATTTCTGACCTCAAATAACCAAGTGTTTGAAAATTCCCGTCTCAGATATGAAGGACATTATTTAGAAAACAGTTTTACTGATAATGAAGAAGTAGTTCTTTTTGTGGGAGATATGCAGGTGCTGCCTCCCTATCAAAGTGATTTAGTTTTTGAAGGGAAACCCCCTTTTTTTCTATTAAAGAAAAATATTATCGATTTTGATAATCGGAGAACTATAGGTACGTTGTATATTGCTGTAGAGACTGCCTTTATTGAAAGGGTATTTTATAATCTGGATAACGAAGATAAAGCGGACATGTGGCTTATGAATCGCAATGGCCGAATCCTGTATCATACCGACTCGTCAAAAATCGGAACAACCTATCACGAAATTAATGATTATCCGATACTGAATGGAAGTTTTCACTCAAATGAATCAGGTGTAAGTACATTAATCAGTTTAGATGAAACAACAAACATGGATTGGATACTTGTTCACAGCATCCCGACTAAATTTTTAACGGAACGGGCAGATGTTGTTACTAATATCATTATAATCCTGTTAATTCTTCTCGTATTGGTAACAACGTTGATTTCCATTTATCTGGCTTTAACGGTTACAAGACCTATCAGTACGTTAGGACGGCTGATGAAAGATGTGGAGCAAGGTGATTTTCAGGTTGAAATCCCAATTCACTCCAAAGATGAAGTTGGATTGCTTGCACGTAGCTTCCGTTCCATGGTTACAAAAATAAGGGAACTTATCCGTATCAATTATCAAAATGAACTGAGACAAAAGAATGCGGAGTTTTATGCACTGCAGTCTCAAATTAATCCCCATTTTATGTACAATACGTTAGAGACAATCGGAATGGCGGTAGAGGAAGGTGACTCCGATATCGTCGTTGACATGGTAACCGTTCTTGGGAGGATGCTTCGTTTTTCACTCAGCAACAAAGATCAGCTCGTTCAGATTTCAAAAGAAGTATTGCATGTTCGTGATTACTTAAGTATCCAAAAGTTCAGGTTTGAAGACCAGCTTGATTTTCATATAGATGAGACTATAAATTGTGACGATTACTATACTCCAAAGTTTATTTTGCAGCCTATTGTTGAGAACTCGATTAAATACGGGTTTACAAAGCGAGGAAAACTTACGATCCATATCGATGTGATAAAGGAAGTTACCGGTAATGGAGAAGATGTTTTGTTTATCATCCGGGATGATGGGCCGGGAATTGACCGTAACAAATTGACGGAAATATATGAACTGCTGGAATTGGAATCTGGTCCAATCGGAGAGCGTGACTCAGGATTTGGGATCAGCAATGTTCACGCTCGTGTTGAAACGATGTTTGGAAAAGAGTACGGTGTTCAAATTAATAGTGAGGAAGGTAAGGGAACAGAAGTTGTTATTCGGACTTCATTAATTCCTGGGACAGAAGTTTCAAAGTATATAAACAGTAGGGGGTTTTCTGAAAATGGTAGCAATTAAAACAATTATTGTTGATGATGAACCGCGGATTCGCAGAGGGATTGAGCGCCTTGTGAAATCTTTTGATGTTGACTGGGATATTGTCGGCACCTATTCAGACGGGAAAGAAGCGTATGACGCGATAATCAATAGCCATATAAAAGTGGACCTTCTCATTACGGATGTAAAGATGCCAGAAATGGATGGTTTAACCTTAGTTAAAGAGTTAAGAAAATCCCATTTCTTTTTTGCCTTTTTCATCAGCGGATTTGATGACTTCAAATACTTGCAAACTGCAATTCGCGAGGGGGCTATTAATTATATTTTAAAGCCTATAAATAGGGAACAATTTGCTGTGGATTTACAAGAAGTTAAAAAAAAAATAATAGCGAAGAGAGAAGAACATCAAAGCCTAAAAGAGGTTCAGGAAAGAGCATCAAAACTGACATACGCCACTCAGGTTCAGCTGTTAAGTGAGATGACCTGGCTTAATGATAAAGATGTCTCCTTTCTTAATTGGACTAAGGAATTTCCAACAGGCAAGTATAAACTTTCATATATCAGTATTGATCAGACTGTACCTGGGAGAAAAGGGGAAGAGTCGAAGGAATGTGAGATTTGGAGTTTTGCGGTAGAAAACATATTAGAAGAGATGCTGATGAATGAGTTTATTAATTATGGTACAAGAAAATGGTGGTGGCGAAACGGAAGAAATAACTTTTGGGTCTTATTGTTTGAACAGGACAAACTAGAGATGAATGAATTCTCCGCTTTAACAGAACAATTTCTTGTGAAGGTAAAAGATAACATTCGCCGCTTTACGATTCATACCGCTTCCATTTCCGAGAGCAGTGTGTTTCATGACTTAACACAATTGCCGAGCTATAAAAATCAATTACTATCTTTATTGCAGTACCGCCTGATTCAGGGCGGGAATAAGCTTTTTAAATATGATTTAATCAATGAGGCTCATGACCTGAAGCCAAAAGGTTCTACTCCTGTGATCTATATGCGTACTCAGCAGATTTTGCATGGAATTGAAAAGTATGATGAGAAAAAAGTAGTTAAAGCTTTACAGACTTTTTTTGACGAGCTGGAGCATTTATCGTCTCCAAGGCTGGTAGAGGAAGCGTTACATTACTTGTTTATTCAAATCGTCAATTTATGGATGGAGAATGACGGGTATTGGGAAGATCCTTATCTGCTGACGGAAGCGATACAAATGACGAAATGGGCATCCAGTTTTTCTGAACTGAAAGGTAAAACAAAAGACTGGCTGATGAGCATAATGAAAAAAATCCAGTTATTAAGAGACGATCATCCGGACTCGATACAGCAGGCGAAAGATTGGATCCATGAGAATCTCGGAGACAATATTACGGTTAAAAAGATAGCGGATCATGTTTATATGAACCCGACTTATTTCTGCGAATACTTTAAAAAAATGACGGGAGTCACGGTACTGGATTACGTAACAAAAAAGCGCCTTGAAAAGGCAAAGAAGTTATTGGAATTGCCTGATATAAAGATTTATGATATTTCAAGTTTAGTAGGCTACCATGATCCTAAGTACTTTAGTAAGTTATTTAAGAAATGGCAAGGATATTCCCCTTCCGAGTACCGGGAATCCTATTTTAAACGAACCTCAATTAAGTAGGTAGATAGAGTTGTATAAAGAAAACGAGATGACACTTTTGATAGTGAATCTCGTTTTTTATTGTTTCTCTTACCTATTAAGTTGAGTGGAGAAGTTCTTTAGACTTCAGCTACTCTCGTCATCTCGTTGTGAACTCCGTGTAATAACTTACTAAATTTTCCTATTGATTCAATGCCGAATATTCCCCCACTAACCTGAATTTTATCTCCTTCAATGGTCTTACAAATACCTATATAGTACTAAGTATCAGCGATGCTTCGTTGGGATAGGAGGTAGGTGAAGATGATTAAACCAACGTTAAGGACTGTAGTTGCAGAACTCTCTTCCGTATTTGAAAACGTGGAAGAGGAAAAATGTAAGCAAGTTGTTGAATCGATTGTAGGTGCTAACGGTATTTTCGTAGCCGGAGTAGGACGTTCCGGCTTTATGATGAAAGCGTTCGCGATGAGGCTGATGCATCTGGGGCTTGATGTACATGTGATTGGAAGCGCTGCCACTCCGGATGCTAAAGAAGGTGACTTGCTGATATTGGGTACTGGATCTGGGGAAACAGAAAGCTTAAAGTCCTATTCTTCTAAAGCTAAGAAAATAGGGCTTAAGATTATTACAGTTACTAGCTTTATAGATTCCACACTAGGGAAAGCCGCTGACATTACGTTAAGAATACCCTCTCCCACTCCGAAGTCGAATAAGGAGAGTGCCATTACTTCTATTCAGCCAATGGGAACATTGTTTGAGCAGTCCTTGCTGATTTGTTTGGATTCGTTAGTGATGGAAGTTATGGAAGCGCTGTCTAAGACGGCGGCGGAAATGTTTACGAAACACGCGAACTTAGAATAAGCCTTAACGGGCAGTTGTAATTTAACCAAATTACAGTTGAATTAAAATAACAAACTATCAAGGAGGGTAAATTATGAAGAAATTTGTTTTCGTTTTACTAGCTTTAGCCGTTACATTTTTGATCGCAGCTTGTTCTGATGAAACAACAGGGGGAGAAGGAAACACAAATGAAAATTCATCAAATGATGCATCTGTTTCCAGTGACGTCTCTGACTTGTTCGATCCTGCCAACTACGTGTCAGACAAAGATAAGTCAGAATGGATGATTGGTGTTGTAACAAAAGATAATACAGCAGCTTGGTTCCAACGAATGGAAATTGGCGTTAATGAGTTTGGAGAAGAGATGGGGATTAATGTAATCCAAAGGGGGCCTGCCAATGCAGACCCAGCTTCTCAAGTACAGGTAATTGATGACCTGATTGCTCAAGGTGTGGATGCTATAGCTGTTGTTCCAATTGATCCAGGTGCCATTGAAGCATCGTTAGAAAATGCTTTATCTCAAGGAATCGTTGTTGTCACTCATGAAGCATCAAACCAGGTAAATACACTTTATGATGTGGAAGCCTTCACATCGGAAGACTTTGGTTCCACCATTATGGATGCTCTTGCAAGGGAAATGGGCGAGGAAGGTAAATATGCGATGATGGTTGGATATACCACTAGTACAACCCACATGGAATATGCGAGTGCACAGAAAGACCGTCAATTGGAAGCGTATCCTAATATGGAGCTAATTAATGGCGGTCAGGTTCCTAGTGCAGAATCAGAAGAAAGTGTTAGTACTTCCTATGAAAGAGCAAAGGAGATCCTAAACGTTCATCCTGATTTGAAAGGGTTTACAGGTGTCGCTTCAACAGACAGCCCAGGGATTGCAAATGCACTAGAAGAATTAGGATTAGCAGATAAAGTAGCGGTTGTGGGAGTAGGTACTCCAAATGAATTTTCTCCTTATATCAATAGTGGAACAATTAACCGACTATTACTATGGGACCCTAAAGATGCAGGATATGCAATGGTGACGGTAGCAGCTAAGATTTTGGCTGGCGAAGAAATTTCTGAAGGTATGGATTTAGGAGTAACGGGCTATGAAAATGTTCAGATTTTTGAAGGAGCGAACAAAACAATTATTGGGAATGCTCCACTAGATATTAGTGCTGACAATATTGATGATTTTGACTTCTAATCCATAGATCTGAATCTATGAAACTTAATATATAAAGAAGTACCGTTCATCATCCAAGTATGATGATTCGGTATTTCTTTATATCAAACCTGGAATAAGTAGGCTCTTTTTAATGAAGGCATGTTATGCATTGTTAAATACAATCGTGAGTTTCGTACTCTTGTTAAAAGAATAGAATCAGATCTGTTTTTATAACAAGGGTAGGTTTACCCCTGGATGATGGATAGCGAATCACATTCAATTTGTTCCTTCATTATTGATGAAGTGGCATGTGCGAACTCCGAAGCGTTTATAACAAGGCGGAATCGTAGTTCTTCAATGATTAGATCAAGGGTTATGTGCTGAAAAGAATTTGAACAAGATAAATTAAAAAATCTAAAAGGTGTTTAAAGGAAAAACAGTTAGGAGGAGGGATACGATGTCAGAGTATATTGTTTCAGTCAAAGGTGTTAAGAAATCTTTTGGAGGTGTGCGTGCACTAAAAGGTGTGAACCTGCACATTAAAAAAGGGGAAATTCACTGCCTGGCTGGAGAAAACGGCTGTGGGAAGTCCACAATTATTAAAGTGATTTCTGGCGTTCACAAAGCAGATGAAGGTGATATTGAAATTAACGGCCACAAATATAATTCGATTACTCCAGCCGAGTCGATCAAGGCAGGAATTCAAGTTATTTATCAGGATTTCTCCATCTTCCCTAATCTTACGGTGGTAGAAAATTTAGCTTTTAATAAAGTCCTGGCTAATAAAAAGAAATTCGTTAATAGAAAGGAATTCCGCAGGATTGCACAAGAAGCGGTAAATAAGATTGACTTCAAAGTAGATTTAGATGCCAGAGTGGAGACACTTCCAGTTGCAGACAAACAGTTAATAGCGATATCCAGGGCATTATTGGACGATGCAAAACTTATTATTATGGATGAACCTACTACTGCCCTCACGAAAAAGGAAGTAAAAAGGCTATTTGACATTATTAATAAATTGAAAGAAGAAGGTGTGACGATCCTCTTTGTCTCACATAAGCTCGATGAAGTTTTTGAGATTTGTGATAATATCACCATTTTCCGCAATGGAGAAAACGTCATTTCATGCCCGGTAAGCGAAATGAATGAAAGCAAATTTGCTTATTACATGACCGGTCGTAACTTTGATGAGGATGCGATCACAAAAGAAACCAATTTTGGTGATGCGGTACTGGAAACGAAGAATCTTTGCGCACCCGGTTTTTCAGATGTCAGTTTTCAATTAAGACAAGGGGAAATTTTAGGCATCACAGGTCAGCTTGGTTCAGGTCGGACGGAGTTATCCTTGGCATTATTCGGGCTTTTGGCTCCCTTTGGAGGAGATATTTTAGTAGACAATAAAAAAGTAGAAATTCCTAACCCTGACAGGGCACAAGAGTTAGGGATCGCGTTAGTTCCTGAAGACCGGTTAACGGAAGGTTTGTTTTTACCGCAATCGATTAAATGGAACATTGAAGTAACAAGGTTGGAGAAAATTTCAAATAAACTCGGTTTAATAAATGAAAGGAAATTAAACGAAGAATCAAAACAATGGGTGAAGGACCTTGGGGTTGCCACGAATGATGATGAATTTCCTGTTCAAACCCTTTCAGGCGGTAACCAGCAGAAGGTCGTGTTAGCACGCTGGCTGGCAGCTGAGCCAAAAGTTTTAATTTTAAACGGACCAACCGTTGGTGTAGACATTGGAGCAAAACATGACATTCACAAACTGCTTCGTAAGCTGGCAAAGGATGGAATGGGTATTATTATCGTCTCCGATGATATCAAGGAAATTATTCAAACTTGTGACAGAACCCTTTTGATGCAAGGTGGAGAAATTACAGGTGAGATAGAGGGGAACGAATTAACGGTCGACCTATTGTCCAACTACATTTAAGAGGAGTGTGAACAATGTTTACTGTATCAAAGGAAAGCATAAAAAAGACATTGATGCGTCCGGAATTTTTCGTATTATTAACGATTATTTTGTTAAGTCTGTTTATTCAATTTAAATCAGGAGTCTTTTTCACAAATAATAATATTGTTGATATTTTACGTTCGATGATCGTACCTGGAATGTTTGCCCTTTGTGCTTATCTGGGCTTTATCAGTACAGGGCCTGATATTTCCTTTCCATTAATCGCAGCATTGAGCAGTTATATAGCAACGGAATTTGTATTTGCCACTGGTTATAATGGCCCAATTATCGTGGTGTTTTTGATTGCGATCGTTTGTGGATTATTAATGGGTGCTGTCAATGGCTTTATCATCGCAAAATATAAATTTCCAAGTTTAATTGTAACACTGGCAACGACATCTATATTCAGTGGGATACTGCTGGGTGTTTTTCAGGCAGGACGGGTGAATTTGCCTCCAGTCATGCAGGAGTTTGGAAGGAATTCATTGATTTCAGTTGTAAACCCTGTTACTGGTTTAGGTTCAGCTCTGCCAATGACGTTCTTAATTTTTATAGGCATTTACTTGGCTGCTTACCTTGTTCTGAATTTTACAATGATTGGGCGGGGTGTTTACGCTGTCGGCGGTGATGAAACGTCAGCAGAAAGAGCGGGATTTAATGTCAAACGTATTCAGTTTGGAGTATTTACTATAAACGGCGGAATTGCGGCAATTGCAGGTGTTTGTTATTCTGCTCAGTCTATGTTCTTCCTTCCGACGGAATTTGCGGGTATGGAAATGATCGTTATTGCAGCGGTTATTCTAGGCGGCACACGTCTGATGGGCGGAGTAGGGACTTTAACGGGATGTATTTTAGGGACATTACTCATAACGATCATTTCTAACAGTCTAATCTTAGTTGGTGCCCCAATTACATGGCAGCGATTTATCATCGGAGCGATTATCATTGCAGGTACAGCAATCTCAGTGATTCAAGTTCAAAATGTGAAATCTTCGAAACAGAGCTTGCTGAAAAAGGGGGTAGCTTAAGATGAAAATTGTAGTGACAAAAGACCAACTTGAAAAAGGCGTTGTTTTTGACCGGGATATCTTTACTAAAATCGATGGCAATATTTTACGTCTGTTAGTTATCTTTATGATTATTTTTACAATTGCCAGTATTACGAAACCTCAAAGCTTTTTAACATTAGGAAATTTCATTTCGATGGAACGGCAATTAGTAGAGTATGGGTTACTGGCATTGGGTGTCGGTATTGCGATGGTTGCAGGGGGAATTGACCTGTCTGTTGTCTATATTGCAAATTTAAGTGCTATAACAACCGGTTTGTTTTTACGAAATTTTGTACCAGTCGATGGAGGTCCTGAACAATTTTTTATCATAGGGATCGGTATTTTAATAGGAATTATAACAGGAGTATGTTGCGGTGCGTTTAACGGGTTTTTAATCTCACGGCTAAGAATTCCGGCGATGCTTGCTACGTTAGGGACGATGCAGTTGTTTATGGGTATTTCCATTATCATTACCGGAGGAAGTATTGTCAGCGGTATTCCAAGTGCATTTACCCAAATCGGACGGGTCAATGTTTTCGGAGTTTTCCCGTTGTCGTTTATCATTTACCTTTTGGCGGTGATTGCAATTGCGTACATTATTGGGAAGACAAAGTTTGGAATGAGGTTGTATTTATTAGGTACAAATATAAAAGCTTCCAGATTTGCTGGGGTTAATAATAACCAAATACTTATGAAGGCATATATCCTTTCTGGAACATTAGCTGGAATGGCTGGAATATTAAGTTTAGCAAGGATTAACTCTGCGAAAGCTGACTTTGGTTCAAGTTTTGTCATGCTGACGATATTAATTGCTGTTTTAGGAGGCATCAATCCGGATGGGGGTAAAGGGAGAATCTACGGCATCTTTTTAGCGACACTGATCGTACAGCTCATTTCATCTTATTTAAATATGTTTCCGCAGATTAGTAACTTCTACCGCGACTTAATTTGGGGAAGCGCTCTGATCATTGTTCTAATTGTGAATTTTGTACTGGACAAGAGAAAGCAGCAACGGTTAGTAAGGATGAGTCAATAGAGTGCCCAAAAATGTTCAGGAGGAGGATATATGAGACAGCCTAAAATACTAGTTGTTGGCAGTATGAATATGGATGTAAATATTTATGGTGTTCCTAAAATACCTGATTATGGTGAATCCGTTGCGTGTAGGAGTTACCTTTACTCGATTGGAGGGAAAGGCTCAAATCAGGCCTATGCTGCAGCACTTCAAGGAGCAGATGTAACGATGGTAGGCAGAGTAGGGCAGGACGATAACGGTTATATCCTTGCAAGAGAATTGGAAAAAGCAGGTGTGAATACAAGTCATATCGTTTTCGATCAAGAAGCCCAGACAGGACTGGCACCTATTATGGTCGATCCGTCTGGAAAATATGTTTCTTATGTTGTGTTAGGAGCTAACAATAATTTACGTCCTGAAGATGTGAAGAAAGCAATAAATTCAGATTATTACGACATGGTAGTCATGCAGCTGGAAATACCATTAGAGACAGTTTATAAAACGTATGAATTTGCCAGTGCGAAGGGGATTCCTGTTTTCTTGGATGCTGGCCCTGCCATGAAAATTTCACTAGAAAGCTTAAAGGGAATGTACATCATTTCACCTAATGAAGCAGAAACCAAAGCTTTAACAGGGATAACAGTAGATAGTGAACAAAAGGCACTTGAAGCTTCAAAACGATTGTTTTCTGAGGCTGAGCCACAGTTTGTGATTCTCAAGATGGGAAGCCAGGGGGCGTATATCTATGACGGAACTAAAGGAAGAATGTATCCAGCCTACAAAATAGAAACAGTTGATTCAACAGGGGCAGGAGATACGTTTAATGCGGTATTGGCTTTTAAATTATGTCAGGGGATGGACTTGGATGAAGCTGTTAAACATGCCAATGCAGCCGCTGCTCTCTGTGTATCGAGAAAAGGTGCTTTGACCTCTATTCCTACTTTAAGGGAAGTTGATGAATTCCTAAAGGTAATAGATAAAAAGAATAATAAGCTTGCTGCAAATTAGGAGGTTGCTATGATAGGTAAAATTTCTCCATCTTTAATGTGTATAGATATGATGAATGTTGAACGGGACATTAAAATCTTAGAGAGAGCAGGAGTGGACTATTTGCATATCGATGTGATGGATAATCACTTTGTGCCAAACATAACCCTCAGCTTTGACTTTATAAAATCTATTAGAAAAATTACGACACTACCGCTCGATATTCATTTGATGATAACGGAGCCTGAAAATAGTTTCCATTATCTGTCAGATTGCAGTCCGGAAGATATGATCTGCATTCATTACGAAGCTACAAGTCATATTCATAGAGCTGTAAACAGTATAAAAAAATTAGGAGCAAAGGCTGGTATTGCCTTAAACCCTGGGACACCAATTTGTATGCTTGATGATCTTCTTCCTGATTTGGATATGATCTTAATCATGACAGTGAACCCCGGTTTTGCTGGTCAGAAATTAGTGACGACGACTTTGGAAAAAATATCAAAACTCCGCAAAATGTTGGATGAGAAAGGGTACGGTCACATTCTAATAGAGGTGGACGGCAACGTGAGTTTTGAACATGCAAAACTTATGAATGAAAGGGGCGCCGATATTTATGTGGGCGGATCATCTAGTATATTCTACAAAGAAAACTCAATTCTTGAAAATTGCAGGATTTTCAGACAGATAATCTCAAACCGCCGGAACAGGAGTACCGAAAATATAGGGGCTTCTCAAGCTTAGAAGTCTCCTAAAAGCTTTTATACAGGAGATTGTAGAAGAGAATAAATTCATTAAATAACATATTACTTTTCCATATATGCATTTGAGGTGAAGAATATAAGGGGAATGGTGCATATGAAATTACAAATTGCATTAGATACATGTACGACTGAGGAAGCAACAGACATTTTATATACGGTTGGAGAGTATATCGACATCATCGAAGTGGGAACACCAATGATCCTTGATTATGGAATGGAACTTGTCCGGACACTCTCGGAAAAATTTCCAGCAAAAATAGTGTTAGCAGATACGAAGATTATGGATGCGGGTGAATATGAAGCGTAAATAGCATTTAAAGCCGGTGCCGACATTGTCAGTGTAATGGGAGTTACACATGATGAAACGATTAAAGGCGCAGTAAAGGCAGCTAATGCATCTTCTAAAAAAGTATTGGCAGATATGATGTGCGTAGAAAAGCTAGAAGAAAGGGCGAAACAATTAGTTGATTTAGGTGTTCATTATATTTGTGTCCATACTGCCTTTGACGTGCAGGAAACAGAGAGCCCATTTGAATCATTAGCGAGAATTCAGTCTGCAGTGGGTTCGGATCATTGTGCCATTGCCGGAGGTATAAATGCAAACTCCGTAAATAAGGTCGTGCAATACAAGCCTGAAATTATCATCGTCGGAAACGGAATAACCGGCCAGGAAAACAAAAAGGAAACCGCACGTATGATAAGAAATATATTGAACTCCTATGAAGTGAAAAGCACTAATAGGATAGATTTGGAGGAAATTTGATGATCCTTACAAACCTCTATTTAGAAAAAAGCGACCTGGTATTTAAAGAATGTTCACAGGCGTTAAAGTCAGTGAATCCTGATAATGTTTTCCAATATATTAATCTGATCCAGTCTGCAGATAAGATCTATTTTGTAGGTGTCGGGAGAGTACTCCTTTCCTTAAAAGCGATTTGTAAAAGATATGCCCATCTTGGCTTGAAAACGTTCATCGTTGGTGATACAACCGAGCCAGCTATGACTGATAGGGATGTACTAATTGTTGGTTCGGGGAGTGGAGAAACTCTTATCCCTTTAAAGATTGCAGAGAAAGCAAAAGTAATCGGCGCAAAAGTTATCCACATTGGGAGTAATCCGGACAGTAGCATGAAGGATTATTCGGATCTTTTTGTCAGAATACCAGTGAAAAGTAAAGCAAATAAATCAGATGAAATACAATCGCGACAGCCGATGACATCGCTATTTGAGCAGTCACTATTACTATTCGGCGATATTACAGCAATCATAATTGTGGAAATAAACGATATACAGATGGACCAATTATGGGAGTTTCACGCTAATTTAGAATGATTACTGAGTTAATGTTAGACACCGCAAATATTAATGAAATCGAATATTTTTCAACCGCTTTCCCCATTGCTGGTGTCACCTCAAATCCGAGTATTTTGAAGGAAGAAAGAAGGACCAATTGACTTATTTCGGCATTTCAAGGAAATCAAAAATCTGATCGGCTATAAAAAGTCCTTGCATATACAAGTAACTACAGACAAACATGAAAAAATGGTTGAAGTAGCAAGTGAAATTGCAGAGTTACTCGGAAAAGACATCTATATAAAAATTCCTGTTAATGAAGAGGGATTAAAGGCAATACAAACGTTAAAAAAAGAGGACTTTAAGGTCACCGCTACTGCTATATATACAAAGGCTCTAGGTACGTTTGCAATGATGGCCGGTGCTGATTATATCGCTCCATATTATAACCGAATGGAGAACAGTAATATTGATCCAATCTTAGTTATAAGTCATCTTTCCAAATTAATTAAAGGTAATAATCTGAAAACAAAAATCTTGGCCGCCAGTTTTAAAAACATTGGTCAAGTGATGAACACGTATGAAGTCAGTGCCCAGTGTGCAACAGTCAGTCAAAAACTATTAAAAGAGGCTGAAATGCCGTCAATCGAAGCGGCTGTACAAAAATTCAGGAAGGATTGGGAAGAGGTGTACGGTAAGGAAACAACCGTTCTCGATATATAAAATATAAAAAATGAAAGGTAGGTGTTGTGTCATGTTTTCGGACATTTTCACTTCCATGCACCAAACGCTCACGAGAGAATCGGAAGCCATATTAGAAATAAGGGATAATTTGAGTGAAGATCAGATAGAAAAGGTATTTCATATAATTAGAGATTGTAAAGGTAAAATCGTTACCACTGGATGCGGGACATCTGCAGCAGCTGCCAGAAAGATTGCCCACACCCTAAATTGCGTAGAGCGTCCGTCTTTATTTTTAACCCCGTCCGATGCGGTCCATGGAGGACTGGGCGTTGTACAAAAAGAAGATGTCGTCATTTTATTTTCAAAAGGGGGCTCCACAAAAGAGATTAACGGTGTAATTCCAAGCTGTAAGGCAAAGGGAGCTACTCTTATTGCCGTAACGGAATCAGAAGAGTCATACATGGCTAAGGAATGTGAATACCTGCTTAAATTAAAGATTAGTAAAGAACCAGATGATTTTAATATGTTGGCAACCTCAAGTATTTTATCAACGATAGCTGTTTTTGATGCGATTACTATTGCTGTCATGCGGGACATGGGATTCACGAAAGAACAATTTGCTGTGATCCATCCAGGTGGCAAGGTTGGAGAAAGACTTACTAAATAATGGTGGTAATTATCTGAATATAGAGGAGGTTCGGTTACTTTGTCAAAATATACAATTGGTGTAGATTTTGGAACGCTTTCCTGCCGGGCGGTGTTAGTGGATGTGAAGACAGGAGAAGTATTAGAATCAGCAACTTTTTCTTACCCCAATGGCGTGTTAGATACATCGCTTCCGAATGGTAAGGAATTACCTCCTGATTGGGCACTTCAGCATCCGCAGGATTATTTAGATGCTTTTTCCGCAACGATACCGGACATCATTCAAAATTCAGGTGTTCATCCAGATGATATTATAGGGATTGGGATTGATTTTACAGCTTGTACAATCTTACCTGTCAAATCTGACGGGACACCTTTATGTTTTATTGATAGATATAAAGATGAACCACATGCTTACGTAAAGCTGTGGAAACATCATGCTGCACAAGACAAAGCGAACAAATTAAACGAAATTGCGGAAGAGATGAATCAGGATTGGTTAAAGCGTTACGGAGGCAAAATTTCTTCCGAGTGGCTGTTCCCGAAAGTATGGCAAATTTTAGATGAGGCACCTTATATTTACGAAGAAGCAGATTATTTTATTGAAGCGGCAGACTGGATCGTTTGGCAGCTTACAGGGGTCCAAACCCGAAATGCATGTACTGCCGGATATAAGGCAATTTGGAATAAAAAGGACGGATATCCGGATAAAACATTCTTCAAAGCACTGGATTGGCGGATGGAAAATATCGTTGAGGATAAGATTAACTGCCCTATTTCCCCAGTGGGAGAAAAAGCGGGAGAAGTAACGGGGAAAGCATCTGAACTGACAGGATTACGGACGGGAACGGCAGTTGCAGTCGGCCATGCAGATGCACACGTAGCTTTACCTTCCTTATCGATTAATGGCCCGGGAAAAATGCTTGATATTATCGGAACATCAAGCTGCCATATTCTATTAAGTGATAAGGAGCAGCATGTTCCCGGTATTTGTGGTGTCGTTGAAGATGGCGTGATTCCAGGCTTCTTCGGTTATGAAGCAGGGCAAAACTGTGTAGGGGATACATTTGGATGGTTTGTTGATCATTGTGTGAGCAATGAATACTATGAAAATGCAAAAGAAGAAAATATCAGTATTCATGACTATTTAACGAAAAAAGCAGAACAGCTGAAGGCCGGTGAAAATGCATTAATTGCATTAGACTGGTGGAATGGAAACAGATCTACACTTGTTGATGTCAATCTGACAGGATTAATCATCGGGCTAACATTACAGACAAAACCTGAAGAAATCTACCGGGCATTAATAGAGGCAACGGCCTATGGAACAAGGAAAATAATTGAGACGTTTAGAGAAAATGATGTTCCTGTCAATGAATTTTATGCATCTGGGGGAATTGCGCAAAAGAATTCCTTAGCTATGCAAATTTATGCAGACGTCATTAATATGCCTGTGAAGATTGGAGGGGCCTCTCAAGGGCCGGCTCTAAGCAGTGCTATATTTGGAGCGGTAGCAGCTGGCTCATCTAGGGGCGGATATGACGATATCTCTGAAGCCAGCACCGCCATGGGAACAATAGATGAAAAGGTGTATTATCCTAACTCTGAAAATGCGGAAGTATATGATTTATTATATGAGGAGTATTCAAAGCTTTACGATTACTTTGGAACAGGCCCGAATAATGTAATGAAAAAATTAAAGGCACTGAAAAAGAAGTGAGGTGGTGTAATTAAAGATTTAGAGTTAATGATTCCCATTATCATCCAAAACCAACACGTCCACTGCGTCTTTCTTGCATGCTGTCTTCTCTGTTCATAAAGTAAAAAGCATGGTTAAAGCTCTGTAATAATATTGATTAAACGTCGTTTTGATACGGCGTTTTTTGTATTGATAGACAGTTATTAATTAAATCAGTTTCTGGGGCCGTATGTTAACCCTTGAATGTCTAGAGCACGTTGAGATAGATTTGTTTTGGGTGCGTTATGCGGGCTTTGATCCAGTGGCCACATTGCAGAAATACAGAGGCTATGTTCCGCTTATTCATGTGAAAGATATGGATAGAGCGGGGCAATCCACAGAAGTAGGGAACGGATCATTAATTATCGTGCGGTGTTTCCAATTCTAGCTGATGTGGGGGTGAAATACTATTTTGTCGAGCAAGAGGATTTTGAGAGACCTACTCTTGAAAGTGTGGAGTTGAGTGTGACTTATTTACGTTCTGTTGGTTTTGTTTAATGCGAGGGAGGTAAGGTGATGGAACGTGATCAAACGTTTGCAACTTTTTAATTTGCCAACCTGTCCACCGGATTGACCAGCAAGCTAAATGTAAAAAGGGAAACGAATTTATTGACTGACTTTGAAAGGGTGATGCTTTTCTATGAAACTACGCCACCTAACATTCTGCTCCAGAAAAGAGCGTTTGGAGCGAGGGTCCCTAAAGTAGATTTGAACATAATGGATGTTTTACTAAAAAAAGTATGACGAATCTATGGGAAATGGACACGTCCTTGATTATGATGATGTAGTGGAAAATGAATTACTAGACATATCAAAAAAGCGCCAACAACATATTGAAGTAATCTTATCAATAAATATTTAGGTGTAAATAGGCGAATGGAAGCTTTAATGAGAATAGAGGAGGACAAGGTTATGAAAGTGAAATTAGAACACATAGTGGGAGAAATCGTTTGTGTCTCAAGTGCGTCATTATGGATTGCGGAAGATGAAGAGGAATTTGATCATTTACCTGAATGGCAACAAGATGAAGTGAAGTTAGCGTATGACATAGTTGAAAGTTTTGATAAATATGCCTCACTCCCTACTAGCTTTGATATTCATGAGTATGACATGATGGAAAGGTTTTGTTATAGCCTTTCTGATCAAAAAAAACAAGACATATTACTTAATGCCATTAGAGGGAAGGGAGCATTTCGACGATTTAAGGACGATGTCTATCGGTTAGAAATTGCGGAACAATGGTATGATTACCGTGATCATTGTTATAAGGAAATAGCTAAGGAATTTTGTAAGAGTAATAATATTGACTAAATAGAGAATAACTGCAAAGCAAAAAACAGGGAGCTACAAGGGATGAAACGTTGCACGTGGGTAATAGCAAAAGAGCCTTTATATATTGACTATCACGATAAAGAATGGGGAGTACCTGTTTATGATGATCGGACATTATTTGAAATGCTTTGCCTAGAAGGAGCACAGGCGGGACTCAGTTGGTGGACGATTTTGCAAAAAAGAGAAAATTACCGAAAAGCCTTTGAACATTTTGATGCAGAAAAAATTGTTCACTATACAGATGAAAAATTACAATCTTTAATGGAGAATAACGGGATTGTCCGGAATAAATTAAAAATTCAAAGCGTCGTAACGAATGCCAAAGCATTCTTAAGAATTCAAAAAGAATACGGTTCCTTTTCTAATTACATTTGGAGCTTTGTAGATAACAAACCAATTATTAACCATTGGGAGACAGTAAAAGAAGTACCTGCAACAAGCGAAATAAGTGCTTATATGAGCAAAAAGTTAAAAAAAGATGGTTTTAAATTTGTCGGCAGTACAATTTGTTATTCCTATATGCAAGCGGTAGGAATGGTGAACGATCATACTTTGGACTGTTTTTGTCATCCTTCTCATACATTATTTTAGAACGGATTTTTCCTTTTTAAGACGCCGAAATCCATAAGGGTGGGTGTCCCAAAAGGTCTATTTTTGACCTTTTGGGACACACCTATTTATTAGCTATAATTTTTCTAATTGCAGTTAGTTACCATCGAATCTGATTTAATAATTCAATTAACGCTTTCTTATTCTCTGTATTTAGGCCCCAATCATTGATTTCTTTTCTGATTTCAGGAGGACTTCCATACCCTTTTGCTAAACCGTTTAAACGAGCTGTAAGAGTTGAATTAACAAAATCGGTGTGATTAGGGAAACAAGTATTCAGTTTCTCAATTGCATTCTTAAAGCGTTTTAGATAATACTTTTGATGATAATCTTCTGCCAGATAAAATGTCGAATAGGAAGCAATTTCAGTTTGTATGTCTCCATTAAGAATGTGTTCCCATTCTGTTCTTTTTTTCTCTGCGATATCTTTTTGATCATGATTATGATAAAGAAGAAGTGACATGTATTGCCTTCCTTTATAATCATTAACCCTTAGCGGATTATGGTTTTCCCAAAAAATATCTAGGATCTCTTCATAAGAAATTATCGTTGGATCAAAATCAATTTCTAACGTCTCTGTATGATTCCCGATATTCCGATAGGTTGGAGAAGGGGTGGTACCGCCTGAAAAACCAACACGCGTTCTAATAACTCCTTGTAGATGTCCGAACCGGGCATCTGGTCCCCAAAATCATCCCATTCCCAATGTTGCTGTTTGTACATTCGTTGTTTGCATATCAAAATTTTTACTCATGTTTGTTCACCTTCCTCAAAAATGGCTAAATACTCTCCATATCCTTCTGAATCCAATTTATTTTTAGGAATAAAGCGTAATGCGGCAGAATTTATGCAATATCTGAGACCGCCTTTTTCTCTAGGTCCGTCATAAAAGACATGGCCAAGATGGGAATCCCCATATTTGCTTCGTACCTCTGTGCGTATCATTCTGTGATTTTTATCCAGTTTATCCGTGATATGGAAATGGTTTATTGGTCTTGTGAAACTTGGCCAGCCGCATCCAGCATCGTATTGATCTTTAGAGCTAAAAAGGGGCTCGCCTGATACAATGTCGACATAAATTCCTTCTTCACAGTTATGGTAGAATTCGTTTTCAAATGGCCGCTCTGTCGCATTATTTTGAGTCACTTCATATTGGAGTGGAGTCAGCCTCTCTTTTAATTGTTTTGGGTCTTTTTCTACCCTCCATTTGTTTTCGGTAAATTCTTTTCGTCTTGACCCCTCATAATAGCGTTTATAATGATATGGATTTTTCTTATAATAATCTTGATGCTTTTCTACGGCCGGATAGAAGGTTTTGGCTGGGAGAATATCCGTTACAATAGACTTACTAAATTTCATGCTTTCTTCAAGCCGACGCTTTGATTCCTCAGCTAGCTTCTGTTGCTCTTCACTATGATAGTAGATCGCTGTTTTATATTGTTCCCCACGATCGTGAAATTGACCGCCTTCATCGGTCGGATCAATGTTTCTCCAATAAATATTCAGTAGTTTTTCGTATGGAAATACATTTGGATCAAAAGTAATTTGTACAACTTCTCGGTGACCTGTAGTACCGGAAACAACTTCTTCGTACGATGGATTTTCTTTGTATCCTCCTGAATAGCCGGAGAGCACCATATAAATACCGGGAAATTCATCAAATGGCTTTACCATGCACCAGAAACATCCACCCGCAAAGGTGGCTTCTTCAAGTCTTGCTTTTTTATTCATTAAAGATCACCTGTTTACTTTTTCGGTTAAGTGTATCGTGTTTAAATGGTAATATTCAAGTTTGATCACAGCTAGTAAGGGAGTATAACAAAACGTCGTTTGCATACGGCGTTTTTTGTATTGGTAGACAGTTATTTTGAATGCTTGAATGAAGCTATGAATTAAGAGCTCAATTGTGTGTTATCTCCGAATTGGCAGAGCGAAAGGCCATATGCGTTTGGTTTCAGAGCTTGAATATCTCAGTGATAGGCACGGAATTTCATGATTGCTAGTATGTGGAATTTGTTGGTAGGTGAAAAGTCTTTTCACGGTTTCACATTGCTGATCATCGTGCCTTCATTCGCTTTTTACGTAATATATAATTCGTCATTAAAAAGTTGCTAAGTTATACTAATGATATCAAAGATGATAGGAGTTTAAACATGATTCCGTTGACCCGCAAAGCCCCACAAGGATAGTTTGTCAAGCATTCCAAATGAATTATCTGTATTAGAAGCAGCACCACTTATGTGTGCTGGTGAAACAACGTTTAGTGCATTAAGAAATAGCAAAGCTCGACCGGGCGATCTTGTAGCCATTCAGGGCATTGGTGGAGTTAAAGTAATCCTTGCTACTGCGCCGAATTCCAAAGCTATTTAATCTCTGGTCAATGGGCTTGGTTCAGACAGTGAGTTATTTATCGTAGCTGTTGTGTTGGATAATAAGTTATTAAGCATGATATAAGTGTAAAAGAAGTGGAACATTTGGCTTTATATTTTTTGACCGAGAGTTTGAAGTTGTATCCATAGTGAGAGGATTTGAGTTTGAAATGATAGATAATTTTTGGCGTGATTTACCACGACCATTTTTTGTACTTGCACCAATGGAAGATGTGACAGATGTTGTTTTTCGTCACGTAGTAAGTGAAGCCGGTCGACCGGATGTATTTTTCACAGAGTTTACAAACTCGGATAGCTATTGTCATCCAGAGGGCATGAAAAGTGTGCGTGGCCGTTTGATTTTTACAGAAGACGAACAGCCAATGGTGGCACATATTTGGGGGGATAATCCCGAATATTTCCGTCAAATGAGTATTGGCATGGCAGAGCTAGGATTTAAAGGCATCGATATTAATATGGGCTGCCCTGTACCGAATGTGGCATCGAGAGGGAAAGGTAGTGGCCTTATTCTGCGTCCAGACGTTGTGGCAGAACTTATTCAAGCAGCAAAAGCGGGCGGGCTGCCTGTCAGCGTGAAAACACGACTTGGCTATAACGATGTAAATGAGTGGGAGGAGTGGCTAACGCATATTTTAAAACAGGATATTGCGAACCTTTCTATTCATTTACGTACAAGAAAGGAAATGAGCCAAGTAGATGCGCATTGGGAGCTAATTCCGGAAATCAAAAAATTACGTGACCGTATCGCACCAAATACGCTACTAACAATCAATGGAGACATTCCTGACCGTCAAACTGGGCTGCAGCTTGCTGAACAATATGGTATTGATGGCGTTATGATCGGGCGAGGTATTTTTAAAAATCCTTTTGCTTTTGAAAAAGAGCCAAAAGAGCATAGCAGTAAAGAATACCTTGATCTTTTAAGACTGCAGCTTGATCTTCAAGATCAATATGCGGAAGCACTGCCACGTTCAATCACAGGGCTTCATCGCTTTTTCAAAATTTATGTCAAAGGATTCCGTGGAGCTGGTGAATTAAGAAATCAATTGATGAACACGAAATCAACAGATGAAGTGCGTGCATTGCTTGATAACTTTGGAAAAGAAGTTGATGGGACGGGGACAGTGAAATGATGTAACTCTCAAAAAGTTAGAGGAAAAATGAATCACATCAACTCATGTGTACTTATTTTATTCAGTTTCAAGTTCCTTTGTAGCCGGCAACTTTTGTTTTGATAAAGTCTGTTTTCTGAAAGAAAAAGGTCTTAAGAATGTAATAAACCCACCATCACCCTTTTGTTCCACATACACTCTGCACATGTGGAGTGTGGGAACAAAAGAAGCAGTTGAAACTATTCACATGAATAGACATATAAATCATTTTACACAAATTTCACACAAGATTATTCATTAAAAATTATAAGTGTTCTCTTTAATATTATCCCTGTTATTTACCTTGTAATGTCAATATGCATGATAATTGGATTCAGTATTTTGGAAGTAAGCTTGTGTTTTATTCAAAAAACGGGCCAGATTGTTTAGTAAACTCTTATATTACATAGTAGACTAAATACTGCGCAATAAAAAAGCTAGGGATTTATTTTTCCTTAATTAAGTTTTCCCTGCTTCATAGACACCTCTCTCTTTAGTAACTTCTTGTTCTTTACTTATGCTCCCATAAGCTTCTAATATATATTAGTTTTATTTAGCTATGAAAGGGGGATATGAAAAATAAAAGAAATTTTAGGGAGCGAGAGCAATGTCCTTCGACATTATCATTATTGTGGTTTTTTTCATTACAATTCATTTATTAGCAAATAAAATCATTCCTTCTGAACATTTTAAACGTTTACGATGGTTGTCATTTTCAGTTGGACTAGCAGTCTCATATGTATTCGTATATGTGTTACCTTCTTTACATAAAGAGCAACAAAAACTTAAAGACTACTCTAGTACACTAGCAATGGAATCGGAATTATATGTTATTGGTCTATTGGGGTTACTGTTATTTTATGCACTAGAGAAATCTTTATCATTTGCTCAACTCAAAGGTTCTGCAGAAAAAAACACATTTTTTTTGGCTCCAAATTGGTTTTTACACTTTATACAATATGCTTATTTCTTATACTGTCGTCGCATCGAACGTAGAAGGTATTCAAGCCGCATTTTATGGGGCGGCAATTGGTCTACACTATATCGCAGTTGCTAATGACTTATGGCTAGAAAATCCAGATCAATATAATAAAGTTGGAAGATTCGTGCTCGCTTTTGGGATATTAATCGGATGGGGACTTGCAATTTGGCTAACCGTATCATCGATGGTGCAATCGTTTGTTTATGCCTTCATTTCAGGTGCAATGATTTTAAACGTCTTAAAAAACGAGTTACCAAAGGAGAGCAATGCTCACTTTGTACCGTTTTCCCTGGCTATAGTTTCTTATACATCGATTACATTAACACTTAAATATTTTTTTGAGTGGTGATAAGAAAAGTTGAGAACTAGTGTTATTACAAAGTATATTATCTATTTTATATTGGCTCTGGCGCAACAAACAGACATATTGTTTTTTGTGCAGACTATATCTTCGGAAGCAAAGGGACGGATCTCTTGATTCTTTTGTTTCGCTAAACGAAGGAAGCACAAGAACCGTCCGGGACCAGTGAAAAAGTAATAAATTGAATAATTGAACACGATATATAGGTGTCTCACATAAGAGAAACCACCGTATTCAGTAGGTGTTGAGCACTTACTCAAATATTTATAGACTTTTTCACCAGTCTCAAACCGTCCCGTTGCTTCCAATATGAAGGATTTGAGTCAATTTAAACAATTTCTAGCATAAATAAGTGGTATCATAATAATACGAGGAGGGTTTTGAATGGATACGATAATTTTTGACGTCGATGATACACTATATGACCAAGCACAATCTTTTCATAAAACTGTGAGGAAGCTGTTTCAAGAGCCATTATCAGACGAAGAAATTGATCAATTATATGAAGCTAGTCGAAAGTATAGTGAGATTTTATTTGATCAAAGTGAAGCAGGTGAAATATCACAATTTGAATGGCAGACTGGACGAATTATCGCTGCCTTTAAGGACTTTAACATTCCTTTAGATACGGAAAAAGCGGCTATTTTTCATGAATCGTATGTTGCCGAACAAAAAAACATTACATTGTTTCCGGAAGTGGAAGAACTACTAAATGCACTTTACAAAAAAGGGAAACAGCTTGGGATTCTTACCAATGGTGAGGAAAAACATCAAGCAATGAAAATAAAGCAGCTCGGCCTTAGTCGCTGGGTTCCTGCAGAAATGACTTTTATTTCTGGAACCATTGGTCATGCAAAACCGAAAAGAGAAGTGTTTGATTTTATTGAAGAGAAAATAGAACTTGACCAAACCAAAACGGTTTATATTGGGGACAATTTTGAAAAAGATATTATCGGAGCAAAACAAGCAGGCTGGCAGGCTGTCTGGATGAATCATCGTAAGAAAGATTTACCAGCCAATGCTACCTATAAACCAGATAAAGAAGTACATAGTGCCAAAGAGCTATTAGATTTATTTGTAAAAAAGCTTAGGCCATTGTGTTAGGAATCAGCAATTATAAAATTCTGGTTCCTATTTTAGTTCCTTTGAAATCTTGGTTTGAAAGAAAAGAATAAAAGAAAAAGCCGCTTTAATCGGGCGGCTTTTATTATTGAAGAAAATATGATGCAGTCTTGCTAATTATTTACGGAACAAATGAAGATTAATTAGAAAAAGGTGTTGGCCATTTCGCAGGTAGTCTCTACATCATTACGCAAGGAATCATTTCTTGTCTTTTGAACTTTTCGTACAACAGTATAAGAAATAAAGACATTAAGCAAGCGATTCAATCTGGCGAATCATATATTCAAGTCGGTGAGCGAAAGTATTTGTTAATGGGCATGCATTGTGTAAATGGAAGATTTATCTGGGCCCAGTAACCATAAGGATACGGTATTGACTGTTTTTGAAATACGTGACGGGAGGTTAGCATTCATCAAATCAATCAGTAATATAGGGGATCAGAGAATAATAGAAGAGGTTAAAGCACAAGCCCAACACGATGAAGTCGTAATCGGCATTGATGCCCCTTTATCCTATCAAGACGGCGGGGGAGATAGGATAAGCGATAAACAATTGAGGCAATACATTGTTTCATTAGGCATGAAGTCCGGGTCAATCATGCCGCCTACATTAACTAAAATGGTGTATCTAACCTTAAGAGGAATAAGGCTTAGCAGGGAAATTGAAAATCTACGAACGAATTATCCTATTTCTATTGTGGAAGTGCACCCAGGTGCTGTGATTGGATCAAGGTTTTCGAAGGAAGAACTTGAGCTTGTGCTGAACTACAAAAAGGATCTACCAGCAAGAAAATATATAAGAGAATGGCTAGGGGAACAAAACGTAACAGGAGTGCCTGCTTTTGTAGAAGAAGAGAGTCATTCAATTGATGCATGTGCAGCGGCGCTCGGAGCGTGGCATTGGAAGGATCCATTGGTAAAGCCCAAGTGGGTATTTCGTGCTGAGCGTCCGCTTCATCCTTATGATTATTGTTGTTGAGGAGGGGGCTTTGATTAAAAAGCAAATTACAGATTCGTAAATAGAGATTAACTAGAAACTAAAGCAGGGAGCTACAAGTGATGAAACGATGCACGTGGGTAATAGCAAAAGAGCCTCTATATATTGAGTATCACGATAAAGAATGGGGAGTACCTGTTTATGATGATCGGACATTATTTGAAATGCTTTGCCTAGAAGGAGCACAGGCGGGACTTAGTTGGTGGACAATTTTACAGAAAAGAGAAAATTACCGAAAAGCCTTTGATCATTTTGATGTAGAAAAAATTGTTTATTATACGGATGAAAAACTACAATCTTTAATAGAAAATAAGGGAATTGTCCGGAATAAATTAAAAATTCAAAGCGTCGTAACAAATGCCAAAGCATTTTTAAAAATTCAAAAAGAATACGGTTCCTTTTCTCATTACATTTGGAGCTTTGTAGACAACAAACCAATGATTAACCATTGGGAGACAGTAAAAGAAGTACCTGCGACAAGCGAAATAAGTGATCATATGAGCAAAAAGTTAAAAAAAGATGGATTTAAATTTGTCGGCAGTACAATTTGTTATTCCTATATGCAAGCGGTAGGGTTGGTGAACGATCATACTTTGGACTGTTTTTGTCATCCTTCTCATACATTAGTTTAGAACGGATTTTTCCTTTTTAAGACCCCGAAATACATAAGGGGGGTCCCAAAATGTCTGTTTTTGACCTTTTGAGACACCCCCATTTATTTTATTAGTTATAATTTTTTCTAATTTCTAACGTCTCTGTATGATTACCTATATTCCGATAGGTTGGAGAAGGGGTGGTACCACCTGAAAAACAAACACGTGTTCTAATAACTCCTGGTAGATGTCCGAACCGGGCATCTGGTCCCCAAAATCATCCCATTCCCAATGTTGCAGTTTGTACATTTGTTGTTTGCATATCAAAATTTTTACTCATGTTTGTTCACCTTCCTCAAAAATGGATAAATACTCTCCATATCCTTCTGAATCCAATTTATTTTTGGGAATAAAGCGTAATGCGGCAGAATTTATGCAATATCTGAGACCGCCTTTTTTTCTAGGTCCATCATAAAAGACGTGGCCAAGATGGGAATCGCCATATTTGCTACGAACCTCTGTGCGTATCATTCCGTGACTTTTATCCAGTTTGTCCGTGATATGGAAGTGGTTTATTGGTCTTGTGAAACTTGGCCAGCCGCATCCAGCATCGTATTGATCTTTAGAGCTAAAAAGGGGCTCGCCTGATACAATGTCGACATAAATTCCTTCTTCACAGTTATGGTAGAACTCGTTTTCAAATGGCCGCTCTGTCGCATTATTTTGAGTCACTTCATATTGGAGAGGAGTCAGCCTCTCTTTAAGTTGTTTTGGGTCTTTTTCTACCCTCCATTTGTTTTCGGTAAATCCTTTTCGTCCTGACCCCTCATAATAGCGTTTATAATGATATGGATTTTTCATATAATAATCTTGATGCTTCTCCTCGGCCGGATAGAAGGTTTTGGCTGGGAGAATCTCCGTTACAATAGACTTATTAAATTTCATGCTTTCTTCAAGCCGACGCTTTGATTCCTCTGCTAACTTTTGTTGCTCTTCATTATGATAGTAGATCGCTGTTTTATATTGTTCCCCACGATCGTGAAATTGACCGCCTTCATCGGTCGGATCAATGTTTCTCCAATAAATATTCAGTAGGTTTTCGTATGGAAATACATTTAGATCAAAAGTAATTTGTACAACTTCTCGGTGACCTGTAGAACCGGAAACTACTTCTTCATACGATGGATTTTCTTTGTAGCCTCCTGAATAGCCGGAGAGCACCTTATAAATACCGGGAAATTCATCAAATGGCTTTACCATGCACCAGAAACATCCACCCGCAAAGGTGGCTTCTTCACGTCTTGCTTTTTTATTCATTAAAGATCACCTGTTTACTTTTTCGGTTAAGTGTATCGTGTTTAAATGGTAATATTCAAGTTTGATCACAGCTTAAGGGGGTATATCAAAACGTCGCTTTGCTTCAAATCAACGCCCAGTGCTTTTTTGAGATTGCGGAACCTTCCTTTCTTATTTTCGACAATTTCTTTGGTCTTTCTCCTTTGTCTTTGTTAAAATTAGGTAATTACAATTAGTCGAAAAGTAGTGAATATAATTTACGTTTGTTTACATATAGTTTATGACAGAAGACACGGGAAAAGGGGTTAAATATGAAAGAGAAATTGGTCCATATGCGTGATAAGTTAAATGACATTAGTAAGCGAAATCGTTCGATTCGATTGCTGAAATTATATAACAAATGGAGTTTGGACGTAACAGAGTTAGACCGAAGAATGGAGGCCGGAATATCGGAGAGTGTCGTATCAAAAGTTCTTAGTAATCACAAAAACGACATTCCGCTTTTTACTGTAAAAATAAATGATGATGACTCCTTGCTGCTCTCTAAGAAAGTGACTGATTTATTTCGGAATATGAAAGCAATCGAGGATGAAACAGGGGTCTATGATTTTTATTTAGGATATCCATTTATCCAAGGGACGATGGTTGATGGTACCTTTTTTCAAGCTCCCTTGTTTTTATATCCAATTCGGTTAGAAAAGGATCGAGTGAATCAACAAAAGTGGGTGTTAAAACACTCTGATGATGAACCGCAAATCAACCGCACGTTGTTTCTGGCATTAAAAAAGGTAAATGGTATGGCCTTTTCGGAGGACTGGTTAGATGGGTTAAGCGAAATAGCAATCACTCATGATTTTGCGCAATGGAAGGCATTGTTAGTAGATGTGTTTCCGGATATCAAAGTGCAAGAAGGGGAAATCTCACGCTTAAGAGAGTTCAGGCGAGACGAGATTCCTGACCAGGTGAACGTAACACTCTTGAAGCATGCGGTGATTGGCAATTTTCCTCAAGGTGGCTCGGCGATCGTCAAAGACTATGACCAAATGATTCAATTAAATGAAGAAGACGATTTAGCGTTGGCCCAGGACCTCATCGATCCGACTGATGATGTGGTCGATTCCTCATCATTGCTTTCTCAAGAAAGTGAAAAGGACCGACTCTCTGGTTCGTTAGTTAAAGAGGAAGATAAGCTTTTTTTAATGCAAACAGATGGTTCACAAGAAGAAATATTAGAAGAGGCGCGTTATCAAAAAGGCTTAGTCGTCCATGGACCACCAGGAACAGGGAAATCTCAAGTGATCGTCAATCTCATTACGGATGCCCTTCATCAAAAAAAGAAGGTGCTCGTTGTCTGTCAAAAACGAGCTGCCCTTGATGTGATCTATCAACGTTTAGAAAGTTTGACTCTTGCCGAGCATAGTACACTCATTCACGATGAAAAACATGATCGCAAGGCGCTCTATGGACAGATTGAACAGCTTTTGAATCAGCCGGAATTGTTATTTGATCAAGCAGCGCAAGAATTAAAAGAACTGTCTGAAAGAATTGCTTCTCAAGAAGCTATGTTAAATTCGATCTCAACGACGTTATTTGAATACCAAGTCTTTGGTTACAGGTTGTACGACCTTTACGGGCAGGCAAAACCGATGGAAGATACGGCTCGATTGTTAGATGTTAGCGACATTCTCCCGAAGATAAGCAAAACCGCTTTAGAAGACACTCTTGCTGCCGTGATGACGTACGGCGAATGGTATGAACGATTTGGAAAAGATGATTATCCACTAAAAATGAGAAAGTCATTTGCTTTCATGGAAATGAAGGATAAGTTAAACGTAGTCGAAACAATACAAGACGTACTGACGAAGGCCCGGTCATCTGTAGAGTATTTAAACACACTCAATCATGAAAAAATCACACCAGCATATACGTGGCTTGTAAATGATAAACTCAGCAAAATTTATGGAGACCTAGACCCCGAAAATAAGCGTACACTTCAAGGTCTCCGCCTCTGGTGGTGGACGTCGTTTACAGGAAAACAAATTATTGAGGAATTATTAAAGGGTCAAAAGTTTAAAGGAGTATCTTCAACAGAATGGCTTACGATTCGCGAAGGCTTAAAGATTATGTATGAACTTTCGAATGAGACACAATCGATGGCGAAACAGATTGAGAAGCTAAAAGCCTATATCGATGAGGACGTTGTTGAGCAATTGAAACAACGAGTCTCTGAAGGCGATATCCCAATAGAAGAGCTTGATAAGATGTTAGAGTACATCCATCAAGACTTTGAAGACTTACGACAAATGGATTCTTATTTGGAGAATAGTACTGAATTAGTAAAAAGTGTCGTTGATAAGCTGAAGGAAAAAGAATTAACCGATACGTCATCATTGCCGGAAGTTTGGGTAGACCTCGTCCGAAACTCGACGTTTATTCATTGGATCGATCAAGTGGAAACGAATCATCCTGATGTGAAGAAAATATCAACAAATGAATTTGAACGAATCCGCGAGTTGTTTGCGAAGGGAATCGATGAGAAGAGGGAAGTCGCCAAGAAATTCTTGCACCATGAGCTAAGTGAGATGACGCTGCAAGTAAAAGCGGAGAAAGGAAGACGTGTAAAAGAACTTAACCATCAAGTGACCAAGAAAAGAAGAATCTGGCCACTACGTAAAGTCATTGAAGAATTTGCATACGACGGACTGTTGGATGTGCTGCCAGTTTGGCTGACGTCTCCAGAAACAGTGTCATCGATCTTTCCACTTGAGGAAGGATTATTTGATCTCGTCATTTTTGATGAAGCGTCTCAATGTACAGTGGAAAGCAGTATTGCAGCGATTTATCGTGCAAAGCAAGTGATCGTTGCAGGCGATGAGAAGCAGCTTCCTCCATTTAGTATGTTCCAAAGCTCCGTTTCTGGCGACGAAGATGAAGAGGAGTACGACATCGATGATTC
>NZ_JAWRVL010000021.1:0-80974 GCF_036663595.1 Halalkalibacter lacteus
CGAACACGGTCGTTAAGCTCTTTTGCGCCGATGGTAGTTGGGGGCTTCCCCCTGCAAGAGTAGGACGTTGCCAGGCAGATAAAAGACAACCCAATAGGGTTGTCTTTTTTTAGCAAAAAAGAGAAAGCTCGCTGAAGCGTTCTGGTAAGATGGAGCAGCATCTTCCTCGAGTGAGCCTAAGGAGCGTTTCGTAACTACCTCCTATATTACAGTGTTTAATAAGAATGACCATACTTTTCGAGTGCATCTTCAAGAAACATGCGATGTCATTTCAATAGAAATAGGCAATTACTGTGCTCCAATAGAGACATCATTGCACCATGCATAGAAAATCTCAGCTTATTCTCTTTCAAGACAAAACCTCTTTATAAAATCTAACGCGGATTAAAAAAATAAACATTCGTGTGATAAATTTAAAAAACGTCTCCTGTTTCTTTAAATCATGTAATAACCCCCTTTCAATCGTAACACAAAGGCAATTCTACGTAGTGTTGAGTTTAAATCTTCATTGTAATTTTACTGTTAGACTTACAAAAGTAACTCTAGAAATTATGAATATTATTAAGGAAAGTCCACTAACTATATAATAGGAGCATACCTTTTATAAAACTTTTTTTGTTTTACATAAAAATCACCTTAATCAACAAATAAAGATACAACCAAACAAAAACTACTACAACCAGACACGTTTTAGGATAACCATGTTTAATCAAACTCGAACTAGGTTATAGACCTCTAAGATATGGAGATGATTCTCCACATTTAAAGGAGGAAGCTAAAATGACATTTGCAAAAGAACTCCAACGACTTAGAGAACGGGATTGTGAAGAAGGTTGCTTAACGATTTACTTAAACACGGACCAAACAAGTAATAATCAGCAAAAAGGAGAATGGAAGATCCGTTTAAAAAACGGATTAAAAAAATTAGAAGAGTACATTCATTCAAGTGAGCATCATAACTTAGATGCATATAAAAAGGTAAAGAAAAAGGCGCAAGAGGAGATGAATCATATACAACTGGAATTACCCAAAAGTATTTTTCTCATTGCATCATCTAACGGTGAAGTTCTTTTAAAGAAGTTACAAATATCATTAGACAATGAGTTTCATTGGGAGAAACAACCTGATCTTAATCAACTAGAAAGAGTTCAAGAACAGTTTCCAACCGAGGGGATCTTATTTATACAAAAAGAAGACATCTTTGCAATTGAAACGAGTTTAGGAGAAGTAAAGAAGGAACTTGCGTATCACTTGGATTTGGAAAATGAAGATTGGAAGCAGTATGAGGGGGTTGCTGCTAGAGAGCGAATGGCTTCAGGTGCCAATCATCGTGATAAATACGAAAATCGCTTAGAAGCTAATAAGCAACGTTGGTATAAAAGGTTAGCAGGAACAATTGAAAAAGAAGCAAAACATCGAGGTTGGACCAAGATATATTTAGTTGGACAATCAGATGTAACAAGCGACTTTGAGAAGTATCTAGATTATATCAAAGTGAAGAAAATAAATAAAAATTATCAAAAATTCACGTCGAAAGAATTAGTAGGACAAGTGTTAGCTTCATAAAAAAGTACGAGGTTGTTTAAAAAATGATTCAAAATGATCTATTGTGACTACATATAGATAGAGAATCAATTCTTTTTTCAACCTCGTTTTTTCATGGTCATCATAATTAGAAATCATTTCTTTCTTTCGTAAAGGAAAGCGACATAATCTCAATAGTAAATGGTTATCGACTATACAAGCATGGTTATACTAATAGCAAGCATACATATTGCACTTTTATAATAGAGAGCATATAATATTAATAAAGTCAAAGATAGTCAAAGTCAAATAGTGAGGGGAGGACAAAGTTTGAGAAATATATCAGACATCATTGAGGATTATTTAAAAGCCACGATACGAAACAGTGGAAATGACCCCTTAGAAATTAAAAGAAGTGAAATTGCCAAAAAATTTCAATGTGTCCCTTCACAAATTAATTATGTTATTCAAACGAGATTTACTTTGGAAAAAGGCTATCAAGTTGAAAGCAAAAGAGGTGGAGGGGGGTATATCCGTATCATGAAAGTCAGTCCTCATGACCACTTAGATTTATTTGACCAAATGATTCAGATTACCGGAAAAAATATTGATCAGCACACTGCTGAGAACATTATCTTACGGTTATTTGATGAAAAAGCAATCACAAAAAGAGAAGCAAATATTATGATTAGCGTTTTAGATCGAACGTTATATAATGCTAATGTTCATCACAGAGATGAAGTACGTGCAAATATTGTTAAAGCGATGCTAGAAACATTAAAATACAAAGAATTCTCTTAAGATAGGAGGAGTTTCGATGATTTGTCAGGAATGTAATAAAAGGAAAGCAAGTTTACATTTTGCCAAAATTATAAATGGAGAGAAAACAGAGTTTCATATTTGTGAACAGTGTGCCAAAGAAAAGGGAGAATATTTTCCAGGGACAAATAGCTTTTCCATCCACCAACTTTTATCTGGTTTATTGCATTTTGAACAACCATTGAAAACAGAGTCAGAGGCAAAACCGACTTGTGGAAAATGTGGAATGACTTATGAGCAATTTACTCAAGTAGGGAGATTTGGGTGTGCCAATTGCTATAAGAGTTTTGAAACGAAATTAGGCCCGATCTTAAAACGAGTGCATAGTGGCAACCATACACATGCTGGAAAGCTTCCAGAGAGAATTGGTGGAGGTATTCAACTGCAACGGCAAATTGAAACGTTGAAAGAGAAACTTAAAGGGCTAATTGAGCAAGAGGAATTTGAGAAGGCTGCCGAACTTCGAGACGAAATTCGGTTATTAGAAAAACAAAAGAATGAGCAAAAGGGGGGCTGAAATCATGTCACTCCAACAGTTTATTTCAGAAGCGTTAAGCCCTTGGATGAAAAAAGATGGTCCAGATTCCGATATTGTCTTAAGTAGCCGAATAAGATTAGCTAGAAACCTGGAAGAATATAAGTTTCCCCTTTTAGCTTCAATGGAAGAGTCTTATGCAACATGTAAGCATGTTGGTGATGCGCTAACTCAAGAAGAATTTCAAGCAGTTGGGTCACTTGAGTTCTTACAAATTGACGATATGAAACAAAATGAGAAGCGTGTATTAGTCGAAAAACATTTAATTAGTCCTCACTTGGCTGATCATTCGAAGTATGGAGCTGTCTTGCTCGATAAAGATGAGGCTATAAGCATTATGATTAATGAAGAAGATCATATTCGTATTCAGTGTTTGCTTCCTGGTTTTCAATTAGGAAAGGGCTTAGAGAAAGCGAATGAGATCGATGATTGGATTGAGCAACGCCTCACATATGCATTTGATGAAAAAAGAGGGTACTTAACGAGTTGTCCGACAAATGTTGGGACAGGTTTACGCGCATCTGTCATGATGCATTTGCCGGCTCTTGCTATGACGCAGCAATTAAATCGGATTTTACCAGCAATTAATCAATTAGGATTAGTTGTTAGAGGAATTTATGGGGAAGGTAGCGAAGCTTTAGGTAACCTATTTCAAATCTCTAACCAACTTACCTTAGGTAAATCAGAGGAGGACATTGTTGAAGATTTGCGAGGAGTGGTTCTCCAGCTTATTCAACAAGAGCGTTCTGCTAGAGAAGTCCTCTTAGACCAATCAAGGTTGCAATTAGAGGATCGGGTTCATCGCTCGTTTGGTATTTTATCTCATAGTCGAATGATCGAATCAAAAGAAGCGACGCAACGTTTATCAAATGTTAGGTTGGGTATTGATTTAGGGTTGATTAAAGGACTTTCAGGGAACATATTAAATGAACTAATGATTTTGACTCAGCCGGGGTTCTTGCAGCAGTATGCTGGCGAAGTATTATCACCGGAGCAACGCGACGAAAGAAGAGCGACCCTTATTAGAGAAAGGGTAAAATTAGAGGAAGAAACGAACGAATAATCATGGAGGTGAACGTCAATGATGTTTGGACGTTTTACAGAGCGAGCACAGAAGGTATTAGCATTAGCGCAAGAAGAAGCAGTAAGATTGGGCCATAATAATATCGGAACAGAGCATATTTTACTCGGTTTGATAAGAGAAGGTGAAGGAATAGCTGCAAAAGCTCTTCAAGCTCTTGGTCTAGGTTCAGAAAAGATTCAAAAAGAAGTAGAATCTTTAATAGGGAAAGGACAGGAAGGTTCTAAAACCATTCACTACACTCCAAGAGCTAAGAAAGTCATTGAACTTTCAATGGATGAAGCCCGTAAGTTAGGACATTCTTATGTCGGAACAGAACATATTTTACTTGGCCTCATTCGTGAAGGAGAAGGAGTAGCTGCACGTGTTCTTAATAACTTAGGAGTTAGTTTGAATAAAGCACGTCAGCAAGTATTACAACTTTTAGGAAGCAATGAAGTTGGTAATTCTTCTGGACAAAGTACAGGATCTAGTAACGCGAATACACCGACTCTTGATAGTTTAGCACGCGATTTAACGGCTGTTGCTAGAGAAGAATCCCTTGACCCTGTTATTGGTCGTAGCAAAGAGATTGAAAGAGTGATTCAAGTCCTAAGTCGTCGGACGAAAAATAATCCTGTTTTAATTGGGGAACCGGGTGTAGGTAAAACGGCGATTGCAGAAGGGTTAGCTCAATCGATCATTGCAAACGAAGTGCCAGAAACACTACGTAATAAGCGTGTTATGACACTTGATATGGGAACAGTCGTTGCTGGTACAAAGTATCGAGGTGAATTTGAAGACAGGTTGAAAAAAGTAATGGATGAAATTCGTCAAGCAGGAAACGTTATCTTATTCATAGATGAGCTTCATACACTAATCGGTGCGGGTGGTGCAGAAGGAGCTATTGATGCGTCAAACATCTTAAAGCCATCTCTTGCGCGTGGGGAACTACAATGTATTGGTGCGACTACACTTGATGAATATCGTAAATATATTGAAAAGGATGCTGCGCTTGAGCGTCGTTTCCAACCAATTAAAGTAAATGAGCCAACACTTGAAGAATCGATCTTAATTCTAAAAGGACTTCGTGATCGCTATGAAGCGCATCACCGTGTAACAATCACAGACGATGCAATTGATGGTGCGGTAAAAATGTCCGATCGCTATATATCAGACCGTTTCTTACCAGATAAAGCAATTGATTTAATTGATGAAGCTGGATCAAAGGTCCGTCTAAAGTCTTATACAGCACCGCCAAACTTAAAAGAGCTTGAAGGGCGTTTAGAGGAAACTCGAAAAGAAAAAGATGCAGCCGTTCAAAGTCAAGAATTCGAAAAAGCAGCATCTTTACGTGACTCTGAACAGCGTTTACGTGAAGAATTAGAAGAGATGAAAAATGAATGGAAGAAAAAGCAAGGTCAAGAAGATACAGAGGTAACAGTAGAAGATATTGCACAAGTCGTTGCTAGTTGGACTGGAATTCCCGTTTCTAAATTAGCAGAAGAAGAAACAGACCGTTTGCTTAAAATGGAGTCCATTCTTCATGAACGAATTGTCGGTCAAGAAGAAGCGGTTAAGTCGATTTCAAAAGCTGTTCGTCGTGCAAGGGCCGGTCTAAAAGATCCGAAGCGCCCGATTGGTTCATTTATTTTCTTAGGACCAACCGGGGTAGGAAAAACGGAACTTGCTAGAGCTGTTGCTGAGACATTATTTGGTGATGAGGACTCGGTGATTCGTATTGATATGTCTGAGTATATGGAAAAACATACGACAAGTCGTCTCGTTGGGTCACCTCCAGGGTATGTCGGTCATGACGATGGTGGTCAATTAACCGAGAAAGTACGTCGTAAGCCATATTCAGTTATTTTATTAGATGAGATTGAAAAGGCTCATCCGGAAGTGTTTAACATTCTTCTTCAAGTGTTAGAGGATGGTCGCTTAACCGATTCGAAAGGTAGAACCGTTGATTTCCGTAACACGGCAATCATTATGACATCCAATGTCGGCGCAAGTACGCTAAGCAGAAATAAATTTTTAGGGTTTACAACAGAAAGTGAAGATCAGGAATACAAAGATATGAAAGGAAAGGTGATGGATGAACTTAAGCGCAGTTTCCGTCCGGAGTTCCTTAACCGTATTGATGAACTGATTGTTTTCCATTCTCTAGAGAAGCGACACATTCGTGAAATTATTACGTTATTGGCTGATCAACTAAAGACTCGTTTATATGAACAAGGAATTGATCTAGAGTTGACAGAAGCAGCAAAAGATAAAATTACAGATTTAGGATTTGATCCAGAGTATGGGGCTCGTCCACTGCGCCGCGCATTGCAAAAGCAAGTGGAAGATCGCTTGTCAGAAGAATTATTAAAAGGGACGATTTCAAAAGGACAAAAGGCCATTATCGATGTGAAAGACAATGAGCTTTTTGTGAAAACGGTTGGAGAAAAAGAGAATTTGCAAGTATAACACCCTTATAAATAATAGTCTCTAAATAAACAAAAGCCGAGGGAGGGTCATAATTCCTCGGCTTTTAACCATATAATAGTTGTAGATGCTAAATACAGTTCTCAAAAAAAGGATGTGTTAATTTTAATAAATGTGTAAAACCGACCTTTTTCAACAAGCAATGTCAGAGAACTTTCCCCACTTACTCTGTTACAATAGATGTACTAGTAAGTGGAAGGGAGTAACAAGATGGCAAAGAAAAAAACAAAATTCGTCTGCCAAGAATGTGGATATGAGTCTGCAAAATGGATGGGCAAATGTCCAGGTTGTCAAAGTTGGAACACAATGGTTGAGGAATTTGAGCCGAGTACCAAACAGGCAAGTCGCAGCTATGTAACATCGGCCACCACTGGATCAAAGCCACAATCAATTGTTTCGGTTCAAAGTGAAACAGAGCCGAGAATTAGTACAACAATGATGGAACTTGATCGTGTACTCGGTGGAGGAATTGTCCCTGGATCGCTTGTGCTTGTTGGAGGCGACCCTGGAATTGGGAAATCAACCCTTTTGCTGCAACTTTCTTCTAAATTAGCTGAAACAAAGCATAAGGTCTTATATATATCAGGTGAAGAATCCGTTAAGCAAACGAAATTACGTTCCGAGCGGTTAGGTGTATCATCAGCCGATTTATTTGTATTAGCTGAAACCGATATTTCTATTATTGAGCGGGCGATAGATGAAGTGCATCCGACACTGGTCATCATTGATTCGATTCAGACGGTATATCAAGAAGATATTACATCAGCTCCTGGTAGTGTGGCTCAAGTAAGAGAATGTACAGCTGCCTTTATGAGAGTTGCGAAAACAAGAGGGATTGCAATTTTTATTGTTGGTCACGTAACGAAGCAGGGCTCCATTGCTGGACCTAAATTACTTGAACATATGGTTGACTCTGTCCTCTATTTTGAAGGAGAGCGACACCATACGTATCGAATACTGCGTGCAGTTAAAAACAGGTTTGGCTCAACGAATGAAATGGGTATATTTGAGATGAAAGAGTTGGGACTTGAAGAAGTGCTCAATCCATCAGAAATTTTCTTAGAGGAACGTTCCCAAGGAGCGGCTGGGTCGATTGTTGTTGCATCAATGGAAGGCACCAGGCCTGTGCTTGTTGAAATACAGGCGTTAATTTCACCAACCAGTTTTGGGAATCCAAGGCGAATGGCAACAGGAGTCGATCATAATCGTGTGTCGCTTTTAATGGCGGTCCTAGAAAAACGTGTAGGGCTTTTGTTGCAAAATCAAGATGCTTATTTAAATGTTGCGGGAGGAATTCGTTTAGATGAACCAGCAATTGATTTAGCAATAGCTCTATGTATAGCATCAAGCTTCCGCAATCAAGTAACAAGTCCAACTGATGTTGCCATAGGTGAGGTAGGCTTAACTGGTGAAATTAGACGTGTTTCAAGAATTGAGCAAAGAGTGAATGAAGCTGCGAAACTTGGCTTTAAACGAGCTATTATTCCGGAGAGAAATTTAGGAGGGTGGACTTATCCTAAAGGAATTAATGTAATTGGTGTATCAACTTTAGAGAGAGCGTTAGAGGTTGGATTAGGAGGTTAATGAAATGGGTGAAGGGAAAATGCGTCATGCATTTATCCAAAATGTTTTAAAGCTAGTGGCTCCTGGAACAGATTTACGAGCTGGAATTGATAATGTTCTTCGTGCCAAAACGGGTGGTTTGATTGTCATTGGCTATGACAATGCGATGATTCCAATTGTAGATGGAGGTTTCTTTATAAATTGCAACTTTTCTCCAGCATACCTATATGAATTAGCTAAAATGGATGGTGCAATCATTTTAAGTGAAGATGGGAAAAAAATATTATATGCGAACACGCAACTTGTTCCAAACAATGGGATTGCTTCAAATGAAACAGGCATCCGTCATCGTACAGCAGAACGTGTTGCCAAACAAACCGGAAATTTAGTTATTTCTATTTCTCAGCGTCGGAACGTGATTACTCTTTATCAAGGTGATCATCGTTATTCACTAAAAGATATAGGAGTCATCTTGACGAAGGCAAATCAGGCTATTCAAACATTGGAAAAATATAAAGTCGTTTTAGACCAAGGGGTTACCAATCTAGGGGCGTTAGAGTTTGAACAATTAGTTACGTTTCATGAAGTAACTCAAGTGATCCATCGTGTACAGATGGTGCTTAGAATCAAACGTGAAATTTTAAATTATATTAATGAGCTAGGGAATGAAGGTAGATTAATTACAATGCAGCTAAATGAACTTGTCGCCAATACGGAAAAAGAAGCTGCTCTTTTACTAAAAGATTATGTCAAAAACCGCAATCAGAATGTGAATGAAATTTTAAAGGAATTAATGAAATTTCAAACAGAAGAGTTGTTGGATGAACAAGAAATTGTAAAGGCGCTAGGATATGGCAAGAATATTAATATCCAGGAGCAAGCTGTCGCTCCGAGAGGATATCGCATCTTACACCGTATACCAAGACTTCCATCATCAATTATTGAAAATTTAATTGAGAAGTACGGAAATTTATCAAATATTATGTTTGCGAGTATCAATGAATTAGATGAGGTAGAAGGAATCGGGGAGCCAAGAGCAAAGATGATTAAAGATGGAATGAATCGTATTCAAGAACAATTATTTGTTGACCGACATATTTAGCTTGGCGTAATGAGAACCTTAACTGTATAATAATGAATTATCAGAATTGACAAAAAATTACTTGTTTGGTACGTTTAAGAAGTACGGTAGAATTTTGAGAATTTATGTGAAATGCAGTTTGCTAGGTTTCAATCCTGTATTCTTGTCTATAATAATAAAAGGAGGTGAATATGGATGCTAAAGCGAATTGTGCAGCTTTTCTTCGTTCTAGTTGGAGGAACATTGGGTTTTATCTTCATTCCAGAACTTATCCATATCTTAAATTTAGGCGAAATGCCTGTTTGGATTATGAATTCTTATGCTGGGGCGGTTATTGGAGCTATTATTTTCTTTTTTGCAACGTTTTGGCTAGCCGATTATATTGTGAATGTGATGAAACTTCTTGAGGAAGCGATTGTGCGGGCTCCTGTAACAGATGTGTTATTTGGTACGATGGGATTAATTGTAGGACTTATTGTTGCTTATTTAATTGGAATACCATTAAATGCTATTAATATTCCGATCGTTAGTACGGTTCTTCCGATATTTGTTACCATATTTGTTGGGTATTTTGGTTTTCAAATTGGCTTTAAAAAACGTGATGAACTTATTAATTTATTCACCTTAACAAGAAATCTGGGTAAGAAAAAAGAAGACGAAGATGAAGAAGTAGATGTAAAAAAAGGAAAGCAATTAAAAATTCTTGATACAAGTGTCATTATTGATGGGCGAATTGCTGATATTTGTAAGACTGGTTTCTTAGAGGGGACACTTGTCATCCCTGAGTTCGTCTTAGAAGAGTTACAACATATTGCCGACTCCTCAGATGTGTTAAAACGAAACCGAGGTCGCCGTGGACTCGATATTTTAAATAAAATACAAAAAGAACTACCTATAAATGTTGAAATTTATGATGGTGATTTCGAAGAGATATCTGAAGTGGACAGTAAGCTTGTCAAATTAGCGAAAGTTTCTTTAGGTATGGTCGTAACGAATGATTTCAATCTTAATAAAGTTTGTGAATTACAAGGAGTCTCTGTTCTTAACATTAACGACTTAGCTAATGCAGTAAAGCCAGTTGTCTTACCTGGTGAAGAACTTAAAGTTCAAGTAATCAAAGATGGAAAAGAACAGCACCAAGGTGTTGCTTATTTAGATGATGGGACAATGATCGTCGTCGAAGGTGGACGTGATTCTATCGGAAAGCATATTGACGTTGTTGTAACAAGTGTTCTTCAAACAAGTGCCGGCCGAATGATCTTTGCAAAACCAAAATTACTTGAAAAGGCTCAATAGAAGAGATCTGTCAAAAAGGTCGCTTTTAACCTTTTGACAGATCTCGAAGATCATATTTATATTCAGCGCTATACTTCACAAATGGAGGTGGCGCTTCTCTTTTGCGCAAAATCCAATAGTACAAGCAATTCTCACAATGAAACATATGCACTAGTTGGAAGAACATGCTAAAATAATAAACGATTTTGTGTATGAGTGTAGCAGTGTGCTTGTCTATTGGATCCACATAAGTACGTACTGTAATAGGAGCGAAGTAGGATGAAATATAGTGTCGTCATACCGGCTGCAGGGCAGGGGAAACGAATGAAAGCTGGTAGAAACAAACAATTTCTTGAGTTAGCAGGAAAACCTCTAATTGTTCATACACTTCGTTTGTTTGAGAACGATTTGTGGTGTCAAAAAATCATTGTGGTTGCAAATAAAACCGAATGTCAAATGATGTGGAATTTAGCAAAGGAAAACGGCATTGGTAAAGTGACCAGTGTAGTTCAAGGTGGAAGCGAAAGACAGCAGAGTGTGAAAAATGGCATTGATTTACTCGAAGATGAACAAATTGTTCTTGTGCATGATGGTGCACGTCCATTTATTTCGGTTAATGTGATTCATCGACTTGTAGAAATAGCCGAGGAAAAAGGGGCAGTAACAGCAGCTGTCCCGGTTAAAGATACAATAAAACGAGTGAAAAAAGGGAAAGTAGTCGAAACGCTAAACAGGGATGAACTGTGGCAGATCCAAACACCCCAAGCATTTCAGCTGTCTCTATTACAAGAGGCACACAAACGAGCGGAAGAAGCTGAAATGGTTGGTACTGATGATGCGAGCCTCGTAGAGTGGCTAGGTCATGAGGTTGCCGTAATCGAAGCGGATTATCAAAATATTAAGCTTACAACCCCAGATGATGTGCTGTTAGCTGAGGCTATTTATAAGAAAAGGGAGTTAGGAAAGTCATGATGAGAATAGGACAAGGTTTTGACGTACATCAATTAGTTGAAGGGAGACCACTGATACTTGGTGGAATAACAATTCCATACGAAAAAGGGCTACTTGGTCATTCTGATGCTGATGTTTTATTGCATACAATTGCTGACGCAGCACTCGGAGCGATCGGAGAAGGAGATATTGGAAAGCATTTTCCTGATACAGATAGCGCCTTTAAAGATGCTGATTCTGCAAAGCTTCTTATCCATGTATGGAATCTTGTGAAAGAGAGAGGCTACAAACTAGGAAACATTGATTGTACCATCATTGCCCAAAAGCCTAAGATGGCTCCTCATATTGAAGATATGAGAACACGGATTGCCGAGTTATTAGAAACGGATACGACTCAGGTGAATGTGAAAGCAACAACAACTGAAAAATTAGGATTTACAGGTAGAGGCGAAGGTATTGCCGCTCAAGCTGTGATTTTATTAGTACAGCAGTCATACGAGTTCCCACCAAAAGGTTAAAAACCAACCTTGAGGTTTATTCGGGGAAGGTAATGGCTCCGCACGCCGTGCGCCTTTTGAGAAGTTCGCTCAAAAGGCTTAAACCAAAACGTCGGCTCCGCTCATTGCTACGAGTTCCCACCAAAAGGTTAAAAACCAACCTTTTGGTGGGAACTCTATGCTAAAATAGGGAAAGTATAAAAAGTGATGATAGAAATGGAAGGTGTTATTAATGGGAAGTGACGTTCGCGTTCGTTTTGCTCCTAGTCCAACAGGACATTTACATATCGGTGGTGCTCGTTCAGCACTATTTAATTATTTATTTGCAAAAAGCCAAGGTGGAAAATTCATTTTACGAATTGAAGATACTGATCAAGCTCGCAATGTGGAACAAGCGAAAGAAAAGCTATTAAATAGTTTAAAGTGGCTTGGAATGGAATGGGACGAGAGTATCGATGTCGGTGGTGAGTATGGGCCGTATAGTTGTATGGAGCGCGTAGGTTTATATAAAGAGTATATTGAGCAACTGCTTGAAGAAGGAAAAGCCTACCATTGTTACATGACAGAGGAAGAGCTTGAGGCTGAACGTGAGGCGCAAAAAGCTCGTGGTGAAATGCCAAGGTACAGTGGACGTGATCGTAACTTAACGGAAGAACAAAGAAACGAATATGAAGCAAAAGGACTTAAGCCTGTCGTTCGCTTCCGTGTTCCAGAAGGAAAAGTCATTCAGATTGATGATGCCGTTCGGGATAATGTTACATTCGAATCAGATGGTATTGGTGACTTTGTTATTGCGCGTAAAGATGGCATTCCAATGTATAATTTTGCGGTAGTAATCGATGATCACTTAATGAAGATTTCTCATGTTATTCGTGGAGAAGAACATTTATCGAATACACCAAGACAAGTGATGCTATACGAAGCATTCGGTTGGGATGTACCTCGCTTTGCACATGCGTCGCTTATCTTGAATCCAGATCGTCAAAAGATGAGTAAGCGTGATGAATCGATTATTCAGTTTGTGGAACAATATAAAGATCTAGGTTATATGCCAGAAGCATTAGTTAACTTCCTAGCGCTACTCGGGTGGTCTCCAGTTGGCGAGGAAGAAATTTTCTCAATTGACGAATTGGGAGAGCAATTTACGTTAGAGCGAGTTTCGAAAGCACCTGCTGTATTTGATACAGAGAAATTGGCTTGGATGAATAATCAGTACATTAAGCAGGCTGACCTTGATACGGTAGTGAGTCTTGCCTTGCCTCACTTAGTAAAAGCGGGTAAGTTACCAGAAAATATGACAACAGATCAGGAAGAGTGGGCGAAGCACTTAATTGCCTTGTATCAAGAGCAGTTACAATATGGTGCAGAAATCGTTGAGTTAACAGAACTTTTCTTTAAGGCGGAAATTGAGTATAATGAAGAAGCAAAAAACGTTTTAAGTGAAGAACAAGTACCTGAAGTATTAGCTCAATTTGTAAAAGAGTTAGAAACAATAGAAGAGTTTACGTCAGCGAACATTAAGTCTTCGATTAAGGCAACTCAAAAGGTAACTGGCCATAAAGGAAAGAAGTTGTTCATGCCGATTCGTGTAGCAACAACAGGCCAAACTCATGGACGTGATTTGCCAGATTCTATTGAACTTCTTGGTAAGGAAGTTGTAATTGCACGCCTGGAGAGTTTAATAAATAAATAATGGTACCGTGTTGAAAGGGAAAAGTAAAAGTGAGTGACTCCTTGCAGAGAGAACCAACATTGGCTGAGAGTGGTTTAGGTATCTTACTTTGAACATGCACCCTAGAGCCTTTTTCTGAAATGATAAGCAGAGTAGGAAAAAGCGAGTAGCTTCGTTATAAGCTATAGAGATGAGTAGGTTTATCGTTAGCCTATTTGTAAACAGAGTGGAACCGCGCAAAAAGCGCCTCTGTGCATAATTGCACAGAGGCGCTTTTTATATATTTATAGCTGATATGTTGATGAAACAAACAGTTATGCTCTGGTTTCTTGAAAAGGGGGATGGAACATATGAGGAAGAAGTTTCGAACGTTATTAAACGATGTTGATGTTGTATTTGAACAAGACCCTGCTGCGAGAAGCCGCCTTGAAGTTATTTTTACGTACTCAGGTGTTCATGCAATCTGGTCCCATCGGTTGGCCCATTGGCTTTGGAGACACAAGATGTTTTTCTTAGCTAAATCACTCTCACAAATCAGTCGTTTTTTCACAGGGATTGAAATTCATCCAGGTGCTGTGATTGGACAACGTCTATTTATTGATCATGGCATGGGAGTCGTTATAGGAGAAACATGCGAAATCGGAAATAACGTTACGATTTATCAAGGTGTGACACTTGGAGGAACGGGGAAAGAAAAAGGAAAGCGCCATCCAACAGTGGAAAATGGTGTGTTAATTGCATCTGGAGCGAAAATATTAGGTTCATTTAAAATTGGAGAAAATGCAAGAATAGGTGCTGGGTCAGTTGTGTTAAAAGAAGTACCGGCTAATTCCACGGTTGTAGGAATACCAGGGCGAATTGTGATCCAAGACGGAGTGAAAGTAGAACATGGACTGAACCACCACACCTTACCTGATCCGATTGCCGATAAATTAAAAGAATTAGAAGAAGAAGTAAAAGCACTAAAAGCTGAGCGAGAACATTGGCACAAATCTTCACCAATGGATTAGCTATTAGCATAGTGTAGTAGAAAAAGAAAGAAGGAGTCAATCTGATGTCAATTCATGTTTATAATAGTCTTTCGAGAAAAAAGGAGCCGTTCATTCCCATTGAGGAAGGAAAAGTGAAGATGTATGTTTGTGGTCCTACGGTTTATAACTACATCCATATTGGGAATGCAAGACCTCCTATTGTGTATGATATGGTCCGAAAATATTTGGAATACCGAGGATATGATGTGACCTTTATTTCGAATTTTACCGATGTTGACGATAAAATTATCCGTGCAGCCAATGAATTAGGGGAGGATGTTTTTAAAGTAGCGAATCGTTTTATTGAAGCCTATCACCAAGATACGTGTGCGCTTGGTGTGAAGGAAGCCGATATTCATCCGCGTGTAACAGAAACGATTCCAGAGATTATTGCTTTTATTGAGGCGTTAGTGAATAAAGGGTATGCTTATGAATCAAAGGGAGATGTTTACTTTAGAACGCGTAAATTTGAAGGGTACGGAAAGCTCTCGTCTCAACCAATCGAAGATTTACGTTCTGGAGCACGAATTGAAGTTGATGAACGAAAAGAAGATGCCCTGGATTTTGTTCTTTGGAAAGCTGCAAAAGTTGAAGAAATCTCTTGGAAGAGTCCATGGGGAGAGGGCAGACCGGGATGGCATATCGAATGCTCAGCTATGGTAAGAAAATATTTAGGAGATACAATTGATATTCACGCAGGCGGTCAAGATTTATCCTTTCCTCATCATGAAAATGAAATTGCTCAATCAGAGGCTTTAACGGGTAAGCCGATGGCAAATTATTGGCTTCATAACGGTTTTATTAACATTGACAATGAAAAAATGTCGAAATCACTCGGAAATTTTGTTTTGGCAAATGAAATTATTCGACAGCATTCAGCAGAAGTCGTGCGTTTCTTCATGTTAACGGCACACTATCGCAGTCCGATTAACTTCAGTGATGAATTATTAGAGGGAGCTCGGAATGGACTTGAACGATTAAAAACAGCTGTTTCAAGTTTAGAGCATCGATTAGAAGAGTCAGTGGATCTTGGCCAAGAGGCAGATTGGTTTGAGAGAGTTGATGCGCAAAAACAACGATTCATTCAAGAAATGGATGATGATTTTAATAGTGCAAATGGAATTGCCGTTTTGTTTGACTTAGCCAAAGAGGCAAATCGATATCTTCGTGAAGAACAAACATCGAAAAAAGTGTTAGAAGCCTTTATCTCTCTATTTCATGAGTTTGCAAATGTTTTAGGCCTGATCTTGCATTCACAAAAAGAACTATTAGATGCTGATATCGAACTATTAATCGAAAAGCGTAATGAAGCAAGAAAACAAAAAGACTTTGCGCTTGCCGATCAAATTCGTGATGAATTAAAAGAGCAAGGCATTGTTTTAGAGGATACGGCACAAGGTGTTCGTTGGAAACGAGGATAATATGAAGATCATTGAGACGCAAGTAGATTTCAAGCAATTGAATGCATTAGCGCTTGCCTACATGGGTGATTCGGTATTAGATATGTATATTCGCTATTATCTCATTGCTAAAGGCAATGTTAGGCCGCATCGCCTCCATGTTGAGGCGACGAAATACGTTTCGGCAAAAGCTCAAGCGTTTATTATGGGTAGGCTACTTGAAGTTAGCTTTTTAACAGAGGAAGAAATAGCGATATTTAAACGAGGGCGAAATGCAAAATCGGGGTCAATCCCTAAGAATACCGACTTAAACACGTACCGATATTCAACTGGGTTTGAAGCATTGTTAGGGTATCTTTATTTCCAAGGGAAGCAAGAGCGCCTTGATGAAATTATGAAAAAAGCTGTCATCATTATAGATGAAAAATAAGTTAGTAGAAAGGAGGAAAAGAAAATGAGTCAAGAGTTTATTGTAGGTAAAAATCCGATTATCGAAGCGCTGAAATCAGGTCACTCGATTAATAAAATTTGGATTGCTGAGGGATCACAAAAAGGACAAATGACAAAAGTTGTTCAGTTAGCAAAAGAAAATAATGTGCTCATTCAACATGTCCCGAAGAAGAAATTAGTACAACTTGTTGATACAGATAATCATCAAGGTGTTGTCGCTTCTATTGCCGCATATGAATATGCAGAGATCGATGACTTGTTTGATGCAGCAAGTAAGCGAGGGGAGGATCCATTTTTTCTAATATTAGATGAAGTGGAGGACCCTCATAATCTAGGGTCTATCTTACGTACGGCAGATGCCGTCGGCGCTCACGGAGTCATTATTCCAAAAAGACGTGCAGTAGGGCTAACACAAACGGTTGCCAAGTCTTCAACAGGTGCAATTGAATATGTTCCGGTTGTCAGAGTTACCAATATAGCAAGAACGATGGACGAGTTAAAGAATCGTGGGATCTGGTTTGCTGGCACGGATGCGTTAGGATCTGATGATTATCGTAAGGCAACATTTACGATGCCAATTGGTCTTGTCATTGGTAGTGAAGGAAAAGGAATTAGTCGTTTAGTAAAGGAAAAATGTGACTTTCTAGTGAAGATCCCTATGGTTGGTCACGTTACGTCTTTAAACGCATCAGTTGCGGCAAGCTTACTCATGTATGAAGTGTATCGGAGACGCCATGAAATAGGTAGTGAGTAAGATGAAAGATATCTTACTTGTTGATGGATATAACATGATAGGGGCATGGCCTGAACTCCGAATATTAAAAGACAAAGACCTAGGACTCGCAAGAGATCGTCTCGTTGAAGTCATGGCTGAGTATCAAGCTTATACTGGTTATAAAGTGAAAGTCATTTTTGATGCACATATGGTTGAGGGGATAGGAAAGAATTATCACAACCATCGTGTTGATGTCCTCTATACACGTAAGAACGAGACAGCAGATGAACGAATTGAAAAACTCGTAAATGAGTTAAAGCGAATTGACACACGTATTCACGTTGCAACATCTGATTTCACAGAGCAATCGTTGATCTTTGGAAGTGGTGCGTTAAGAAAGTCGGCTCGTGAGTTATTAATAGAAACTGAAACAATTGAAAAAGGGATCGACACGGAAGTACAAAATACGCAAAAAAAGAAAAATTCGACAAAAATTCCGCTTAGTGATGAAATTGCTGAAATTTTTGAAAGATGGCGTCGACAGCGTTGATGTGCTGTTGACCATCTGGAAAACTGTGCTATATAATGGGGCTATACTTAAGACAACAGCAAAGGTCGGAGGGATTGTCGTGAGCATGGACCTTCAAGAAACCAAGTTAAAACCGATATATGATGCAGTTGAAGATGATGAATTGGTTATTCTTGCAAGAAATGGTGATAGTGGAGCTCTAGAGTTTTTAATCAATAAATATAAGAATTTTGTTCGTGCGAAAGCAAGGTCTTATTTTTTGATAGGTGCTGATCATGAAGATATTGTTCAAGAAGGAATGATCGGACTTTATAAAGCGGTTCGTGATTTTAATGGGGACAAGCTGTCTTCTTTTAAAGCTTTTGCCGAGCTTTGTATAACGAGACAGATTATTACAGCCATTAAGACTGCTACAAGACAAAAGCATATTCCTTTAAATTCATATGTTTCGCTTGACAAGCCTTTATACGATGAGGAATCTGATCGAACTTTGCTAGATGTAATATGTGGAACACGTGTGACAGATCCGGAAGAGTTGTTAATTAATCAAGAGGAATTTGAAGATATTGAATTGAAAATGGGTGAACTACTTAGTGACCTTGAGCGACAAGTGTTAACGCTTTATTTAGATGGGAGGTCTTATCAAGAGATTTCAGTTGACTTAAATCGGCATGTAAAATCAATTGATAATGCCTTGCAAAGAGTAAAGCGTAAATTAGAACGCTATGTAGAGCTTAAAGGAGTTTCTATATCTTAATTGATAGAGGGTAACTCATGGATAGAATCTAAAATCGTCTAGTACACAACCAATATAATGGTTGTATACTAGAAGGAAGGTAGATTCTACTTGAGTCACCCTCTATTTTTCTAATCTTACTGATTGTTCTAATAATTGACACGAAATGTTGCGTATGATAGATTAAAATAGTATGTACTTAAATAGTGGAGGTGCGTTGTGCGAACAAAAGTAGTATTAGCATGTGACGTTTGCCGTTCAAGAAATTATGTAACTGAGAAAAGCAAACAATCGCACAGTAACCGCATTGAAATGAAGAAGTTCTGTAAGGCTTGTCAAGAACACACGCTTCATCGTGAAACGAAGTAAATAGAATGGGCTTTCAATTTGCCAATAAAATGTAATGATTTCGAATAGATAAAGACGTATTTGTCTATATTGATTGATGCTGGAGGTGTCTGTGGTGGTTGGCGGAGTGAGAAATATTGGGAAGTTTCTTCAAGATGTTGTACGAGAAATGAAACGCGTATCCTGGCCTACTCGAAAGGAATTAATACGTTATACATGGGTTGTTATAGGAACGGTAGCGTTTATTTCGGTTTTCTTCTTTATTGTAGATTACGGGATTTCAGAGCTTGTTCGCATCCTGCTCGGTTAGTATTTGTGTGTAATCGTTAGAATAGCTTCTAAAAAGTTATGTGATTGAGTGCTTATTAAGTGCTCGTTGCTTAGAGTTTGTCTCGAGTGAATCGACCTTAGGGGTAAGCTCTATATTGAAGAGGAGGGAAGGACAAAACCGTCCTAGTTAACATGGAAAAAAATTGGTATGTGCTTCATACGTATTCAGGGTATGAAAATAAGGTGAAAACGAATCTGGAAAAACGTTTAGGATCAATGGATATGACGGATAAAATCTTCCGTGTGCTTGTACCTGTTGAAGAAGAAACAGAAGTGAAGAATGGAAAAAGTAAAACGGTATCAAAGAAAGTTTTTCCTGGTTATGTCATTGTTGAAATGATCATGACGGATGATTCTTGGTATGTTGTGAGAAACACGCCAGGAGTAACGGGGTTTGTTGGATCTGCTGGTGCGGGTTCTAAGCCAACGCCGCTGCTTGAAGAAGAAGTTGAAGCTATCTTGAAACAAATGGGTGTGGAACAACCAAAAGCGGAAGTTGACTTTGAAATAAAAGAGTCTGTTAAAGTGAAAGAGGGTCCTTTTGCTAATTTTGTTGGGTCGATTGAAGAGATTCAAATAGATAAACAAAAGCTGAAAGTTCACGTTAATATGTTTGGGCGCGAAACGCCGGTTGAACTAGACTTTAATCAAGTTGAAAAGATTTAATCAAAAAAAACTTGATATCTTTCGTTAGAAGTGATAGAATCTTCATGGTTGACAATGGTTTCAGAAAATGAACCAGCGGGTGCACAAAGCATTGCATCCGTTTTTTGAGTGGGAGGGTGTAAATATATACACCCGGATACCACATCACGGACTTTAAGGAGGTGTGTCACGTGGCTAAAAAGGTTATTAAAATGGTTAAATTACAAATTCCTGCTGGGAAAGCTAATCCAGCGCCACCAGTTGGTCCTGCATTAGGTCAAGCAGGTGTAAATATCATGGGATTCTGTAAAGAATTCAACGCTCGTACTTCAGACCAAGCGGGTCTTATTATCCCGGTTGAAATCACGGTATTTGAAGACCGTTCGTTTACATTCATCACAAAAACTCCACCTGCAGCTGTTCTTCTAAAGAAAGTTGCTGGAATCGAGTCAGGTTCTGGGGAGCCTAATGTTAAAAAGGTTGCTACAGTGAAGCGTGATAAAGTACGCGAGATTGCTGAGACGAAAATGCCAGATCTTAACGCAGCTGATGTAGAAGCGGCTATGCGTATGGTTGAAGGTACTGCTCGCAGCATGGGTATTGTGATTGAAGACTAATTGGTAAGTTACTGGAGGTTGCAGCCTATTTCATAGGTTCGCAACCTTTCATAGTGGGAGGTATTACCGCTAAAACCACATTCGAGGAGGAAATAAGCATGGCTAAGAAAAGTAAAAAATATACAGATGCTTTGAAACTTGTTGATCGTGATACTGCGTATCAAGTAGAAGAGGCAATTGAATTAGTAAAGAAAACAGCGACAGCTAAATTTGACGAAACAGTTGAAGTAGCTGTACGTCTTGGTGTTGACCCTAAGAAAGCAGACCAACAAATTCGTGGTGCTGTTGTTCTTCCTAACGGTACAGGTAAAACACAACGTGTACTTGTTTTCGCTAAGGGTGAAAAAGCGAAAGAAGCTGAAGCTGCTGGCGCTGATTATGTAGGTGATGAAGATTTCATTAACAAAATCAACCAAGGTTGGTTTGAGTTTGATGTTATCGTAGCTACACCTGATATGATGGCTCAAGTAGGTAAATTAGGTCGTGTCCTTGGACCGAAAGGGTTAATGCCTAACCCGAAAACAGGTACTGTAACATTTGATGTGACAAAAGCTGTTAACGAAATCAAAGCTGGTAAAGTTGAATACCGCGTTGATAAAGCTGGTAACATCCACGTGCCGATTGGGAAAGTTTCTTTTGAAACTGGAAAGCTTATTGAAAACTTCAAGACAATCATTGAAATTCTTGTTAAGGTTAAACCTGCAGCTGCTAAAGGTACGTACATGAAGAATGTAGCAGTTGCATCTACAATGGGACCTGGAGTTCGTGTGAACGCATCTGTTTACGCAAAATAATGATTGACTTTTAAAAGGGTTGTGTATATACTTGTAAAAGTGTCTTACATGACGCGTTAAAATTAAATGTCATACCGTAGACCGTAGGTGTCATCGTACTTAATATCCTACCGAGGTAAGCAATAGATACAGGAACATTAACTGTGTTTGTATGCCCTCATGTCTACATGAGGGCTTTTTATATGCTTCTTAAGCGGTATGGTAGAAAAACCATAGGAGGTGTAAGGATGAGCGTATTAGAACAAAAAAAGCAAGTAGTATCAGATATCGCGACGAAACTACGTGATAGTAAATCAACGGTTGTTGTCGATTACCGCGGATTGACTGTTGCTGAAGTGACAGAACTTCGTAAGCAACTTCGTGAAGCTGGTGTTGAGTTCAAGGTATACAAGAACACACTTGCGCGTCGTGCAACAGCTGAGGCGGAACTAAGTGCTCTTGATGAGCAACTTGTGGGTCCTACAGCGATTGCATTTAGTACAGAAGACGTTATTGCTCCTGCGAAGGTCATTAACGAATTTGCTAAAAAACACGAAGCACTTGAGATTAAAGCGGGTGTCATTGAAGGACAAGTTGCAACTGTTGCAGAAGTTAAAGCTCTTGCTGAACTTCCATCACGCGAAGGACTTCTTTCAATGCTTGCAAACGTACTTCAAGCTCCAGTTCGTGGTTTCGCATTGGTTACAAAGGCTGTTGCAGAACAAAAAGAAGAGCAAGGTGCGTAAGTAGTAGCATCTTAGCGTGTTGAACGTATTCAACAACGAAATGAAAAATAAAATAATACAACAATAGGAGGATTTTAAAATGACTAAAGAACAAATCATTGAAGCGGTTAAAGAAATGACTGTTTTAGAACTTAATGACCTAGTAAAAGCAATTGAAGAAGAATTTGGTGTAACTGCTGCTGCTCCTGTAGCTGTAGCTGCTGGTGGCGGAGACGCTGGTGCTGCTGAGCAAACAGAATTTGATGTTATTCTTGAATCTGCTGGTGGTTCTAAAATCAACGTTATCAAAGTTGTTCGTGAAATTACTGGCCTTGGTCTTAAAGAAGCAAAAGGACTTGTTGATGGCGCTCCTGCTCCAATCAAAGAAGGCGTTGCTAAAGAAGAAGCTGAAGGATTCAAAGCTAAGCTTGAAGAAGCTGGTGCATCTGTAACAGTTAAGTAATAGTGATTGATAAGGAAGGACTCGCTTATGGCGAGTCCTTTTTTCAAATTGTTAGAGGGTGTTGTCTAAATGGGAAATGAGTGAAGCTTTGACGTGGGCGACTTAAATAGGAGCGTGCTTGGTTATAATGGAAAAGAAATATCAAGGGAAGGGGTGATTTTAGTGTCTGATCATTATTATTCAGAAAAACCAAATGTAGAAAGTGACGAGCGTGATTGGACGTTTTCACTAAGGGGCAATACATTCCGATTTTATTCGGATCGTGGAGTGTTTTCAAAAAAGGAAGTTGATTTTGGCAGTGGGCTATTAGTTGAATCCTTTGTGTTTCCTAGTATAGAAGGTAATATTTTAGATGTTGGCTGTGGATATGGTCCAATCGGTTTAACGTTAGCGAAAGTAGATCATAGTCGTCAAATGCATATGGTAGATGTGAATGAAAGAGCTTTACTATTAGCTGGTCGCAATGCAGAAAGAAACTCTATTAGCAATATTACAATCTATAAAAGTGATTGTTTGGAGAGTGTTACGAAAACTGATTTTAGTGCGATCGTGACAAACCCTCCTATTAGAGCTGGTAAAAAAGTGGTACATGCAATTTTCGAGCAATCTTTTCATCATTTGAAAAAAGATGGAGAGCTTTGGGTTGTGATCCAAAAGAAACAAGGTGCGCCATCTGCTATTGAGAAATTACAAAGTCTATTTCAAGAAGTAGAAGTCGTTGTAAAGAAAAAAGGCTACTATATTATTAGGTCAAAAAAGATTGACCCGACTTGTCTTTTGTGATATTGTTATTTAATGCGTATAACTACCTAATTTTAGATCGTCATTTTTCTCAAAAGTCAAGTGGAAATATATGAATAACGATGGTTAATAGTGGTTATACTAATATAATCGAATGAAGTTTGTTACCTATTTTTCGGTAAAAGAAAGAAATCGAGCTTTCTTTTACCGTCCGTACATAATTAGATGTGCGAGTTCTGATTAATCGATAAAGATGTTATATTTCATTGTATTTCTGTGAATGAAGGAAATAGATGTGTATACATTTTTTGATACTATAACGCGAGATTTGAGGGGTGAATCAGTTGACAGGTCAACTAGTTCAGTATGGACGCCACCGCCAGCGAAGAAGCTATGCAAGGATTAACGAAGTATTGGAGCTGCCGAATTTAATTGAAATCCAGACAGCATCCTATCAGTGGTTTCTTGATGAGGGCCTAAGAGAGATGTTCCAAGATATTTCTCCAATTCAAGACTTCACAGGGAACTTAGTTCTAGAATTTATTGACTATAGTCTTGGAGAGCCAAAATATCCAGTAGATGAGTCTAAAGAACGTGATGTCACGTATGCAGCGCCATTACGTGTGAAGGTTCGTCTGATCAATAAGGAAACTGGAGAAGTAAAAGAGCAAGAAGTCTTTATGGGGGATTTTCCATTAATGACTGAGACAGGTACGTTTGTGATCAACGGTGCCGAACGTGTTATTGTATCCCAACTCGTGCGCTCACCAAGTGTATACTACAGTCAAAAAACGGATAAAAACGGTAAAAAAGGGTTTACAGCTACAGTTATCCCGAATCGTGGTGCGTGGTTGGAGCTTGAAACAGACGCTAAAGATATCGTTTACGTTCGTATAGACCGCACAAGAAAAATACCAGTGACGGTTCTTTTGCGTGCATTAGGTTTTGGATCTGATCAAGAGATCATTGATTTACTAGGGGAAGATGAATACCTTCGAAACTCATTAGAAAAAGACAACACAGATGGTACAGAAAAAGCGTTACTGGAAATTTATGAGCGCCTTCGACCTGGTGAACCACCAACAGTTGAAAACGCGAAGAGTCTTTTAGATTCACGTTTTTTTGACCCGAAACGTTATGACTTAGCGAATGTTGGTCGTTATAAGATTAACAAAAAACTTCACATTAAGAATCGCCTATTTAATCAGCGTCTAGCAGAAACGTTAGTAGACCCTGAAACAGGAGAAGTGATTGTTGAAGAGGGGACGCTGCTCGATCGTCGTACGCTTGACCGTATACTACCTTACATTGAAAATAACGTAGGATTTCGTCATGTACGTGCTTCTGGTGGTGTAGTAAATGATGATGATATTGCATTACAATCAATTAAAATATATGCTCCTAATGATCAAGATGGAGAACAAACGATTCAAGTGATAGGTAATGCAATGGTAGAGCGTGATGTGAAGCATATTACACCTTCTGATATTATTGCATCTATTAACTATTTCTTTAATCTATTACACGGTGTAGGTGGTACCGATGATATTGACCATCTCGGAAATCGTCGACTACGTTCTGTAGGCGAACTCTTGCAAAATCAATTCCGTATCGGTTTGTCTCGTATGGAGAGAGTTGTTCGTGAACGGATGTCAATTCAGGATCCTAACATGATTACACCGCAAGCGTTAATTAACATTCGTCCCGTTATCGCATCGATCAAGGAGTTCTTTGGTAGCTCTCAGTTATCACAGTTCATGGATCAAACGAACCCATTAGCAGAATTAACGCATAAACGTCGTCTATCAGCACTTGGACCTGGTGGGTTAACTCGTGAGCGTGCAGGTTTTGAAGTTCGTGACGTTCACTACTCTCACTATGGCCGTATGTGTCCGATTGAAACACCGGAGGGACCAAACATTGGTTTGATTAACTCTCTTTCTTCTTATGCGAAAGTAAATGAGTTTGGGTTTATGGAGACACCATATCGCCGTGTCGATCCTGAAACAGGAAAAGTAACCTCGCAAATTGATTACTTAACTGCAGATGAAGAGGACAACTATGTTGTCGCTCAGGCGAATGCACGCCTTAACGACGATGGTTCATTCATTGATGATAATATTATCGCGCGTTTCCGTGGTGAGAACACTGTTGTACCTCGTGAACGTCTAGATTATATGGATGTATCGCCGAAACAAGTTGTTTCTGCTGCGACATCTTGTATTCCGTTCTTAGAAAATGATGACTCCAATCGTGCCCTAATGGGAGCGAATATGCAACGTCAAGCTGTTCCGTTACTTGTTCCAGAATCGCCGATTGTTGGTACCGGTATGGAGCACGTGTCTGCAAGAGATTCAGGTGCGGCCATTGTTTCAAAGAGCAAAGGTATTGTCGAACGTGTAACAGCAAAAGAAATTTGGGTTCGCCGACTTGAAGAAATCGATGGCAAAGAAGTAAAGGGCGACCTCGATAAATATAAGCTACAAAAGTTTATCCGCTCAAACCAAGGGACTAGCTATAACCAACGACCGATTGTAGCCGAAGGAAACGTTGTTACAAAGCGTGAAATCTTAGCTGATGGACCTTCAATGGAGTTAGGTGAAATGGCGCTTGGTCGCAATGTTATGGTTGGATTCATGACATGGGACGGGTATAACTATGAGGATGCAATTATTTTAAGTGAGCGTCTTGTGAAAGATGATGTGTATACATCTATTCATATTGAAGAATATGAATCAGAAGCTCGAGATACGAAGCTTGGACCTGAAGAAATTACACGTGATATCCCGAATGTAGGGGAAGATGCTCTTAAAAATCTTGATGAGCGTGGAATTATTCGTACAGGTGCAGAAGTAAAAGATGGCGATATTCTAGTTGGGAAGGTTACACCTAAAGGTGTCACAGAACTAACAGCTGAAGAGCGTCTTTTACACGCAATCTTTGGTGAGAAAGCTCGTGAAGTACGGGATACATCACTTCGTGCACCACATGGTGGAGATGGAATTGTACTTGATGTAAAAATCTTTAATCGTGAAGATGGTGACGAATTGCCTCCTGGTGTCAATCAGTTGGTTCGTGTATATATCGTACAAAAACGAAAAATTCATGAAGGTGACAAAATGGCTGGACGTCATGGTAACAAGGGTGTTATCTCTCGTATTCTTCCTGAAGAAGATATGCCTTATTTACCGGACGGAACACCAATTGATATCATGTTAAACCCACTCGGTGTACCATCTCGTATGAACATCGGTCAGGTACTCGAACTGCACCTTGGAATGGCTGCACGAAAACTAGGTATCCATGTAGCATCACCAGTATTTGATGGTGCTAGTGAGGAAGATGTTTGGTCTACAATTGCAGAATCAGGGATGGCTCGTGATGGAAAAACAGTCTTATATGATGGCCGTACGGGTGAGCCTTTTGATAACCGTGTGTCTGTTGGGATTATGTATATGATTAAACTTGCGCACATGGTAGATGATAAGTTGCATGCTCGTTCAACTGGTCCATATTCTCTTGTAACGCAACAGCCTCTAGGCGGTAAAGCTCAGTTTGGTGGTCAGCGTTTCGGAGAGATGGAAGTATGGGCACTTGAAGCTTATGGTGCTGCTTACACACTTCAAGAAATTTTAACGGTTAAATCCGATGATGTTGTTGGACGTGTTAAGACCTATGAAGCGATCGTTAAGGGAGAGAATGTCCCTGAACCGGGTGTACCAGAATCATTTAAGGTACTTATTAAAGAACTTCAATCCCTAGGTATGGATGTGAAGATGCTTTCAAGTAATGAGGAAGAAATTGAAATGAGAGAGCTTGATGACGAAGATGAACAAACAAGCGAAAAGTTGAATTTAAACTTCGAATCAAGTGAGTCAAAAGCATAAATAAAGCTTGGGAGCTAGTAAAGGCTAGTTCCCTCAAGCTGTCTACTTTGTATATGAACGGATTTCACACATTATTACGTTAGTCGCGTGCTCGATTAGACATGGAAACGAAAAGGGAGGTTAGCCCCTTGATAGATGTAAACAACTTCGAATATATGAAAATTGGTCTTGCTTCACCAAACAAAATCCGCTCTTGGTCAAGAGGGGAAGTTAAGAAGCCGGAAACAATCAATTATCGTACGTTAAAGCCGGAAAAGGATGGACTTTTCTGCGAACGTATTTTCGGCCCTACAAAAGATTGGGAATGCCATTGTGGAAAATACAAGCGTGTCCGTTATAAAGGTGTTGTATGTGACCGCTGTGGAGTAGAAGTCACGCGTGCGAAGGTTCGTCGTGAACGTATGGGGCACATTGAACTTGCTGCACCTGTGTCACACATATGGTATTTCAAAGGGATTCCAAGCCGCATGGGACTTGTTCTTGACATGTCTCCGCGTTCACTTGAAGAAGTAATCTATTTTGCTTCTTACGTTGTTACTGATCCAGGTGATACGCCCCTTGAGAGAAAGCAACTACTTTCTGAAAAAGAGTATCGTACATACCATGATAAGTACGGTCGTTCGTTCAATGCCCAGATGGGTGCTGAAGCGATTCGTAAGCTACTCGCTGATATTGATTTAGAGAAGGAAGTAGGACTTTTAAAAGAGGAACTAGTGACCGCTCAAGGTCAGCGTCGTACACGTGCGATTAAACGTCTTGAAGTGTTAGAAGCGTTTCGTAACTCTGGAAATGAGCCATCATGGATGGTTCTTGATGTTCTTCCGGTTATTCCACCTGAACTTCGTCCGATGGTGCAATTAGATGGTGGTCGTTTTGCAACATCTGATTTAAACGATCTTTACCGTCGAGTTATTAACCGTAACAATCGGCTGAAACGTCTTCTTGATTTAGGCGCACCGAATATCATCGTTCAAAATGAAAAACGTATGCTTCAAGAAGCAGTTGATGCTTTAATTGATAATGGCCGTCGTGGTCGTCCAGTTACTGGACCAGGTAACCGTCCACTTAAATCTCTTTCGCATATGCTGAAAGGAAAACAAGGACGTTTCCGTCAAAATCTACTTGGTAAGCGTGTAGACTATTCTGGTCGTTCCGTTATCGTTGTAGGTCCTAATTTAAAAATGTATCAATGCGGGTTGCCGAAAGAAATGGCACTTGAGTTATTTAAGCCATTTGTTATGAAGGAACTAGTTAGTAAGGGCTTTGCTCATAACATTAAGAGTGCAAAACGGAAAGTAGAGCGAGTTCAGCCAGAGGTTTGGGATGTGTTAGAAGAAGTGATTCGTGAGCACCCAGTCTTATTGAACCGCGCACCTACACTTCACCGTCTTGGTATTCAAGCGTTTGAACCAACACTTGTTGAAGGTCGTGCTATTAAACTCCATCCACTTGTTTGTACTGCGTATAATGCAGACTTTGATGGAGACCAAATGGCTGTTCACGTACCGTTGTCAGCAGAAGCACAAGCAGAAGCACGTATTCTAATGCTTGCAGCTCAAAACATTTTGAATCCAAAAGACGGAAAACCGGTTGTTACACCTTCACAAGATATGGTTCTTGGTAACTACTATCTAACGTTGGAACGAGTCGATGCAAAAGGGGAAGGGTCTATCTTTAAGGATACGAATGAAGCATTGATTGCCTATCAAAACGGATATGTTCATTTGCATACCCGCGTTGCCGTTCCGGTTTCATCGCTTAACAAACCAACATTCCGTGAAGATCAAACGGATAAGTTGCTTTTAACAACAGTTGGTAAATTGATCTTTAATGAAATTTTACCGGAGTCGTTCCCGTACATTAATGAACCAACAACGTTTAATCTAGAAGAAGAAACACCAGAAAAGTACATTGTTGCGAGTACAACGAATGTAAAAGAATATTTCTTAAACAATGAACTTGTTTTGCCGTTTAAGAAAGGGTTCTTAGGAAATGTCATTGCTGAAGTGTTCAAGAAGTTTGCGATTGCGGAAACATCTAAAATGCTTGACCGTATGAAAGAGTTAGGATTTAAACACTCAACTAGAGCTGGTATAACTGTTGGGGTTGCTGATATCGTCGTATTAGCGGAGAAGAAAGAAATTCTTACAGAAGCAGAAAAGAAGGTTGAGAAGATTCTAAAGCAATTCCGTCGTGGTCTTATTACAGAGGAAGAGCGTTATGATCGTGTTATTTCCGTATGGAGTGAAGCGAAGGATGTTATTCAAAGTAAGTTAATGGGGACGCTTGATCGAAGCAATCCGATCTTTATGATGAGTGACTCTGGTGCCCGTGGTAACGCATCAAACTTTACACAGCTTGCCGGTATGCGTGGTCTTATGGCTAACCCGTCTGGTCGAATTATTGAGCTTCCGATTAAATCAAGTTTCCGTGAAGGGTTAACAGTACTCGAGTACTTTATCTCGACTCACGGTGCGCGTAAAGGACTTGCCGATACGGCACTTAAGACTGCCGATTCAGGATACCTTACTCGCCGACTTGTTGATGTTGCTCAAGATGTCATTGTTCGTTCCGATGATTGTGGTACTGACCGTGGACTAGCAGTACAAGCGATTAAAGAGGGCAATGAAGTAATCGAGAATTTATACGATCGTCTTGTTGGTCGTGTCGCATTTAAAACACTTAAGCATCCAGAAACGGGCGAAGTGTTAATTAGTAAAAATGAATTAATCGATGAAGATATCGCTAGAACGATTATTGAGGCTGGTGTAGAAGAGGTCACAATTCGCTCAGTCTTCACATGTGATACTCGCCATGGTGTTTGTAAGAAATGTTACGGACGTAACCTTGCAACTGGTAGTGACGTAGAAGTTGGGGAAGCGGTTGGAATTATCGCTGCTCAATCAATTGGTGAGCCTGGAACTCAGCTTACGATGCGTACCTTCCATACTGGTGGGGTTGCCGGTGATGATATTACACAAGGTCTTCCGCGTATCCAAGAACTATTTGAGGCGCGTAATCCAAAGGGTCAAGCAGTTATCTCTGAAATTGATGGTGAGATTATTGATTTCAAAGAAGGAGATAAGCGTGAAGTTACGATTAGAAGTGAAATGGAAACGAAGAATTATGCGATTCCATATGGTGCGCGAATTAAAGTAGCTATTGGTGACTTTGTTAAGTTCGGTGAGCCGATTACTGAAGGTTCCATTGATCCTAAAGAGTTGCTAAAAGTTAAAGGTATGAGTGGCGTTCAAGAGTACTTGCTCCGCGAAGTACAAAAAGTTTATCGTATGCAAGGGGTTGAAATTGGCGATAAGCACGTAGAGGTAATGGTTCGCCAAATGCTTCGTAAAGTGCGCGTTGTCGATGCTGGTGAAACGAATGTATTACCAGGATCTCTTATTGAAATTCAACAATTTAACGATGAGAACAAAAAGGTCCTTCTTAATACGAAGCGTCCTGCAACTGGTAAACCTGTGTTACTTGGTATTACAAAGGCTTCACTTGAAACAGACTCATTCTTATCCGCTGCATCGTTCCAAGAAACGACTCGCGTCTTAACTGATGCTGCGATCAAAGGTAAGAGAGATGAATTACTTGGTCTAAAAGAGAATGTTATCATTGGGAAACTTGTACCAGCTGGAACAGGAATGCCGCGTTATCGTCACATAAACATTACCTCTGAGTATGATGAGGTTGCTACTGAGTCTACATCTACAGATGAGGTAAAAGTTGGAGAAGAAGTTCTTACTCACGAATGATTTTTGTAAAGTTGTTGACAGTAGTGTCTGAGAGTGATAATATATCAAAGTGTGCCTGATAAACCTGTTGCTTTGGAGGATGAAACATGTCTTATGAAAAAGTCTTACAGGCAAAAGACCTAGTTATAGGTACTAAACAAACGCTTAAGGCGCTTGATGATGGTATTGTCTCTGAAGTTCTTATTGCAAATGATGCGGATTACCACGTAGTATACAAGGTTGAAGCATTGGCTAAGACCAAAGATATACCACTATTATATGTTGACTCAATGAAGAAGCTTGGAAAAGCTTGTGGCATTGAAGTTGGCGCAGCCACTGTTGCTTTAAGGAAGTAATCGTGTTTTTGCCACCCGGCGTAGCCCGTTTGGCAAAAACTTTACTTTTGCCTAAAGATGATCCACCAGGATCAGTGGTCTTAAATTTTTGAAGAGAGGAGGAAACAAAATGCCTACAATTAATCAATTAATTCGTAAAGGTCGTATTGCGAAAGTTAAGAAGTCTGATTCTCCAGCTCTTAACAAAGGGTTCAACAGCTTCAAAAAGCATCAGACTAATCTATCATCTCCACAAAAGCGTGGTGTATGTACTCGTGTTGGTACGATGACTCCAAAGAAGCCGAACTCAGCACTTCGTAAATATGCTCGTGTACGTTTAACAAACCAAATTGAGGTAACAGCTTACATCCCAGGAATCGGTCACAACCTACAAGAGCACAGTGTTGTTCTTATCCGTGGTGGACGTGTTAAGGATTTACCGGGAGTTCGTTACCACATCGTTCGTGGAGCACTAGATACAGCAGGTGTTCAAAACCGTATGCAAGGTCGTTCTAAATATGGAACTAAGCGTCCAAAAGCTAAAAAGTAATCTATTTAATATTGAAGGGAGGGTAAATTATGCCTCGTAAAGGACCAGTCACTCGTCGTGATGTATTGCCAGATCCAATTTATAAGTCAAAGCTTGTTACACGCTTAATCAACCGTATTATGGAGGATGGAAAACGTGGAAAAGCACAAACAATTCTTTATAATGCATTTGAACTTGTTAAAGACCGTAGCGGAAATGATCCTATGGAAGTTTTCGATCAAGCTCTAAAGAACATTATGCCAGTTCTTGAAGTTAAAGCTCGCCGTGTTGGGGGTGCTAACTATCAAGTGCCAATCGAAGTTAAACCTGAACGTCGTACAACATTAGGTCTTCGTTGGTTAGTAAGCTATGCTCGTAAACGTGGAGAGAAGACGATGGAAGAGCGTTTAGCTTATGAGATTCTTGATGCTGCAAACAACACAGGTTCTGCTGTTAAGAAGCGTGAAGATACTCACAAGATGGCAGAAGCGAACAAAGCATTCGCTCACTATCGTTGGTAGGATTTAGATCATACTAAATAAATTGATTGAATCAGGAAGGAGAAATACCCTATGGCAAGAGAGTTCTCCTTAAAAGATACACGTAATATCGGCATCATGGCTCACATCGATGCTGGTAAAACAACAACAACTGAACGTGTTCTTTTCTACACAGGACGTATCCATAAAATTGGTGAAACTCATGAAGGTGCTTCTCAAATGGACTGGATGGCACAGGAGCAAGAACGTGGAATCACGATCACTTCTGCTGCGACAACAGCTGCTTGGAAAGGCCACCGTATTAATATTATTGATACACCTGGGCACGTAGATTTCACTGTAGAAGTAGAGCGTTCATTACGTGTGTTGGACGGAGCTGTAGCAGTACTTGATGCTCAATCTGGTGTTGAGCCTCAGACAGAAACAGTTTGGCGCCAAGCTACTACTTATGGTGTGCCGCGTGTCGTATTTATAAACAAAATGGACAAGACAGGTGCTGATTTCCTTTATTCTTTAGGTACTCTTCGTGACCGTCTTCAAGCTAATGCGCATGCAATCCAATTACCAATAGGTGCAGAAGATGATTTCGAAGGAATCATTGACCTTGTTGATATGGTTGCTTACTTCTACGAAGATGATCTTGGTACTCGCACAGAAGCAAAAGAGATCCCTGCAGAGTACAAGGATCAAGCTCAAGAACTACACGAGCAACTTGTTGAAGCAGTAGCTGAACTTGATGAAGAGTTAACAATGAAGTATTTAGAAGGAGAAGAAATCACAAAGGAAGAACTTAAAGCTGCAATCCGTATAGGTACTTGTAACGTTGAGTTTTATCCAGTAATTTGTGGATCGGCATTTAAGAACAAAGGTGTTCAACTTATGCTTGACGCTGTTCTTGATTACCTTCCATCACCTTTAGATGTTCCAGCTATCAAAGGTATTATACCTGATAGTGAAGAAGAAGTAATTCGTGAGTCTGGTGATGATCAACCATTCTCTGCACTAGCGTTTAAGGTTATGACTGACCCTTACGTTGGGAAACTTACTTTCTTCCGTGTTTATTCAGGAACACTAAATTCAGGTTCTTATGTTAAGAACTCTACAAAAGACAAGCGTGAGCGAGTTGGGCGTATTTTACAGATGCATGCAAATTCTCGTGAGGAAATCTCTACGGTTTACTCTGGTGATATTGCTGCTGCTGTAGGTTTGAAAGATACAACAACTGGGGATACTCTATGTGATGAAAAGAGTCTTGTAATTCTTGAATCTATGGATTTCCCTGAGCCGGTTATCTCATTATCTGTTGAGCCTAAATCAAAGGCTGATCAAGATAAAATGGGTATGGCTCTTGCGAAACTTGCAGAGGAAGATCCAACTTTCCGTACTGAAACAAACGAAGAAACTGGTCAAACAATTATTTCTGGTATGGGTGAACTTCACCTTGATATCATTGTTGACCGTATGAAGCGTGAGTTTAAAGTTGAAGCTAACGTTGGTGCACCTCAAGTATCATATCGTGAAACGATTCGTCAATCGGCACAGGTTGAAGGTAAGTTCGTGCGTCAATCAGGTGGTCGTGGACAATTTGGTCACGTATGGGTTGAATTCTCTCCTAACGAAGAAGGGGCAGGATTTGAGTTTGAAAATGCAGTAGTCGGTGGATCTGTTCCCCGTGAATACATTAACTCTGTTCAGCAAGGGATTGAAGAATCTCTAGCTAATGGGATGGTAGCTGGTTATCCTATCATCGATATTAAGGCTAAGTTATATGATGGTTCTTACCATGATGTCGATTCTAGTGAAATGGCGTTTAAAATTGCCGCTTCAATGGCACTTAAAAACGCTAAGTCAAAATGTGCACCAGTTTTACTTGAGCCATTAATGAGAGTTGAAGTTGTTGTACCTGAAGAGTACATGGGAGATGTAATGGGTGACGTTACTGCTCGCCGTGGACGCGTTGACGGAATGGAAGCACGTGGTAATGCACAAATCGTTAAAGCGTTCGTACCATTAGCTGAAATGTTTGGTTATGCAACTTCATTACGTTCTCGTACTCAAGGACGTGGAACGTACTCTATGTTCTTTGATCATTATGAAGAAGTGCCGAAGAGCGTTTCTGAAGAGATCATTAAGAAACAAACTGGACAATAATAATTGTTTCTAATTGTTTCAAATGTTTTTTTGTTGTAAGATAAGAAAGGTGTAAATCTCTTAGGGATCTATCACCTTTCTTATCCATAAAAAATACTTATATTATACTTATGTTCAATTAAGGGAGGAAATGAATCATGGCTAAAGAAAAATTCGACCGTTCCAAAACACATGCCAACATTGGTACTATTGGACACGTTGACCACGGTAAAACTACACTTACTGCTGCAATCACAACAGTATTAGCTAAAAAATCTGGTAAAGGTGTTGCAATGGCGTATGACGCTATTGATGGTGCTCCAGAAGAGCGCGAGCGTGGTATCACAATCTCAACTGCGCACGTTGAGTATGAAACTGACAGTCGTCACTATGCACACGTTGACTGCCCAGGACACGCTGACTATGTTAAAAACATGATCACTGGTGCTGCACAAATGGATGGAGGAATCTTAGTAGTATCTGCTGCTGATGGTCCAATGCCACAAACTCGTGAGCACATCCTTTTATCTCGTCAAGTAGGTGTTCCATATCTTGTTGTTTTCATGAACAAGTGTGACATGGTTGACGATGAAGAACTTCTTGAATTAGTAGAGATGGAAGTTCGTGACTTACTTTCTGAGTACGATTTCCCTGGTGATGACATTCCTGTTATCCAAGGTTCTGCTCTTAAAGCGCTTGAAGGAGATGCTGCTTACGAAGAAAAAATTCTTGAGCTTATGGCTGCAGTTGATGACTACATCCCAACTCCTGAGCGTGACAAAGAGAAGCCTTTCATGATGCCTGTTGAGGATGTATTCTCAATCACTGGTCGTGGTACAGTTGCTACTGGTCGTGTTGAGCGTGGACAACTTAACGTTGGTGACACTATCGACATCATCGGTATTACTGAAGAGCCTAAATCAACTACTTGTACGGGTGTTGAAATGTTCCGTAAGCTTCTTGATTATGCTGAAGCTGGAGACAACATCGGCGCACTTCTTCGTGGGGTAGCTCGTGATGAAGTACAACGTGGACAAGTACTTGCTAAGCCAGGTACAATCACTCCACATACAAACTTCAAAGCTGAAGTTTATGTTCTTTCAAAAGAAGAAGGTGGACGTCACACTCCATTCTTCTCTAACTACCGTCCTCAGTTTTACTTCCGTACAACTGACGTAACTGGAATTTGTAACCTTCCAGAAGGCGTTGAGATGGTAATGCCTGGAGACAACATTGAAATGACGGTTGAGCTTATCGCTCCAATCGCTATCGAAGAAGGTACTAAGTTCTCTATCCGTGAGGGTGGACGTACTGTTGGTGCCGGCGTTGTTGCTTCAATTCAAAAGTAATAACAATACTGAACCACCTTGGATATTCCAAGGTGGTTTTGGTGTTTTTAAATTGGGTACTGTTCGTTAAAGTTTCTTCAAAAAAATGGAACCACTAAAAAACCTTCATTGTATTAACACGTTCTCTAAATACCGTATACATACAAATTGGAGCTAGAATTGTAACCACTCCAATCGCTGTAAACGCTATACCCCATGAAAAGTGATCTAAGAAAATGCCAAAGAGTAAAGGAGCAAAGATCGTTGCACTAAACCTTAAGACTGATCGAATCCCTAGGGCTATGCCTAACAATTCAGGATCAGCTACTTCACTAATAGCAGTATTATATATAGGAGAATCAGCAACAATTGTAAAACCGTAAATAAAAGCGAATCATAAACCCTCCTATATTTGCTGTAATAATTGGTGCTAAAAATAGTTTACAATATTTGCTATAGGAAACTTAACGAATCAATGCATAAATAAGTTGATTTTTTATAAAAGAGGCTATATAATAGTAAAAGTGTGATCAGCGTAGGTTTTCACTTGCACTGATTTTTATTTTTGTGTATAATGTGAAACGTTGGTCATTGACAGCGATGATGTGGAAGGTTGCTGACACACCAGGCCCCATTGCCATGGCAGGGTGTAGGAAATTTCCACGGAGTATGTCTGTTTATAAAAATGGACGATAAAGGAGGGGCTATAATGGCAAAGCAAAAGATTCGCATTCGTTTGAAAGCATATGATCATAGAGTCCTTGATCAATCTGCAGAAAAGATTGTAGAAACAGCAAAACGTTCAGGTGCAAGTGTATCGGGTCCGATTCCACTTCCTACTGAAAAGTCTGTATATACAGTACTTCGTGCGGTTCACAAGTACAAAGATGCTCGTGAACAGTTTGAAATGCGTACTCATAAACGTCTTATTGACATTGTGAATCCAACACCACAAACTGTGGATGCGTTAATGCGTTTGGATTTACCGTCTGGTGTCGATATCGAAATTAAACTGTAGTACTTACGTTAAAATTAACTAATGAGAAATTACTCATTATTATGATATGAAAAATGGCATAAAATTATGATTTTTAATAGGAGGTGTAACGGATGACTAAAGGAATCTTAGGTAGAAAAATTGGCATGACTCAAGTCTTTGCTGAAAATGGTGAAGTAATCCCGGTAACAGTTATTGAAGCTGAACCTAACGTGGTTCTTCAAAAGAAAACTGTAGACTCTGATGGTTACGGAGCAATCCAAGTAGGATTTGCTGACCAAAAGAAAGCAAATACAAACAAGCCAGCTGAAGGCCATGCTGCAAAAGCAAACACGGCTCCTAAGCGCTTCATCAAGGAAATCCGTAACGTGAATCTTGACGAGTATGAAGTAGGTCAAGAAGTTAAGGTAGATACATTTGCTGAAGGTGATGTAGTTGACGTAACAGGAACATCGAAAGGGAAAGGTTTCCAAGGTGCTATTAAGCGTCATAACCAATCTCGCGGACCGATGTCTCATGGTTCACGCTATCACCGTCGCCCTGGTTCAATGGGACCAGTTGCTCCAAACCGTGTATTTAAAGGGAAATTACTCCCTGGACGTATGGGTGGAGAAACAATTACTGTTCAAAATCTTGAAATCGTAAAAGTGGATACTGAACGCAATCTTCTTCTAGTAAAAGGTAACGTACCTGGTGCAAGAAAGAGCTATGTGTCTATCCAAAGTGCGGTTAAAGTAAAATAAAGATTGAAAGAAAGGAGGACACATCATGCCGAAAGTAGCATTATTTAACCAAACAGGCTCTCAAGTTGGAGATATTGAACTTAACGAAACTGTATTTGGAATTGAACCAAATAAAAGTGTGCTTCATGACGCTGTAGTTATGCAACAAGCATCTCTTCGTCAAGGAACACATAAAACAAAAGGACGTTCTGAAGTACGTGGTGGCGGTCGTAAGCCATGGCGTCAAAAGGGAACTGGTCGTGCACGTCAAGGATCGATCCGTTCACCACAATGGGTAGGTGGTGGTGTAGTATTTGGCCCAACGCCACGTAGCTACAGCTATAAATTACCTAAAAAAGTTCGTCGTTTAGCTATTAAATCTGCTCTTTCTAGTAAAGTGCAAGCTGAGGAAATCGTAGTGCTAGACAATCTAGCTTTCGATGCTCCGAAGACTAAAGAAATGGCTGCCGTTCTTTCTAGCCTATCTGCTGACCGTAAAGCATTAGTTGTAACTGCTGATTATAATGAAGCTGTTGCTCTATCTGCACGTAACCTACCTGGTGTAACGTTTGTTACAGCCGACCGTGTAAGCGTGCTTGATGTGCTTAAGCATGATAAACTCGTTATTACGAAAGATGCCGTTGAAAAGGTAGAGGAGGTGCTTGCGTAATGTCAAACGCTCGTGATATCATTAAGCGCCCTGTGATTACTGAACGTTCAACTGACCTAATGAGTGATAAAAGATATACATTCGAAGTTGATGTTCGTGCGAATAAAACTCAAATCAAAGATGCGGTCGAAGAAATCTTTGAAGTGAAAGTTGATAAAGTAAACACAATGAATTACAAAGGTAAATCTAAACGTTTTGGTCGTTACACGGGTTACACAGCTCGTCGTAAAAAAGCCATCGTTACATTAACACCTGAAAGCAAAGAACTTGAGTTCTTTGAAGGTGTATAAGAAATACTAGCGAAGGAGGGAAATAGAAATGGCGATTAAAAAGTATAAACCAACCAGTGCCGGTCGCCGTGGTATGTCTGTATTAGACTTTGCAGAAATCACAACGGATAAACCGGAAAAATCGTTACTAGCACCTTTACACAAAAAAGGCGGACGTAACAACCAAGGTAAATTAACTGTACGTCACCAAGGTGGCGGACATAAACGTCAATATCGTGTTATTGACTTTAAGCGTAATAAAGATGGAATTCCAGGACGCGTTGCTACGATCGAATACGATCCAAACCGTTCTGCTAATATCGCTTTAATCAACTATGTTGATGGAGAAAAGCGTTACATCTTAGCACCAAAAGGTCTTAAAGTTGATATGGTTATCGAGTCTGGAGCTGAAGCGGATATCAAAGTTGGTAATGCGTTACCACTTGTAAATATCCCTGTAGGTACAGTCATCCATAACATCGAACTTAAGCCTGGAAAAGGTGGACAATTAGTTCGTTCTGCTGGTACAGAAGCTCAGCTTTTAGGTAAAGAAGGTCAATACGTTCTTGTTCGTCTAAACTCTGGTGAAACTCGTTACATCCTAGCAACTTGCAGAGCTACAATTGGTCAAGTTGGTAATCTAGAGCATGAACTTGTTAACATTGGTAAAGCAGGTCGTTCTCGTTGGTTAGGTAAACGCCCTACTGTACGTGGATCTGTAATGAACCCTAACGATCACCCACACGGTGGTGGTGAAGGTAGATCACCAATCGGACGTAAGTCTCCAATGTCTCCTTGGGGTAAACCAACTCTTGGTTACAAAACTCGTAAGAAGAACAAAGGATCAGATAAGTATATTGTACGTCGTCGTAAAAAATAACGGGGTTGCACTACGGTTCTATTAGAACCGTGGGTAATCACGAAGGGAGGTTTTCTCATGGGTCGTAGTTTAAAAAAGGGACCTTTTGTCGATGATCATTTGATGAAAAAGGTTGAAGTAATGAACGAAGGCAGTGATAAGAGAGTTATCAAGACTTGGTCTCGTCGCTCAACAATTTTCCCTGAGTTTATTGGTCATACTATCGCAGTATATGATGGCCGTAAACACGTGCCTGTTTACGTTTCTGAGGATATGGTCGGTCACAAACTTGGTGAATTCGCACCAACTCGTACGTATAAAGGTCATGCAGCTGATGATAAGAAAACAAGACGTTAATAGGTAAGTAAGAGAGGAGGTCAATCCTATGCAAGCTAAAGCGGTAGCAAAACAAGTTCGTATTGCTCCTCGTAAAGTACGTCTAGTTGTAGACTTGATTCGTGGCAAGCAGGTTGGTGAAGCTGTGGCTATTTTACGTCACACACCTAAAGCTGCTTCTCCAGTTGTAGAAAAGCTTTTAAACTCTGCAATTGCGAATGCTGAACACAACTATGAAATGGAGCCAAACAACCTTGTAATTAGCGAAGTGTTTGTAGATGAAGGTGTAACGTTAAAACGTTTCCGTCCACGTGCTATGGGACGTGCGAGCCGTATCAACAAACGCACTAGTCATATTACATTAGTTGTAACTGAAAAGAAGGAGGGATAAGACGTGGGTCAAAAGATTAATCCTACTGGACTTCGAGTTGGCGTTATTAAAGACTGGGAGTCAAAATGGTACGCTGATAAAGATTATGCTGATTTATTACACGAAGATATTAAAATTCGTGAATATGTTGAAAAACGTTTAAAAGATGCATCTGTGTCTAAAGTAGAAATCGAACGTGCTGCAAATCGCGTAAACATTACAATTTCTACTGCTAAGCCAGGTATGGTGATCGGAAAAGGCGGTTCAGAAGTTGAAGCGTTACGTAAAGCCCTAAATGCATTAACTGGCAAACGTGTCCACATCAACATTCTTGAAATCAAATATGCTGATTTAGATGCGAAACTTGTTGCTGAAAATATTGCTCGTCAATTGGAAAATCGTATTTCGTTCCGTCGTGCGATGAAGCAAGCCATCCAACGTACAATGCGTTCTGGTGCTAAGGGTATTAAAACTCAAGTATCTGGTCGTCTTGGTGGCGCTGATATTGCTCGTTCAGAACATTATAGTGAGGGAACTGTTCCACTTCACACTCTTCGTGCTGATATCGATTACGGTACTGCTGAAGCTGATACAACATACGGTAAGCTAGGTATCAAAATCTGGATTTATCGTGGTGAAGTCCTTCCAACGAAAGGAACGAAAAAAGAGGAAGGAGGCAACTAATTATGTTAATGCCTAAACGTGTTAAATATCGTCGCGAACATCGTGGAAACATGCGTGGTCGTGCAAAGGGCGGTACTGAAGTACATTTCGGAGATTACGGTTTACAAGCGCTAGATGCTTCTTGGATTACAAACCGTCAAATTGAATCTGCTCGTATTGCAATGACTCGTTACATGAAGCGTGGTGGTAAGGTTTGGATCAAAATTTTCCCTTCTAAACCATACACTGCTAAACCATTAGAAGTTCGAATGGGTTCTGGTAAAGGTGCTCCTGAAGGTTGGGTAGCAGTTGTCAAGCCTGGAAAAATTATGTTTGAAATCGCTGGTGTTTCAGAAGAAGTTGCTCGTGAAGCTTTACGTCTAGCTTCTCATAAATTACCGGTTAAATGTAAGTTTGTAAAACGCGATGAAGTGGGTGGTGACGCAAATGAAAGCTAATGATATTCGTAACTTAACCACTGCTGAAATTGAGCAAAAGACGAAGTCACTTAAAGAAGAGTTGTTTAACCTACGCTTTCAACTAGCGACTGGTCAATTGGATAATCCAGCCCGTATTCGCGAAGTTCGTAAAGCAATTGCTCGTGCGAAGACTGTTTTGCGTGAACGTGAGCTTGGAATTAACAACGGCTAAAAAGGAGGTTTGCTTAAATGGAACGCAACCAACGTAAGGTTTACACAGGACGTGTTGTTTCTGATAAGATGGATAAGACAATTAGTGTTCTTGTCGAAACTTATAAGAAAGATCGTCTATACGGAAAACGCGTAAAGTACTCTAAAAAGCTGAAGGCACATGACGAAAATAACAGCGCTAAGACTGGCGATGTTGTTAAAATCATGGAAACTCGTCCGCTTTCTAAAGACAAACGTTTCCGCTTAGTTGAAATTGTAGAAGAAGCGGTTATTATCTAATAGAAACCTTGGTTTGAAGGGAGGTAAGTTTGTATGATTCAACAAGAATCCCGTTTAAAAGTTGCAGATAACTCTGGTGCACGTGAGGTACTTTGTATTAAAGTATTAGGTGGTTCTGGTCGTAAAACGGCTAATATTGGTGATGTTATTGTTTGTACGGTAAAACAAGCAACACCAGGTGGCGTTGTCAAGAAGGGTGACGTTGTTCGAGCTGTAATTGTTCGTACAAAGAGCGGTGCTCGTCGTAATGACGGTTCATACATCAAATTTGATGAGAATGCTGCAGTTATCATTCGTGATGACAAGAGCCCACGTGGAACACGTATTTTCGGACCAGTTGCACGTGAACTTCGTGAAAATCAATTCATGAAGATTGTGTCACTTGCTCCAGAAGTTCTTTAATAGAAGATAATTGAAAGGCCCTGTCAAGGAGGTGCGAACATGGCAAATATGCATGTCAAAAAAGGTGATACTGTTAAGGTCATCTCTGGAAAAGACAAAGGGAAACAAGGTGTGATCCTTGAGGCGTTCCCGAAGAAGAACCGTGTACTTGTTGAAGGTGTGAACATTGTAAAGAAACATGCTAAACCTTCTCAAGATAACCCGCAAGGTGGAATCTTGAACCAAGAAGCACCAATTCATTCTTCTAACGTTATGCCTATCGACCCTAAGTCTGGTGAACCTACTCGTGTAGGTTATAAGGTAGAGAACGGTAAAAAAGTACGTATTGCTAAGAAGTCTGGCGAAGCTTTAGATAAGTAGTCAGAGTGTGAAAGGAGGTCAATCGTATGAGTCGATTAAAAGAAAAGTATTCAAGTGAGATCGTTCCTTCTCTAGTAGAGAAGTTCAACTATTCTTCTGTAATGGCTGTGCCTAAGCTTGAGAAAATCGTTGTTAACATGGGTGTTGGTGACGCTGTTTCAAATGCTAAAGCACTTGATAAAGCTGTTGAAGAGTTAACTGAAATTACAGGTCAAAAACCATTAGTTACAAAAGCGAAGAAATCAATTGCAGGATTCAAACTACGTGAAGGTATGCCTATCGGTGCGAAGGTTACACTTCGTGGCGAGCGTATGTATGACTTCCTTGATAAATTAATTTCTGTATCACTTCCTCGTGTACGTGACTTCCGTGGAGTATCTAAGAAAGCATTTGACGGTCGTGGAAACTACACACTTGGTGTGAAAGAACAATTAATCTTCCCTGAAGTTGATTATGATAAAGTCGACAAAGTTCGTGGTATGGATGTTGTTATTGTTACAACTGCTAACACGGATGAAGAAGCTCGTGAACTTTTAACTCAAATGGGAATGCCATTTCAAAAATAATCGAAGTCGTTTCGAAGAGGAGGGAAAACATTGGCGAAAAAATCAATGATTGCAAAGCAAAAACGCACACAGAAGTATAAAGTACAAGAATATACTCGCTGTGAACGTTGCGGTCGTCCTCATTCAGTATTACGTAAGTTTAAACTTTGCAGAATTTGCTTCAGAGAGCTTGCTCACAAAGGGCAAATTCCTGGTGTGAAAAAAGCTAGTTGGTAATCCCAAGAACGGGAAGGAGGTAAATATTATGGTCATGACAGATCCAATTGCAGATATGCTTACTCGTATTCGTAATGCAAACACGGTTCACCACGAGAAGCTTGAGTTACCTGCTTCAAAGGTGAAAAAAGAGGTTGCTGATATCCTTAAACGTGAAGGTTTCATCCGTGATTATGAGTACATTGAAGATAACAAGCAAGGTGTAATTCGCATCTTCTTAAAATACGGCGCTACAAATGAGCGTGTAATTACTGGACTTAAGCGTATTAGTAAGCCTGGACTTCGTGTTTACGCGAAAGCTGGCGAACTTCCACGTGTTCTAGGTGGTCTAGGTATCGCATTAGTTTCAACATCAAAAGGTTTAATGACAGACAAGGATGCACGTCAACAACAAATTGGTGGCGAAGTGTTAGCTTACGTTTGGTAAGAAATCCTTGAAATGAACGGAGGTGTACAAGAATGTCTCGTATTGGTAAATTACCAGTGGAAATTCCAAGTGGAGTAACAATTACACTAGATGGTACGTTTTTGACTGTTAAAGGTCCTAAAGGCGAACTTAAGCGTAATCTTCACGAAGACATGAAAATCAATATTGAAGAGAGTCTAGTTACAGTTGAGCGTCCTTCTGATAATAAGGAGCACCGTGCACTTCACGGTACAACTCGTAGTTTGATCAATAACATGGTTGAAGGTGTAACAAAAGGTTTTGAACGTTCACTTGAACTTGTCGGTGTCGGTTACCGTGCTACTAAGTCAGGTCAGAAGCTTGTTCTTAACGTTGGTTACTCTCATCCGGTTGAAATCGTTCCTGAACAAGGAATCGAGATCGAAGTTCCTTCTAACACGAAGGTTATTGTTAAAGGTATCGACAAGGAACGTGTAGGTGCAATTGCATCTAACATCCGTTCTGTACGTCTACCAGAGCCTTACAAAGGTAAAGGTATTCGTTATGAAGGCGAACATGTTCGTCGTAAAGAAGGTAAGACTGGTAAATAATCACTAACTCACGGAAAGGAATGACGTTCAATGATTACGAAGCGTAATAAAAACGTAGCTCGTAAGAAAAGACATGCACATGTTCGTCGTGCGATTACAGGAACACCTGAACGTCCTCGTCTAAATGTTTTCCGTTCATCTAAACATATTTACGCTCAACTTATTGATGATGTAAATGGTGTTACACTTGCTTCTGCATCTACTCTTGATTCAGAGATAGCTGCAGATGCATCGAAAATAGATGCGGCAAAACTTGTAGGTGAACTCGTAGCAAAACGTGCGATTGAAAATGGACATAAAGTAGTTGTATTTGACCGTGGTGGTTATTTGTATCACGGACGTGTTGCAACACTTGCAAATGCGGCTCGAGAAGCTGGATTGCAATTCTAAGAAAAAAGGAGGGAAAACGAATGCGTCGTATTGACCCTAATACGTTGGAACTTGAAGAAAAAGTAGTAGCTGTCAATCGTGTAGCGAAAGTAGTTAAAGGTGGACGTCGTTTCCGCTTTGCTGCATTGGTTGTTGTTGGCGATAAAAATGGCCACGTTGGATTCGGTATGGGTAAAGCTCAAGAAGTACCAGAAGCAATCCGCAAAGCTGTTGAAGATGCAAAGAAAAACCTTATTGAAGTACCAGTAGTTGGTACAACAATCCCTCATGAGATTGTTGGTCATTTTGGTGCAGGACGTGTCCTACTAAAAAATGCTTCTGAAGGTACAGGAATTATTGCTGGAGGACCAGTTCGTGCAGTACTTGAATTAGCTGGTGTCGGTGATATACTATCAAAATCTCTTGGTTCAAATAACCCGATCAACATGGTTCGTGCAACTATGCAAGGACTTAAAGGTTTAAAACGTGCTGAAGAGGTTGCTAAACTTCGCGGCAAATCCGTGGAAGAACTGTTAGGATAAGGAGGGAAAGTAAATGGCTAAGAAATTAGAAATTACCCTCACTCGTAGTCTTATCGGACGCCCGGAAGACCAACGCGTTACTGTGAATACTCTTGGTTTACGTAAAATGCACCAAACGGTTGTTCAACAAGATAACGCTGCGATTCGCGGTATGGTAAATAAGGTATCTCACCTTTTAACTGTTAAAGAAATCGAAGCTTAATTGATTATTTATAGATACGAGGAGGTGTCGACATGAAACTTCATGAGTTGAAACCTGCAGAAGGATCACGTAAAGTTCGTAACCGTGTAGGTCGCGGAATCGGTTCTGGTAACGGTAAAACATCTGGAAGAGGACACAAAGGTCAAAACTCACGTTCTGGTGGTGGTGTACGTCCTGGTTTTGAGGGTGGTCAAAACCCTTTATACCGCCGTTTGCCTAAACGTGGTTTCACAAACCCAACACGTAAGGAATTTACAGTAGTTAACCTTGAGACGTTAAACCGCTTTGATGCGGGTACTGAGGTAACTCCAGAACTTCTTATTGAGTCAGGTACTGTGAAAAATGTAAAGTTCGGTATTAAGATTCTTGGTAATGGTAAACTTGAGAAAAACTTAACTGTTAAAGCACATAAGTTTTCAGCAACTGCAGTAGAGGCTATCGAAGCTGCCGGCGGAAAAACTGAGGTGATTTAATGTTCCGGACGATCTCCAACATTATACGAGTGGGTGATTTACGCCAAAAGGTTGTATTCACCCTGCTTATGCTCATTGTCTTTCGTATCGGAAGTTTTATTCCTGTTCCAGGAGCGAATAAGGATGTTCTTAATTTTCACGATCAAGCGAATGCATTTGGGTTTTTGAATACGTTTGGTGGTGGAGCTTTAGGGAACTTTTCGATTTTTGCAATGGGTATTATGCCATACATTACTGCATCGATTGTTGTGCAGTTATTGCAAATGGATGTCGTACCTAAATTTGCAGAGTGGGCAAAAGAAGGGGAAGCTGGTCGACGTAAATTAGCTCAATTTACCCGTTATGGAACAATTGTATTAGGTTTTATTCAAGCGTTGGGAATGTCTATTGGATTTAATTCATTATTCCCAGGATTAATTCCGAATCCTAGTGTTTCAACATATTTATTTATCGCTTTAGTATTAACTGCGGGTACAGCATTTCTTATGTGGCTCGGTGAACAAATTACAGCTAAAGGTGTAGGGAATGGAATCTCCATTATTATCTTTGCAGGTATTGCTGCTGGAATTCCTAATGGAGTTAACCAAATCTACGCTACACAAATTGAAGGTGCCGGTGAGCAATTGTTTTTAAGTATTGTTACCGTCCTTCTCATTGCATTAGCCGTTTTGGCAATTGTTGTTGTTGTAATTTTCGTTCAGCAAGCTTTAAGAAAAGTACCTGTTCAATATGCGAAGCGTCTAGTAGGTCGTAGTCCAGTTGGGGGCCAATCAACGCATCTACCATTAAAGGTTAATGGTGCTGGTGTTATTCCTGTTATCTTTGCTCTTTCTTTATTCATTTTTCCACCAACCGTTGCTGGTTTTTTTGGAACTGATAATGAGATTGGGGCATGGGTGACAAGAGTATTTGACTACACTCAACCTATTGGTATGGTCGTATATGCTCTCTTAATTATTGGATTTACGTACTTCTATACATTTATTCAAGTGAATCCGGAAAAAATGGCTGACAACCTCAAAAAGCAAGGTGGGTACATTCCAGGCATTCGTCCCGGTAAATCTACACAGACTTACTTAACACGCATTTTATATCGATTAACGTTTGTTGGTGCACTCTTTCTTGCTACGGTTTCCATTATTCCTGTTTTCTTCACAACGTGGATGGATTTACCTCCCGCTGTTCAAGTAGGCGGTACTGGATTATTAATCGTTGTTGGTGTAGCATTAGACACGATGAAGCAAATTGAAAGTCAACTAATTAAACGTTCATATAAAGGGTTTATTAAGTAATAAGGGGATCGGGGAAGTTGTTCTTCCCGTTCGCCTTCTGTTGTTAAATTGGAGCGATGGAGGGAGTTTGGAATGAATCTTATTTTAATGGGTTTACCTGGTGCAGGTAAAGGTACTCAAGCTGAGAGAATTGTTAAGGAATATGGGGTGCCTCATATTTCAACGGGTGACATGTTTCGTGCAGCTATTAAAGGCGAAACGGAGCTAGGTTTAAAAGCTAAGTCGTTTATGGATGCAGGTGAACTTGTTCCTGATGAAGTAACAATTGGAATTGTACGTGATCGTCTAACGGAGGATGATTGTAAAAATGGATTCTTATTAGATGGTTTTCCTCGTACAGTTGCTCAAGCAGAAGCACTAGAAGATTTACTTGATTCAATGGGACGTAAGATTAATTTCGTTCTAAATGTGGATGTTCCTGAAAAGCTTTTAATGGATCGTTTAACGGGTCGTCGTGTATCACCTTCTTCCGGAAAGACATATCATGTGATCTTCAATCCACCAAAAGTGGAGGGAGTTTGCGATGTTGATGGGAAAGAATTAATTCAACGTGATGATGATAAGCCCGAAACAGTTAAAAAGCGTCTTGAAGTGAACCAGAAACAATCGAAGCCTCTTGTTGATTTTTATACTAAGAAGGGGTACTTACGCGACATAAATGGGGATCAAGATATAGATAAAGTGTTTGAAGATATTGATCAGCTTTTGAAAGGACTTCATGCATGATCATTTGTAAGACAGAACGAGAAGTTGAAATCATGCGAGAAGCCGGAAAAATTGTTGCTTTAACGCACCAAGCGTTAAAAGAACATATTCAACCTGGCATATCTACAAAAGAATTGGATGAGATTGCAGAAAAGTTGATTCGCACGCACGATGCAACACCCTCATTCAAAGGCTATAATGGGTTTACAGGTAGCATCTGTGCTTCGGTAAATGAGGAATTAGTACACGGAATTCCTGGGAAGCGAGTGCTTAAAGATGGCGACGTCATTAGCGTTGACATCGGAGCTTATTATAATGGTTATCATGGTGATTCGGCATGGACTTATGCGGTTGGTCAGATTTCCGAGAAAGATCAAGAATTACTTGATGTCACAGAAACCTCACTCTTTAAAGGGTTAGAGTTTGCGAAACCTGGGAATCGATTATCAGATATTTCTCATGCTATTCAATCTTATGCAGAGCCATTAGGTTATTCGATCGTTCGTGAGTATGTGGGGCACGGTGTTGGGCAAGACTTGCATGAGGATCCTCAAATTCCTCATTATGGTCCACCAGGCAAAGGCCCACGACTTAAACCCGGAATGGTTTTAGCGATTGAACCGATGATTAATGCTGGCACACGTTATGTACGTACACTTTCTGATAACTGGACAGTTGTAACAGTAGATGGAAAGAATTGCGCACACTTTGAGCATACAATTGCTATTACGGAATCAGGGTATGAAATCTTAACAAAAGCTTAAATGTAGGTGATGATGTCTATGCAAGACTCTGGTTCTACCCCGGAGATTGGTCAAGTCGTTGTAATTACAAAAGGTCGTGATCAAGGACAACTAGGCATTATTGTTGAATTGATTGATGATCGTTTTGTAAGAATTGCTGATGGCGATAAGCGCAAAATAGACCGTATGAAAAAAAAGAATATTCATCACCTAGAGTTAATTGATTACATTGCTGATGAAGTTCAGAGCAGCTTTATTGAAACAGGACGTGTTACTAACGGAAAGTTACGTTATGCGTTAACAAACTTTTTCGAGCAACACTCAGATTTACTGAAGGAAGGAGAGTGAACCCATGGCTAAAGAAGATGTTATTGAGGTGGAAGGTACTGTTATTGAGCCCCTTCCAAATGCAATGTTTCGTGTTGAACTAGAAAATGGTCATAAGATTCTTGCTCACGTTTCTGGAAAGATTCGTATGCATTTCATTCGAATACTTCCAGGAGATAAGGTGACGGTTGAACTATCACCTTATGACTTAACACGTGGACGAATCACATATCGATACAAATAATACGTTGCGAGAGCGACTAGCAAGATAATCATAGATTGTCCTGCTTTACCCTGATTAGGTTCACTAATCAGTGCACTCCGTACCATATAGGAGGTAAAAAAAATGAAGGTAAGACCATCAGTCAAGCCTATTTGTGAAAAGTGTAAAGTTATCCGCCGTAAAGGAACGGTAATGGTAATTTGTGAAAACCCTAAGCATAAGCAAAAACAAGGTTAATTAAAAGGAGGTGCTGCACATGGCACGTGTCGCAGGCGTCGATATTCCACGTGATAAACGAGTAGTGATTTCACTAACGTATGTCTTTGGAATCGGCAAAACAAAGTCGTCTGAAATTCTAGCAAAAGCTGGTGTATCTGAAGATACTCGAGTTCGTGATTTAACAGAAGAAGAATTAGGACGCATTCGTGAAGCAGTGGAAGGTTATAGAGTGGAAGGTGACCTTCGTCGTGAAGTTTCACTTAACATTAAGCGTCTAATTGAGATTGGTTCATATCGTGGTGTTCGCCACCGTCGTGGATTACCTGTTCGTGGACAAAATTCTAAAAACAATGCGCGTACGCGTAAAGGTCCTCGTCGTACAGTAGCAAATAAGAAAAAGTAGTAAAGGAGGTCGCATAAAAAATGGCTAAGAAAACGAATACTCGTCCAAAGCGTCGTCAACGTAAAAATGTTGAAACTGGGATTGCTCACATTCGTTCAACGTTTAACAACACGATCGTGACAATTACAGATACGCATGGCAATACTATTTCTTGGGCAAGCTCTGGTGGCTTAGGATTCAAAGGTTCTCGTAAGTCAACTCCATTTGCTGCTCAAATGGCAGCTGAAGCGGCTGGTAAAACAGCAATGGAGCATGGCATGAAGACTGTCGAGGTTTCTGTTAAAGGACCTGGAGCTGGTCGTGAAGCAGCAATCCGTTCATTACAAGCTGTTGGTCTTGAAGTAAACATGATTAAAGATGTTACGCCAGTTCCTCACAACGGTTGTCGCCCGCCAAAACGTCGTAGAGTATAAAGGAATAAATCTTTGTATAGATTTTCCTAATTTGTCAATAATGGATAGAGCGATAACAGTCCTGTTGGCAAAATTGGTGTAAAGCTTAGGAATTGCCTGCTGGTTATCCGGTTAGGCAATCCTTGCAGTCTACCGGAGTTCGACGTTTTGAAGGAGGGTTTGTTTAATGATAGAAATTGAGAAGCCAATTATTGAAGCGATTGAAGTAAGTGAAGACGCAAAGTATGGTAAATTTGTGGTAGAACCATTAGAACGTGGATATGGTACCACATTAGGAAACTCTTTACGTCGCATTCTTCTCTCCTCTTTACCAGGCGCTGCTGTAACAACAGTTCAAATTGATTCTGTTTTGCATGAATTCTCTACCATCGAAGGTGTTGTAGAAGATGTAACAACGATTATTTTGAACTTGAAAAAGCTTGCTCTTAAAATCTATTCTGATGAAGAGAAGACCCTTGAAATCGACATCCAAGGTGAAGGGGTCGTAACAGCAAATGATTTAACTCATGATAGTGATGTTGAAGTATTAAATCCAGATCTTCACATTGCAACGCTTGCTAAAGGTGCACACTTACATATGCGCCTTGTTGCTAAGCGAGGTCGGGGTTATGTACTTGCAGAGGGCAATAAGCATGATGATCAACCAATTGGAGTTCTTCCTATTGATTCGATTTACACACCAGTATCACGTGTGAATTATCAAGTTGAGAATACACGCGTCGGTCAAGTGACGAACTATGACAAACTAACTCTTGATGTCTGGACTGACGGAAGCATCCGTCCTGAAGAGGCTGTTTCTTTAGGTGCGAAAATCTTAACTGAGCATTTAAATATTTTTGTTGGGATGACAGATCAAGCCCAAAATGCTGAGATTATGGTTGAAAAAGAAGAAGATCAGAAAGAAAAAGTTCTTGAAATGACAATTGAAGAATTAGATCTTTCAGTTCGTTCTTACAACTGCTTAAAGCGTGCGGGTATTAACACGGTTCAAGAACTTACTCATAAGTCTGAAGAAGACATGATGAAAGTACGGAACCTTGGTCGTAAGTCATTAGAAGAAGTACAAGAAAAGCTTGGCGAACTTGCTTTAGGTCTTCGTAAAGAGGACTAGAGCAGTTCGGTAAGGAAATGAATTGCTCACACTGGTGGGCAGGTAACAAAGGAGGGAAACGAACATGGCATACGCAAAATTAGGTCGTGATAGCGCTGGTCGTAAGGCTCTATTCCGTGATTTAGCTACAGATCTTATCATTAACGAGCGTATCGAAACAACGGAAGCGAAGGCGAAAGAGCTTCGTTCAATCGTTGAGAAAATGATTACACTTGGTAAGCGTGGAGATTTACATGCACGTCGTCAAGCTGCAGCTTTCATCCGTAGAGAAGTAGCGAACGAAGAAACTGGCGAAGACGCTATCCAAAAACTTTTCTCTGATATTGCAACTCGTTATGAAGAGCGTCAAGGTGGTTATACACGCATTCTTAAAATTGGTCCTCGTCGTGGTGACGGTGCTCCAATGGTTATTATTGAGCTTGTATAATTCATTTGATACATGAGTGAATAGATGAGGCGACAAAGGGCAAATCAGATCTGAGCACGTATGCTCTGACTCTGGGCCCTTTTTTGTTTGCCCATTTTTCTGGAGGTGAGCACATGTCTGCATTAGTTACCTTAGAGAATGTCACGTATCAATACGAAAATGCAAAAAGGTATGCCTTGCAAGATGTGAATGTAGCAATTACCGCTAACGAGTGGGTTTCTGTTATTGGTCGAAATGGCTCTGGAAAGTCAACATTTGGTCGTTTGTTAAATGGGATTGTTGTACCAACACATGGGACAGTCAAGGTATCAGAGTTTTCTACTCACAATGAAAATGAGATATGGGATATTCGTAAGATTGTTGGAATGGTCTTTCAAAATCCAGACCATCAATTTGTGGCAACAACAGTTCGAGATGATCTTGCCTTCGGTTTAGAAAACTTAGGCCTTGCGCGTGAGGTAATGGAGGGGCGTATTACGAAGTACGCTTCGTTAATTGGAATTACTCCCCTTTTAGAAGCTGAACCACATCGCTTATCGGGTGGTCAAAAACAAAGAGTAGCCATTGCAGGGGTAATGGCAATGGAACCACAAGTGATTGTGTTTGATGAATCCACTTCGATGTTAGACCCGATTGGACGAAAAGAAGTGATTGATACAATGCAGATGCTTCATCAACGAGGGGTAACCATTATTTCGATCACACATGACATGGATGAGGCCGTACTTGGAAGTCGCATTTTGCTTTTTAACGAAGGGAAAATTGTCGTAGATGGTCATCCAGAAGAGGTCTTTTCTCAGAAGGATGTTGTAACTGAGTTGGGGGTTTCTCTTCCCTTTTCGGTCGAATTACAGAAATTATTAGAGAAGCACGGAATTTCCTTGTCTGAAACTTGTTTAACACAAGAGGAGCTGATCGGTGAACTATGGACATTGTATTCAGCCAAGTAGACTATTGCTATATGGTGGGTACACCATTTGAGAAAGTCGCCTTAAAAGATTTCTCGATCACAATCCCTTCAGGTTCTTTTACGGCTGTGATTGGTCATACTGGCTCTGGAAAGTCTACTTTTATACAGCACATAAATGGTTTGTTGCGTCCTTCAAGTGGCACGGTTCAAGTTGGTCCGTATACGATCAAAGCTGGTGAAAAAAAAGTCGATTTAAAAGGTCTACGAAAAAAGGTGGGGCTCGTTTTTCAATATCCTGAACATCAGCTCTTTGAAGAGACGGTGGAAAAGGATATCTGTTTTGGTCCTATTAATTTTGGCCTTTCTAAAGAGAAAGCGGTCCAACGAGCCAAAGAGCTGATGCCACTTGTTGGCTTACAAGAGGAGTTACTAACGGTCTCTCCATTTCAATTAAGTGGGGGACAGATGCGTCGAGTAGCCATTGCAGGTGTATTAGCAAGTCGCCCCTCTGTATTAGTGTTAGATGAGCCAGCAGCGAGCCTTGACCCTGAGGGACGAGAAAACATGATGAATCTGTTTCATGACTATCACAAGACGCAAAAGACGACAACTATACTTGTTACTCATCACATGGAAGATGCCGCCAAATATGCTGACCAAATTGTCGTTCTTCATAATGGCATGATTGAAATGATTGGCGGTAGAGAGCTTATTTTTGAGCGTGCTTCAAGATTAAATGAGATTGGTTTAGATTTACCTAAATCAGTTCGTTTTTTACAAGATGTCAAAACGCAATTCAATCTTAAGAAGGTACCTATGGAGTTTGATGTGAAAGGCACATCTGATTTTATAGGTGAGCTCTTCAAGAAAAAGGGTGAGTAGGTGTATGTTGCAAAATGTTATTATTGGACAATATGTATCTACTTCTTCGATTTTGCATCGTTTAGATCCACGTTCTAAGCTACTTTGTGTGTTCTTATTAGTGTTTATCATATTTCTAGCCAACAATTGGATTGCTAATACGATCGTTATTGTTTTTACTAGTAGTATGGTTGTACTTTCAAAAGTACCGATTTTGTTTATATACAAAGGGGTAAGACCGATATTATGGTTAATTTTGTTTACCTTTATTCTCCACCTCTTCCTAACAAGAGAAGGAGATGTTATCTTTCGTCTTGGTTTTTTTACACTTTATGAAGAAGCCTTGAGACAAGGTATTTTCATAGCGATACGACTAATAACTATTATCATGCTTACATCTCTTGTCACACTCACAACAAGGCCTATTGATTTGACAGATGGGTTAGAACAATTGTTTAGCCCCTTAAAGAAAATTGGTTTGCCTGCTCATGAATTAGCACTTATGATGTCAATATCCTTGCGCTTCATCCCAACATTCATGCAAGAAACAGAGAAAATTATGAAGGCACAGATGGCTCGAGGTGTTGACTTTACATCAGGCCCTTTCCGTCAACGTATCAAAGCATTTCTACCATTACTTGTTCCATTATTTATTAGTGCGTTCAATAGAGCGGAAGAGTTAGCCCTTGCAATGGAATCACGTGGATACCGTGGTGGGATTGGGCGAACAAAATATAGAGTCCTATTATGGAAGTTCAAAGATACAATGGCACTACTCTTTTGTTTAGGTTTTGGACTGATAATTGTTTGGTTACGATTCATATGAAAGGAATGATCAAGGTGAGACGAGTCGCTTTATGGGTGACGTATGAGGGAACACACTTTTCTGGCTATCAAGTGCAACCCAATGGTCGTACAATTCAAGAGGAAATAGAAAAAGCCTTATCGAAAATTCATAAAGGCGAACATATTCGCATTTTTTCATCAGGAAGAACTGATGCTGGTGTTCATGCAAGGGGTCAGGTTGTTCATTTTGACTCTGCATTAACCATTCCTCTTAGTCGTTGGCCTAAAGCGATTAACGCTTGTCTTCCAGACGATATACGAATCATTGAGGCAAGTTATGTTTCAGAGGAGTTTCATTCTCGTTATGAAGCGATAAAGAAAGAATATCACTATCGTGTCTTGCTCAACCAAGAAGGCGATGTTTTCAGGAGGAATCTGACTCATCATGTCACGTATCCTGTGAGTATAGTGCGAATGCAAAAAGCGGCCGAGCTCTTAATCGGAAAACATGACTTTTCTTCTTTTTGTGCGGCTAATACGGGTGTAAAGGATAAAGTTAGGACTTTATATAACGTCTCTATCGTTTCTGAGCGTGATGAACTCGTGTTTAAAGTGGTTGGGAATGGTTTTTTGTATAATATGGTTCGGATCATTGTCGGAACGCTGCTTGAGATTGGCGCAGGAAAACGAGAAGTTAACGATCTATCTAAGGTCTTGCAGGCAAAAGATCGTACCTTGGCGGGCCAAACAGCACCTGGAAGTGGGTTGTTTCTCTGGAAAGTTTCTTATGAGTATTCTATTTTTAGTGATCTTTATTAAGTGAAAATAATTTCTTGGTTTGTATTATAAGCTGTGTTAAAAATTACAATGGCTCTACTCAGCTAGCGACCCAGCTATAAGAAAGCGACTTATAACTGGCATAATAGGTTGCAGCGGCTACAAAGATTGCTTCGAGGCTGTATAAAGAGACAAAACGGGCTCTTGCACAACCGCTAGGAAAAAAAGTAATGTGACAACGATGCCTAGTGTAACATTTTGTTGACATTGGCTTTTGAATATTATATGATGTTAGATGGTAATTCCATAACCCACTAGCCCCGGGTTCGGAATGTTACAGTAGACACTGGTTTTAAAATTTATCAATCGATTTTTAAAATACGGAGGGAAATTCATGCGTACAACATATATGGCAAAGCCTAACGAAGTTGAGCGTAAGTGGTATGTAGTAGACGCTGAAGGTCAAACGCTTGGTCGTTTAGCTTCAGAAGTTGCTTCTATCTTACGTGGTAAACAAAAGCCAACTTTTACTCCTCACGTTGACACTGGTGATCATGTTATCATCATTAACGCTGAGAAAATTCATTTAACTGGTAACAAATTAAATGACAAGATTTACTACCGTCACACAAATCACCCAGGTGGTTTGAAAATGACAAAAGCTGCAGATATGCGTGCTAACAAGCCTGAGCGTATGCTTGAGCTTGCAATCAAAGGAATGCTTCCAAAGAACACTCTTGGACGCGCACAAGGTATGAAACTTCACGTTTATGCAGGTAATGAACACAAACATCAAGCACAAAAACCAGAAGCTTACACACTTCGTGGTTAATCGATAGGAGGGTATTATTTTGGCACAAGTACAATATTATGGTACAGGTCGCCGCAAGCACTCTGTTGCTCGCGTTCGCCTTTTGCCAGGTGACGGAAGTATCGTTATTAATGGTCGCGAATTAGACGAATATTTTGATCTTGAAACTTTAAAGCTTATTGTGAAACAACCACTTGTTGAAACAGGTGTGGAAGGTCAATACGACGTTCACGTAAATGTTGATGGTGGTGGTTACACAGGACAAGCGGGTGCAATCCGTCATGGTGTTGCACGTGCTCTACTTAAAGTAGATCCTGACAACCGTCCTTCATTAAAAACTGCAGGTTTCTTAACTCGTGATGCTCGTATGAAAGAGCGTAAGAAATACGGTCTTAAAGCAGCACGTCGTGCACCTCAGTTCTCAAAACGTTAATATACTTGCGTTTGGAAGGCTCTCATCCTTTTTGGATGGGGGTCTTTTTTTGTGTGGATCAGAGCTTCTTACCTTATTAAATGATGTTTTCTTAGAAAAAATGAATTTACGATGTTCAACCCGCGCGATGAATATACAAAAATTAACCGATTGGATACAATGACGCTCCAACCCGTTTTTTCTACTAATGAGATAACTTGAAACGAGGGCACTGAAAAAGGTCGACTTTTACCTTTTTCAGTGCCCTCACTGGAAACATCTTGTTTTTCGTCAAATCAAATGCTCTACAACTTGCCAAATCGCCCTGAATTTATTGGTTCAACCCGAATCTGCTAATAGCTTATCTATTTCAGCCGCCGCACGGTCCAAACCCTCCTTAACCGACAATTCACCCTCAAATATTTTATTCATGTACTCCGTATACACTCCATCGATTTTACTCCAGTTCTTAACTAGAGGGAACAGGATGGCATTTTTCGCATCTTCTCTATAAGGATAGAGGTAAGAATCTCTAGTTATTGTCGAAGCCTTGGCCGCTTCTAAGTTGGTTGCTATTAATTCGGTATGCTCCAATAGTAATAACTGTGCTCTCTTTTCTGTCATCCATTTCATAAACGTCCAAGCCTCAGCCCTCCTGTTACTCCCCTTCATAATGACCAGATTTTCGCCACCAATGATCGAAGCAGGACCATTATTTTGTGGAAATGGTACAGGAATGGTTAGCTTTAGAGCACGATCAAATTCTGATTCATCTAATAAACTGTAGAACCAGGGACCATCGTCTGTCATAAGCATATTTCCGGCCTTTATCCGCTCCCAATTTTCTTCTGTACCTAGCTCGTCCTGCGGAAGATCAATGAGATTTTCCTTATAAAGAGCTGTTAACTGCTCCACAGCATGGATGGTTTCGTCACTATTTAAATATCCAGAAGCAATGTTTGCATCCTCGTCAATAAAGGATCCGCCAAGACTATAAATGTATGGAATCGTATCCCATGGTCCTACACCCCTGAGGCCAATCGTATATTGATAACGTCGAGCAAGCTCCAGCGCTTCGTCCATCGTACTTGGTGGCTTGGAATAGCCCGCAGATTTTAGAAGTTCACGGTTAAAGATAGGAGTCTTCGTGTAGATGTTGAGCGGCAAAGAATAATAATTAGTTTTATAGAGACCTATATTCATTAAATTTGTGTGAAACCTTTTTTGGATGTTTTCGAAATCACCGAACCCGTTCAACGGTTCAAGAAGTTCTTTATATAAAAACTCTGGAATCCAGGCGATATGAAGTCGTACCACATCAGGACCACGCTTGGAAGAGGTTCGTGCGATTAAGGTGTTAATTAATTCATTAGTAAAAGCCAAGTCTACAGACTTTACCTGAATATTGGGGTTCTCGCGCTCAAAAGCAGGGATCAATACGTTATCTAGTAACCTGGTTTCTTTTTCGTTGTATGTGTGCCAAAAAGTAATGACGGTTTTTTCCTGATCCCCAAACGTTTGAACCTTCTTTGGATCAGAGATCATGGACGGACTTCTACACCCAGCAAGTAATACTAAAATCAGTAAAAAGGATATCCACCTACAACCCATAACGTAAACCATCCTTTCTTAATCAATAGACGATCTTGTCGCCTGGTGTTTTTCCCTGTACTCCATTGGAGTTACTCCCGTTACTTTCTTAAACACTTTGCTGAAATATTTTACATCTTTAAAGCCCGAGGCCCCCGCTACATCGTAAATCCGATTTTCATTTTGCACCAATAGTCGCTTCGCTTCCCTAATACGCAGCTCGATCAAATAATCAACAAAGTTTCGCCCGGTTTGTTTTTTGAAGTAGAGACTGAAATAACTTTTACTGAGATGAACGATATCCGCTACACTCTGAAGCGTCAAGTTCTCGGTAAAATGCGCGGCTATATATTCCAGCGCCTTCGTAATTAACTGCTTGTCGTATCCCTTATCGGTCTGTTTCCGTATAAATGGCGTCTCGATATCTTCCAGTTGACTAATTAGAAGGGATACCATTTGTTCCATTGTCTCCGCCCGGCAAAGCAAATCATGCCGTTCAAGGAGTAGTGATTCCGCGTCGTCGTGCAAATGGTAAGCGCCCGTGACAAGGCTGCACGCCTCTTGCTGCACTTGTTCCGGGTTCAAAGCTCCGCTCTTCCAGCGTTCAAGCGCAACTTCAATCGCAGAGGAAACCGGATCGCCACTCTGAATCATTTCGAAGAAAGGCGTCCAATCATGATGTTCTTCTTTTTCGATACGGATTTCTGAACTGTTCATACAATACAGGCCGCCAAGTCCTTCAAAAAACCGCCTTTGGCAAGCCGAGCGGCTGTTGGCAAATCCCTTGACAATGCTGTCTATCCCTTGTTCTGTCACAAAACCGGCTGACGTTGAAATCTGCCATTCCTTTTCCAATAACTGCTTCCATTGAAGAAGTCGCTGCTCGGCTTCTCCGTCGTGATCCGGTAAAAGTAGAAACATGACGCTTTCGGCCACAAGCAGTGCGGCTCCTTCCTCCACTTGCATATAAAACATTTTCTGCCATTCCTCTAATAGGAGCTGCACATACAGATAGCCGTAATTTTCTCTCCATTCCTCCGCTTCGTCCAGCATAAGATAGACACAAGCATAGGAATTTTCCAACCATGCCGGGGCCCAAGAGGTTGACAAAGGGGAGGTTTGTTCTTGCACGATCAATCTTTTTATTTCCTGTTCGACATTTTTTCGTGCCAGATAGACGGCCCCCTGTTGGTAATGGTTCAGTTCGGAATGCTTTTTCCGTTCTTCCTCCAGCATGGAAATACACCGCCGAAGGACGGCGAGAAGGTCCTCCTTTTTCAAGGTTAGTTTTAACAAATAATCGACAGCACCGAGCTTAAGCCCTTCTTTTACGTATTCAAAGTCGCTGTAATTGCTGATTAGGATCACTTTAAGCGATCGGTAAAGCTCTAGTGCTTGCTGCATGAGTTCAATGCCGTCTATCAAAGGCATTTTGATATCCGTAATGAGAATATCATAGGAACATTTTTCAAGAGCAGTCAGTGCTTCAGCACCGTTGCCGCATTGGTCTTCAACCAATACTCCTTCCTTTTCCCAATCAATAAAGGCGCTAATTCCTTTGCGAATGGCAGTCTCGTCATCTACGATAAGAACTCTATACATGTTATTCCCCCTGTTCCGCTAGTTCTTAATGGCACGTTTCACTATGTTTTTCAACAAAATGCATACTGTGGTACCTTGCTCCGGCTCGCTTGAGATAGACCATTCCCAATTTTGGTTATAATACAGCCGCAGTGTGTCAAAGATATGGCGTAGACCGATACCGATATTTCCGTTTTCGACAGCAGTTTCCGGATCATTTAATTCCTTCAACTTATCCTTCCTGATACCTAAGCCGTTATCGTTAATAAGAAATTCTATATCTCCGTTATGAAAATAGATCCTTATCGAGATTCGGCCATCCGTATTTTTCGGTACGATGCCATGGAATATGGCGTTTTCCACTAAAGGCTGCAAGAGCATTCGGGGGATGTGTACCTTTTCTGTATCAGGTTCAATATCTAGCTCCAGATGGAATGTTCTTTCGTAGCGAAGTTCTAAAATGATCAAATACTTCTCGATAATGTCCAGTTCCTCTCTTACTGTTATGATGCTTCCACTTTTCCCCATATTTGCTTCCAACAGATGGTTCAGTGCTGACAATACGAGAGAAGCGCGTTCGTTTTGATTGGAATCAATAAGCCAACGAAGAGTGGTGAGTGTATTAAAGAGAAAGTGTGGATGAACCCGGTGCATAACAGCCCGAAGCTCTGCATGATACTTTTCACTCTGCTCACTTTTCACTTGCTGCATCAAACTTTCGATTTCATGAAGCATTTCGTTAAACTGTTTGCTCAAAAAGCCGATCTCATCGGTGGAACGAACGGTCGTTCTTACTTTTAGGTCCCCTTGTTGAACACGCAGCATGCTCTGGGTAAGTTGTTTTACAGGTTTTGTTACCCGTCCGGCAATAAAAAGACCGATGGCGATCGCAATCAAGGAGAAGACACCAAAGGATAAAAGTATCCAGGATTGGAGACTGTCCAACTGTCCACTGATTTCATGAACCGGGACGGTACCTACAAGTATCCAACCGTTGCTCAGTTGCTGCTTAACTCCGTAATAAGCGACCCCATTTATGTCAAAATCGAATTCTACGTGGTCTCCGACAATATGCCTGTACAAATCGGCATTCAATACCTTCTTATTGACCATGTCGAGATTGGAATCAACCATAATCCTTCCTTCGGTATTTACGATGAAAAATTTCCCCGTCTCCCCAAGTTCCAACTGTCCAATCGTGTTAAGAATGGACCGTCCGTCCAAATGAACCTGCACAAGTCCGATATTGTTCATTGTGTCAAAATCTTTTAAGACTCTGCTAACAGGAACAACTAAGTCCGTATTGACGCTACCACCGTGGAAAAGATCATACTGAATCCCTTGCCAAACCAAAGCTCCGTCTTTTCGTTTGGTTTCCTTCACCCATTCCTGGTCAGAAAGCTGTATTTTGTTAAGGTTTGTTTTGGCAAACGTACCGCTTCCCCAACCGTCATCTTCCTCTGTTAACACATAAACAATTTTGACGAAGGAGTTGGAATAGGCCATATTATTCAGCAAAGTATTTATATATTGAGAATTTCTTCTCTGTTCGTATGGGGTGCTGCTATTCAGTTGTAAAACAGCACGCTGGATAGTCTGATCGCTGCTAATAAAATCAGAGGTATCCATCCCAACGTTGAAAATGAAAGAAAGCGACTTCGCTGTAGACGTGGCGATTTGAATTGTAGAATCCCGCACGTTCTTCTTTAAGATAGAATTAGACTCCAAGTAGAAAGACAAAGAAGTAAAAAGAGTCGGGATCAAAATCACAAGCAGAAAGGCCACTGTGATTTTGGATGAAAAGCTTTTGGATAATAATAATTTTCGGTCCATAACACCCCGCCTTATTAGTAGATTCCTATTATTATTTTACAGTTGAGGGATGCATTTTACCAATGAAAGTGTTAGAAATCATAAGTCTACCCACCCTACTTATTTAGAATTAATATATCACTTTTCAACAACTATATGAAAAGGTGTTTTATTTTGAATAAAGAGAGAAAAATAGTACCCCAAAAATCCCCTAAGAAAATACGGTTAGAAAAAACCATAAATTTACATAAAATACTTATTAAAGAAAAAATGAATTTTAAAGTGTCTTATTTTAAGTGATAAGAGATAAATTAAAGGTTGTGATTCGTTAAGAATAGAAAGGGGGAGCAAAGTCCTTTAGTTCTTTCAGTCTATATTTTTCTGAAATTTTCTTTCTATTAGGTAAAAAATAAAAGCTATACGCCAAATGGAAATGGACTACAAAACAAGCCAATACCAAGGTACAAGTGGTTTTAAGGCTATTCAAAATCTACTTTTTCATTATTTTTCATTATTTTTCATTATTTGAGAACGTTTTCACATATTCATAGGTGTTTTTTCCGATTGTTCAGAATTCATTAAGTTGTTAATTTGAAAGTAGCTAAAGTGATCGAGTTCACTTTAGTTGAATGAAATTGTCTTGCGCAAGACAAAACTCACTAAAATGAAAGAGGTGTTTCTTATGAAGAGATTTAAAAAATCCGTATTTGCTGTCGCGATTGCTACAGCCCTTGTTAGCACTTCTATTGCTCCTTATTCGGCATTAGCAGTCGACAAGCCACATCCAGAAATTCCGCTAGATAAAGACAATCTTGAACAACTCGTTGTACAATCGGTTGAACGGACTGACAATGGTGTTATGCTAGATTTCGGTTCAGAATACGATGGGTATGTGAACTTATTAGAAGATGATATTGCTCAAATATCTATTGTTGAAGATGGGGAAAAAGTAAAAAATTCACCAGGTATTGAAAAAACGAAATGGGACACACCTAAATTTTCTGCGCAAGATAAAGGGGATACTTATCAGTTAGAAACGGCTGAAATTACTGTCGTTATTAACAAGGCACCTTATGGCGTGAAATTTTTAGACAAGGATGGCAACCTCATAAACGAGGACTATTCTGAATTTGGTTCTTCGGCTGGTTATGAAGATGGAAAACCATATGTTTTCAGAGAAACGACACCAGATGAAGCGTTCTACGGCTTCGGTGAGCAAGCTGGGTTGGAACTTAACAAACGTGGAGACAGTATAGGCCTGTGGAATACGGATTCCTATGGTTACAATAAAGATACAAAATACATTTATGTGTCGATTCCGTTTTTCATGGGATTGAAGGATAAAAAAGCATACGGTATTTTCTTTGATAACACGCATCGTTCCTATTATGAAATGGCGAGTGAAAGCGATGATTATTACTACTTCTATGCTGATGGCGGACAATTAAATTACTATTTTATTTACGGCCCTGAAATCAGTGATGTTGTGAGTCAATATACAGAAATCACGGGAAAATTTAATCTTCCTCCAGAATGGACATTGGGTCTACATCAAAGTAAGTGGGAATACACTGCTGACGAGATCGTAGAGGTTGCCCAAACGTACCGTGATAAAAACATTCCCCTTGATGTTATGCACTTTGACATCGACTACATGCAAGATTATAAGTTATTCACATGGGAAGAAGACTACAAACAAGCGTTGGCTGAACTAAAATCTATGGAAGGGTTCCATGCCATTGCCATTAATGACCCGGCTGTGAAAAAAGAAGAAGGCTACTTTTTGTATGACGAAGGGACAGCAAATGATTATTGGGCGAAAAGTGCAGATGGAACGCCATTTGTCGGTCCGGTATGGCCTGGAGATTCTATGTTCCCAGATTTCTCAAAAGAAGAGGTAAGAGACTGGTGGGCTAGTAAGCATAACATTCTATTTGATGCTGGTATTGACGGTATTTGGAATGATATGAACGAGCCAGCTGTGTTCGAGGCAGAATATTATTGGACTATGCCACTGGATGCTTATTTCGGTTACGAAGACAATAAAATATTGCACACCGAATATCACAACTTGTATGGACATCATGAAGCGGAAGCAACGTATAATGCATTTGAATTGTACAAGCCTGGTGAGCGTCCGTTCGTGTTAACACGCGATATGTACGCAGGTTCGCAACGTTATTCTGCTCTTTGGACAGGTGATCAAAATAGTTCATGGGAAGGACTGGAAATGACTCTTCCAGTGAATATGAACGTCGGCTTATCAGGGGTTCCGATGGTCGGTGGAGATATTGGTGGGTTTGCCGGACGTCCGGATGCGGAATTGTTCGCACGCTGGATCCAAATTGGTGTATTCGAACCGTTTGCACGCATTCATTACGACAGTGACGGAGGAGACCCAAGAGTGATAGGGCAGGAACCTTGGGTATTCGGCCAAGAGGTGGAAGACATTACCCGAAAATACGTGAATTTACGCTATCAGCTTCTGCCTTACTTGTATAACGAACTGCAGGAGGCGACTGAAACAGGCAAACCAGTTTATCAGCCGCTTGTCTACCATTTCCAAGAAGATGAAAACACCTATGATATTTACAAGCAATTCATGTTTGGTGACAATATCATGGTCGCTCCTGTTCTAGAACAAGGTGGTACATCTGTTGATGTGTACTTGCCAAAAGGCGAAACGTGGGTAGACTTCTGGACAGGTGATGAATACAAAGGAAATCAGACGATCACGGTACAAGCTGAACTAGATCATTTACCGATCTTTGTGAAACAAGATTCTATTATTCCAACACGTGAAGTTCAGCAATACACTGGAGAAAAACCACTTGAAAACTTAGTACTTGACACTTACTTGAATGATCAAGCGACATACTCATTCTATGAAGATGACGCTCAAACACAAAGTTATCAAGATGGCGAATATAACGTGACGAACTTTACAGTAAATAAGCAAAATAAAAACATCGTTACATTTGAACAACAGAAAAAAGTTCAAAACTATAAAGATACTAAGTTGAAATCTTACACATTGAAACTGAACAACACAGAAAAACCAAGCAAAGTTCAAGCTGCATCAAGCAAATATAAAGCAGTGAACAGTGAGGAAGCTGTGAAAGAAACAAGCGAAACATATTTCTTTAACGAAGAGGAAAACATTCTTTATGTTAACATTCCTGCTAATGAAAAACATAAAGTACAAGTTTTCTTTAACGGAAACGCTCGCTAATAAATAGTAGATTGTTAGAGTGGCTTTGAAGTTGCCAGGTGCCCAAAGAATGTCTAGGTCTTTCGGGCACCTGACCTTCACTTTAAGTATATATTTATACATTGGAGGGAAATAGAAATGAAGAAAAAACTATTAGCAAGTGTTCTAGCTGGTTTCATGCTGACAAGCACAGTCCATAGTGTATATGCAGCCCCCCCTGTAGAACAGAGTGTCCAAACGGAAAATGATGTGTATTACCAAGTGCTCGTACGCTCTTTTGCCGATTCAAGCGGAGATGGTGTCGGAGATTTGCGTGGTATTGCGGATAAGTTGGATTATCTTGAAGAATTAGGAATAACAGCCCTTTGGCTGATGCCAATTACTCCATCTCCGACGTATCATAAGTATGATACGACCGATTTCTATTCCATTGATCCGGAATATGGAGACACAGAAGATTTCATTTATTTGTTGGAAGAAGCACATGAGCGCGGAATTAAGGTGATCTTGGACTTTGTCGTCAACCATACGAGTATTGAACATCCGTGGTTCATCGAATCGATGGATCCAGACAGTAAATACCGTGATTATTATATTTGGGCCGATGAAGATACGAATCTTGACAGAACAGGTCCATGGGACCAACAGATGTGGCACCTAGCCGAGAGCGACGATCATTATATGGCTCATTTTTATGATCAGATTCCATCAATACTTCCGGATTTAAATTTTCATAACCCGAAAGTCCACGAGGAAATCATTGATGCAGCGACATACTGGCTGGAACTTGGAGTGGACGGTTTCCGCCTCGATGCGGCCCCGCACATCTACTTTCCAGATGAAGGAGCCCCTGTCCCTGAGGAAGGTTATGATCATGAAGCGAACGTCGAATGGTGGATAAAGTTCGAAAGCGAACTGCAGAAGGTAAACCCTGATGTATATCTGGTAGGCGAAGTTTGGAAGAAAGAAGAGATCGTCGCTGCTTATTACGAAGGAATGGAATCCCTGTTTAACTTCGACCTCTCCGGCGCGATCATGAATTCGGTCCAAACCGGAGAAAATACCGGTGTTGCCGAGCTTCAAGAACGAATGCTTGCCCTTTACGATGAGATGAGAGCAGATGGCGCGACAGATGCGATCTTTTTAAATAATCATGACCAAGTACGGACGATGACGAAATTTAAGGGAGATGAGAAGAAGGCCAAATTAGCTGCCTCGATCTTATTAACCTTATCCGGAAACCCGTTTATCTATTATGGTGAAGAACTCGGCCAGATCGGGGATAAAACCACCGAACCGAATGAGTTCAGGGATAACCCTGACATATACCTGCGTGAACCTTTCGTATGGTCAATGGAAGACGATGAATACCGAGCATCCTGGGTTGAACCGAAATATAACATGGGTGAAACTGCAGTGGTTGCAGAGGAGCAAATGGCTGATCCGGATTCAATGTTCAGCCATTACCGTGAACTGATTGAGGTGCGCAAATCGAGCAAGGCATTGATGGACGGAGGTATCGAAGCGGTTGAAACGAATGATGAACGTGTGCTCGCTTTCAAGCGTTCGTATGAAGGCGAAACGAATTTGGTTGTACACAACCTGTCTGATGAAACAGTAAAAGTAAGCTTAACTGACGATGAATTAAAACATGTCAACATTTTATATGCAACGGACAAAGTAAAGCGAAATCATGGACAGAAAAAAATCAACCTGACGCTTCCGGGACAATCAAGCGTTATCTTGAAATAATATTTGTAATAGACTTTCAAGAAAAAGTAGGTGTCTCATAATTTAAGAGTCTGACCCCTAGCATGCAATATATAACGTTGTCGATAGATCAACTTCAATATATTGTAGTCGGGGTCAGACCCTTTTTTTAACAAGAATTGAGGGATGTAGATGAATAATCAAATATTAGTGACCCTTTTTTTCGTTTTACTATGCGGAATAGTGGTTCTTGCAGGGTGTTCTCAAACGGAACCACCTGAACCTGATGAACCCGATGAACCTTCTGTTAGTGAACATGAAAACGGGCTAGGGGATATTTCTACAGATCAAGCAGCCTATCAGCCAGGTGAAGCCGTAACGTTTCATCTTTCCTTATATGAAAAAATAGAAAAAGGAAGTTTAGTCGTACGCTATCAACATTTAAATGACCTTGTTTATGAAGAGGAGATTCCTGTAAATAATGAGCGAGAAATTACGTGGGAATGGGCACCAAATGAAGAAGACTTTAAGGGATATATGGTTGAGGTTTCTTTAGTAAATGAAGAAAAGGATGAAATCGATCATTTGAATATCGCAGTGGACGTTTCCTCTGATTGGAGTAAGTTTCCTAGATACGGATATTTAGCTGACTTTCATGAGATGGAAAATGAAGAGCAGCGTGCTGTTATCGAAAGGTTGAATCGATTTCATATTAATGGCATTCAATTTTATGATTGGCAAGATAGACATGATCATCCCCTGAAAATGGAAAACGAAGAAGTCGCCCCTACGTGGAATGATATTGCCAACAGAGAAGTCTCGCGGCAGACGGTCGAAACGTATATTGACCTTGCACACGAAAAAAATATGAAGGCGATGAATTACAATTTATTATTCGGTGCAAATGAATACTACGAAGATGAAGGGGTAAAACGAGAGTGGGGCATTTTTAAGGATCCCGATCAACACGAGCAAGATAAGCATCCTCTTCCAGATGAGTGGAGAGAGCTCTATTTATTTGACCCTTCAAATATAGGTTGGCAAGAATTTATTTTTGAAAAAGAACAAGAGGTTTTTGACCATTTAGCATTTGATGGGTGGCATATCGATCAACTTGGCCATCGTGGATTTATTTGGAATGCAAATGGTGAAGAGGTTGAACTTTGGGAAACTTATCCTGCTTTTCTCGAAAATGCAAAGCTTGCATTAGGTGTCGACATAGTGTTAAATGCTGTATCGCAGTATGGACAAGCTGAAATTGCGCATTCTCCTGTAAATTTTTTATATACAGAAACATGGGAGCTGCCGTATTATGACGATTTAAAACGGATTATCGATGAAAACTGGGAGTTTAGCAATCGGGAACTTCAAACGGTGTTAGCCGCCTATATGAACTATGATCTATCTCATTCACCAGGTCAATTTAATACCCCAGGTGTGTTGTTTACAGATGCTGTTATTTTTGCTTCCGGTGGTGCTCATATAGAACTTGGGGAAAATATGCTAGCAAATGAATACTTTCCAAATAAAAATTTAGAAATACCGGATGAACTAAATGAGCAGCTTATTACTTACTATGATTTTTCAGTCGCTTATCAAAACCTTCTGCGTGATGGTGTGGAAGAGGTAGAGAAAGAAGTTTATTCAAATGACATTTCGATAACGAGTCATACAGAAATAGGTTCAGTATGGAACTTTACGAAACAAAAAGAGAATAAAGAGATTTTGCATTTTATTAATTTCACTGAAGCAACTTCAATGGAATGGAAAGATAAACTGGGAGAGCAAACGGAACCAGAATCGATACATGATGTGCCGATTACAGTACACTCAGAACAAGAGGCAGGAAGAATATGGATGGCTTCGCCAGACATGAATCATGGATCAGCGATCGAGCTTGAGTTTGACCAAGAAGGTGACCAAGTTACGTTTACACTCCCATCGTTAAAGTATTGGGATATGGTTGTGATCGAGTATTGAAAGAAATCATAGTAAGAATTCTATAAAGAAGGATCGATGAAACTATCAATCTGTTGAATCCGATCAATAGAAAAAAATGAGGGAGTAATATGAAAAAGATAAAGAAAATGACTGTAGGCATCATCATAGCATCATTGCTGGCCGTTTCATTTGTACAAGTAGGAGATACAACAATTGCCGCAACAAAACAGAATGAGAATGCTAACGTTAGTATCCAAAAAGGACCAAAACAACAAGGACCAAAGGATAAATCAGCATGGGATAGAAGCTCATTATCATTTACTGTTGAAAAACTAACTTGCTATGGGATTTCTGCCACGATAAAAAATGGTCAAGACTCACGTGACATGCAAGGGGAAGTGGAGTATGAAGTTTACTATTCGGAAAAAGGAAATCCTAAAAGTGGCGAGGTTGTCGCTACGGGAGTGGTTCATGCGTTAGAATCTGGTGAAACAGAGGAATTAACTTATACACCAGATCAGCTCGTGGCTGGGAATTATATGTTTAAAGCATATCAGAGTCCTAACCACCCAGGAACGGGAGTGTTGTGGAGCGAGTCGATTATGGTAACAGAAGATTTTGCAGGAAACGAGTCGATTGAACTACAGCGTCCGCTCGATCAGTTTTTTCATTCTAGTGTGATCAATGGGACAGCAACGTTTACAGTTCCTGAAGGCATGGATCCAATCGAGATTAGCTTTACTAGCTATACTTATCCTGAAGGAACAGTCCTTCAAGAAGATGGCAAACCATATGAGGGGCAGACTAGCTTTGATAACGTCACAGACGTATATGGGCCAGGCACATATACGATTGAGGTTGATTTGCCGAATGGAGATTGGCAGACGGATCTATATGTAGGATCTGAAATTAAAGTTTTGACTGAATGTGGTCATCCAATTAATAAGATCATTGATGCAGACTATAGTGCCAAACAGGATTAAATAAAATAGGAGTGTTTTTCGATGAAAAAATGGTTAGTTAACTTTGGAGTGGTGGCTGGACTTCTTTCTCTTACTGCTTGTAACTCTGGTGCGGATACAATTGTTCAATCCAATTTGGGTGATATAACGAAAGAGGAATTTTACAGCGAATTAAAAGCCCAGGGCGGTGACAAAGTTTTAAAACAGATGGTTGAAACGATGCTTCTTGAAAAAGAATATAACGTAACAGATAAAGAGATTGATGCAAAAGTCAACGATTATAAGCAGCAATTCGGTGGAGACGAAGGCTTAAAGCAGGCTTTTCAACAAAGAGGAATTGTAGATGAGCAAGCGTTTAAAAAGCTTGTTGAACGTGAGTTATTGGCTCAAAAAGCGACAACAGACGGAGTTGACGTTTCAGAGGAAGAAATGAAAAAAGAATTTGAGGAGAAATATAAAGAAGAAATTAAAGCGAGTCACATTCTGGTCACGGACGAAAAAACAGCGAAAGAAGTAAAGGGAAAGACTGATAAGGGCGAGGACTTTGCCGGGCTCGCTAGCGAATATTCAATCGATCCTATTTCGAAAGACAAAGGAGGCGACCTTGGGTACTTTAGTAAAGGGATGATGGTTCCTGAATTCGATTCCGTTGTATTTTCACTTGAAGTTAATAAAGTCAGTGATCCTGTGAAAACCCAATACGGTTATCACATTATAAAAGTAACGGATAAGAAAACAAACACGTTTGAAGATAAGAAAGATAAAATTGAAGAAAAATTAAAATTTGCAAAAGCAAAACCAATTGACACGGTGATTTCCAAGCTTCAAAAAGAAGCAGACATTATCATCAAAGATAAAGAGCTAGAAGATGTATTAGAGAAGCCGCAACAAACTGAAATGAAATAATAGCGAAGATAGCTGAACGTAAGATATTGACTATGAGAAAATAAAAACAGATAGTAGAAATTTCAAAATGGGTGACATCTATTTCATATAGTGGATTCCGAATGATTTTATCTCAGTAAGTAAAAGTCACAAAGACTGCAAAGCGCTTCTTCAAAAAAGCTTTGCGGTCTTTTCACTTTTCTAACAATTTAGGCGGTAAAAAGGTAGCTTTATATGCTAATAAAAAGGGAATAAGTAGAAGATAGGAAGCATGATCCAGTTTATGACTAACTATTTTAAATTATCTGAAATTTACTCTTGTTTCACTGAATGAATTATGTTAAATTTTACATAGTGAAATGAGGGAAGAGGAGAAGAGTGGAATGAATTTACTACGAAAAGGAAATAAGGATCTTATAAAAGAACTGAACCGTTCCCTCGTGATTGATATGGTACGTCTTCAAGGAAATCTCACACGCACCGATATTGCGAAAAAAACTGGATTGGGTTTATCTACCATTACAAATATTATGGATGAACTCATTAAGGATAATCTTGTCTCAGAGGTTGGAACTGGAGATTCACGGGGTGGCAGGAAGCCGGTATTATTAAAGTTTAATGGAGATTATGGTGTTATTGTTGGTATGAAAATAGAGAAACAACAAGTGAAAATGTGCCTATCTAACTTGGAAGGTAAGATCTTACACAAACATCAATTTTCATACACTTTGAAGGAAGCGAAACAATTAGCAACGGTTATTATTGAAAAACTTGATTATTTTATCAAACAAAATGAAAGCGATACCAAAATAGTAGGGATTGGTGTTGCCACTCCTGGGTTAGTAGACCAAGAAAATAATGAAGTTGTCTATTCACCTATATTAAAGGTGGATCATGGCGATTTGAAACCTATTGGTAGGCACTTTGATGTTCCTTTGATTATCGATAATGATGCGAACGTATTTGCCCTTGCTGAAAAGTGGATAGGTGCAGGGAGAGAATATAGAAATTTCATTGGCGTTACGGTAGGTGCTGGTGTGGGCGCAGGAATTGTCATTGATAATATATTGTTTCGAGGAGACTTCGGCGGAGCTGGAGAGTTAGGGCATATCACTATTTATCAGGGAGACCGCCTCTGTTATTGCGGGCAGCGAGGTTGTTTAGAATTATATGCTTCTGATGCTTACCTTGTGGATGAGGCTGAACGAATGGTCTTGATTGGTGTTCCTACATTATTAGATTCGTCTACTCCCATTACACCAGAGAGTATTGTTAAAGCAGCTCAAAGAGGCGATCAATATGCACAGGAATTATTGGTGAGACAAGGAGAAAATCTAGCTTTAGGTATTAAGAATATGGTACATCTATTTAATCCAGAAGCCGTCATTTTAGGAGGGGAAGGATTGAGAGAAGGAGAATTTCTACTAAAAGGAATTCAAAAGGAGCTAGCCGTCCACTTTTTCGCGAAGCATCCTCGCAAACTTCAGTTTCAAACCTCACAGCTAGGTGAGGATGTATGGTTGATTGGAGCGTGCGCGCTAGTGGTTAGCCATTTGTTTAAAGTCCCTATTTATAAATAATAAAGGAAACGACTGTAGTTCAATTACTTCATTCATTGAATAAAGTATCTATCTCTTATATCATAGTTGAAAAATATTTTCGTTCACAAGGAGAGTGTTAACGGATGATCCAGCAGGTTAGTAACCAATTTTTAATTCATGCTTATATTCAAGCCCTGGCATTAAAGCTTAATTCTGATTTTATCTCTTTATTAGAAGAAGAACTACACAAAAGAAATTTACCACTCATGCAGTATGAAAATAGGTGAAAGGAAAGGTGTTGTTTGATTGATCTGATAGGTTGAAGGAATAAAGACGATTCATAGATTTAAAGGAGTTGTTAGTGTTTTAGACAGAAGAAACAATAAAAAAGTAGTTTTTAATTGAACAAAAACAAATAGACGTGAAAGCATGCGAAGAAGTAAACACAGATAATTTTAAATAGTCAGGATCCTAGCAATGATGATTTCTATAAATTCTAAGTTTTTCTCGGAATAAATTTTCGAAATTCATAATACTCTAATTGATTTATCGAAGAAATAAAAACTACTATTTTAGAAAAAGCCTATACCAGCCCTTATTTAGATAAATATCATTGGTACGCAATAAACATTCTAAGATGTCCGATCAATTTTCCACGATATAATTGTTAAAAATCGCAAAAAACAAAGCGTTCACAATGAGACTCTGCCCACTTACTTCATTCATCGAATAAATAAATAAAAATTGTAAACCTCTGAAGGGAGGTGATTATAAACAATACCTTTAAATGAAAGCGCTTAAAATAATAGGTTTCATTAGAATTTTCGAATGAAAAGGAATGTAAGTTCAGTTTTTTTGTTACTTTTACTCTATAAAATATTTGATCCCGAAATAGGTAAAATTTTATTAGGAGGAAAGAAATTATGTTAAATAAAATAAGAATTAATACTTTCAACAAACTTTTATTAATTGGTGTTTGTTTTTCTATGGTCCTTGTTTATTCGGTAGACCCTGTTTTGGCTCGAGATAGTAAGCACACTCGTCATGGGTCTGGACCTATGTATTGGATGGCCTATGAAAATCCTTATGAAAATAATGTAGCGATTCCAGAAGACCGCTGGAAGAATAATATTGATTGGATAGCAGAAGAATTTCTTCCTTATGGATATGACATGGTTAGTTTAGATGGGTGGATTGAGGGATCAACCGAGACGACATCCAATGGTTATGTGTTAAAACATAATGATGAATGGCAGTACACGTGGAAAGAATGGGGAGATTATATAAAAGAGAAAGACCTGGAATACGGAATTTATTACAATCCACTTTGGGTCACTCCTGCAGCGGTGAATGACGACTCTAAAACTGTCATTAATAATCCAGATTTAAAAGTAAGCGATATTGTCAATACGGAAATAACAACAACAGATTGGAATGGAGAAACATTGCCGGGTGACCGATTTGTAACGGACCAAGGGGAAAATTCTCTTTATTGGGTAGATGTTACTAAGCCTGGTGCTGAGGATTTTGTAAAAGGATACGTTCAGTATTTTAAAGATGCTGGAGCTAGCTTTCTAAGGATTGATTTCTTGTCATGGTATCAAACAGGCTTTGATGGCGGTTTAAATAAACAAGTGGGGAACTCTCATTGGGAAGAATATGAAACGGCTCTCCGATGGATTCACGAAGCTGCTGGTGAAGATTTGATCGTGAGCCTTGTCATGCCGTACTTGCAGAATCATGGAGAGGTAGAATTAAAGTATGGCGATATGATTCGCATTGATGAAGATGTGTTTCATGGAGGTTGGGATCACATTAGTGGACGCAGTCAAACATGGCAAGATGCATGGTCACAATGGAAAAACCCTTTCCAAGGTCTAACAGGATTCTCTGATATTGGAGGCCGGGGCCAAATGATCCTCGATGCTGACTTTATCCGGATGAATAAATATGGGTCAGATGCGATAAACGACAACGAAAGAAGAACAACGATATCACTATTCACATTGGGTGGTTCTCCAATCGCAATTGCTGACCAATATGACACAATTAACGACACAGGATCAAACAATGAGCGGTTTTATCAAAACTCTGAAGTTATTGAATTAAATAAGCTTGGTCTTGTTGCAAAGCCACTATACAAAAATGCTAATCCTTTCTATCCAGGCGAAGGGTATGAGGAAGGAACAAGCCGTGATACTGAACGTTGGGTAGGTCAACTACCGAATGGCGAATGGGTCGTCGGTTTATTTAACCGATCCGATCAAAAAGCAACCAAAAGCATTGATTTCATTAGTGAATTAGGATTAACCGGGGAAGCAGCGGTGCGTGATTTGTGGGCTCACAAGGATCTTGGATATATGGATCATTACTCTGCTGAAATCAAACCGCACGATGTTAAATTACTAAAAGTTATACCACGAAATAGTAATAAATATGAAGCTGAAGTAGCATCTTGGATTGGAACAAACTTTAATAATAACCATGATGGATATTCGGGGTTTGGTTTTGTTGATAAATTTAAAGCTTCTTCAGAAACAAACGGTGAAGGACCAAAAGTTGTGTTTGCTATAGAGGCGCCGGAGTCTGGAACTTATTGGTTTAACTTCAAATACGCAAATGGAACTGGTGGAGATAGTACTACGACCGTTCATGTGAAAGATGGACATAACAAAACAATTACAGACAATACATCTGTTACCCTTCCAGCAACAGAAGATTGGAGTTCTTGGGGGAATAAAAATGTAGAATTAACATTAACGAAAGGATTAAATCTGATTACAATTGAACGTACCCCTTCAGATAAAGGTGCTTTTAATCTTGATTATATCGAGTTTACGCCTCATTGGGGGAATGTAGTCAAAAATGGTGGTTTCGAAACGGGTGATATAAGCGATTGGATCGAGTGGCGTCCAAATGGTCAAACAGCGGCTTATGGCGTGGATTCCAATGATGTGAATAGCGGAAAGTATAACCTGTTTTTCCACTCTCCATCTGCTTACAAGCAAAGCGTACATCAAAGCATTACTGGTTTAGACGATGGAACCTATTATGTTAGCGCTAAAGTGAAGCGTCAAGGTACAGAACCTGTTACAGCCAGAATGGAAGTAACTGAGTACGGGGAATCCGATGTTTACGTAAATATACCTAAAACGTCGGAATATCAAGAGGTATCTACGAAGGTTCATGTGACGAATGGAAAAATAGATGTTGGATTTTATGTAGATTCACCTGGCGGAACGTCTCTTCAGGTTGATGATGTAAAAGTGACGAGAGTCTCTTTACAAAATTCTAACTTTCAAGATGAGTTCAGGGGATGGACAGTATCTGATATGGCTTTGACCAAGATCAAACATGAAAACAATAACGCATATGCAGACATCACAAGTTCTTCTACATTTACATCAGACTTGTTCCGCTATGAGTCATTACAAAAGGGAACATATACACTTAAAGCTAAAATCCGTCGAAGCGGTTCTTTTGATACTGCCGGTCTTTATATAGATAAAGGCGGTCAAACATACAAAAATATTCTCTTCCCGGATGATTCGAAATGGACTGAAGTAACAATTGATAATATCAGCCTTACACGAGACGAAGTAGTAAAAATTGGTGTATATGCAGAAGGCAATCCGAATGCATGGTTACATGTCGACAAAGTATGGTTGGAGAAGAACTAAGACTTAAGAAGCAGTATTTGAATAAATAAGAAAAACAAAAAAGATACAGTCTTACAGCAGCACGTCGTGCACCTCAGTTTTCAAAGCGTTAATATCAATGCTTCAAAGGCTCTCAACAATTTAGTTGGGGGTCTTTTTTGTTTTGAGTCGAGTTGCTAGTTATAGCTTATGCGTTGCACAGACATTAATACTCGGACAATAAAAAGAAAAATCAACTACTAAGGATTAGATATGCTCAAAACGGCACGTTTTTAAGCCCCTTTTGGCCGTGCGAATAAAGAAGGTGTTTTGTATTGTAGTCTTTTATAGGTAAAAAAGAAATCATTTCTTACACATGAAGATTATACATACTTGACTAATTCTGTCTCATGATTGGTCAATATCGACATGTTTTCCACTGCATGCTCAAACTTTACAATCGTCATACTAAAAGAAAACAAAGGAAAGGAGCGGAGGTTATGGCTGTTACCGTGCTATCTGAAAAACGAAGGGAAAAACAATGGAAATTTGAACGGAGTGTATTACGTAATCTTTCGTTAAAGAAACTTCAAGCAAACGTGGAAGAGTATTTTAAACCTGTTGTTCCTTTTCATTTTCTTTCACATCCATTTTTATTAGATCCTTGTATGGACATGGCAATTGATGCTTTTTTATTAGGAGCGGAGTACGGAAAATTTGGTTATTTAGGTGAGACAACCAAGGATGTGAAGCATAGATGTGATGATGAATTAACCGAAATTAGTCATTGTATCTTTAACTTGTTACAAGGATGGTTACTTGATTCTGATTATTTACTTGACTCATTAAAGGTTGCAGTAGAAGCCTTTGTAGAACACTGGTGGATTCAAGGTTTTAATGAGGGTGAAAAGCGTTATCGTTTACGATTGCATTAATAAATGTAATAGAAAGTGTATGGTTACTACGTGAGGCAATAGCTTCACTCATTGTTTAGAGTAAAATAATAAAAGGTGAACAACCTACCTTTTTTATTTTACTCTTTCATATTTTTCACCTTGTCCCAATATATATAGGATAGTGGGCGAGGAGGGATCGTAGTGAATGTGGTAAAGTGGATAAAGGGCGGGGCCTTTGCCTTAGGTGTCGTAGGTTTGCTATTTATTATTCAATATCAATTTGTTAGCAATGATTCATGGACTACATGGAATTTGCCATTATCAGGAAAAGTCATCGTCGTTGATCCTGGTCATGGAGGAATTGATGGCGGTGCTGTTTCAAAAAGTGGCATTCTTGAAAAAGAAGTAACGTTATTAATTAGTGAGCAGCTTAGAGATTACTTGCAGGAAGCAGGCGCTCTTGTCTTAATGACAAGAGAAGATGACCATGATTTAGCTAATGCAGATACGAAGCGAGTTCGTCAAAGGAAAAATCAAGATTTAAAACGACGTGTCGATATTGTAAACGACTCTGATGCTGATCTATTTATTAGCCTCCATCTTAATGCAATTCCATCACCAAGATGGAGTGGGGCTCAAACGTTCTATAATCGGACAATCCCGGAAAATGAACGGATTGCAAAATTTGTTCAAGATGAGGTAAGGCGGAATTTAGAGAATACGAACCGACAAGCAAAACCGATTCATAATGTGTATCTAGTAAAACACGCAGAAACTCCTGGAGTTCTGATTGAAGCAGGTTTCTTATCCAACCCAATGGAAGCTGAGTTATTACAAACAGAAGAGTATCAACAAAAAATTGCTGCATCAATCTATCAAGGGATTTTGCGCTATTATACAGGTGAATCTGTCCCGGAGTAACAAAGGAAACGGATCACATTTAAAGAGGTTGTTCCAGAAGGTGAAAAATAACCTTCTGGAACAACCTCTACTCGTATCCTATGCTATACTAGGCATATATTTGGAAGAAAAGGAAGGTGTCCGTATTGATAACAGAAGCAACAGTCATCGAAGCATTAAAACGAGTAAAAGATCGAGACTTAAATAAAAATCTCATTGAAACTGGTGGCCTTCGCGAGTTGAAAATAAAAGAAGGTAATGTCAGTTTAAAAATTGCACTAGCACAAACGGGAACACCTGAGCAAATGGAAGTACAACAAGAAATTGTGAATGTGATAAAAGGAGAAGGAGCAGCTTCAGTAGGTCTTCGCTTTGAGGAACTTACGAACGAGGAGCTTCAAAAACTCGGAGGAGTAGACGAGCCTGCTTTTAATGGACCGCAGATTCTTGCTCCTAATAGCAAAACGACGTTCATCGCTGTAACAAGTGGAAAAGGCGGGGTTGGTAAATCGACGGTTTCAGTTAATCTCGCAACGACACTTACCCGTTTGGGAAAAAAAGTTGGTATGATTGATGCCGATATTTATGGATTTAGTGTACCTGATATGATGGGAATTGAAGAAAGACCGAAAGTGATCGAAGATCGAATTTACCCAGTGGAACGTTTTGGAGTCAAAGTGATATCAATGGGGTTCTTCGTTGAAGATAATGCACCTGTTATTTGGAGAGGTCCGATGCTTGGAAAAATGTTAAACCAGTTCTTTACGGAAGTAGAATGGGGAGAATTGGATTACTTAGTTCTAGATTTGCCACCCGGAACAGGAGATGTTGCACTAGACCTTCATACGATGCTTCCGCACTCAAAAGAAATCTTAGTCACAACACCACATGCAACCGCTGCCTTTGTAGCAGCACGAGCAGGTACGATGGCAATAAAAACGCATCATGAAATTCTAGGTGTTGTTGAAAACATGGCCTATTTTGAAAGCGGTGTGACTGGTGAGAAGGAATATGTGTTTGGAAAAGGTGGAGGAGAGCGCCTGACAGAGGAATTGAAAACCGACTTACTTGGACAAATCCCCCTTGGCCAGCCGGAAATAACGGAAGAAGATTTTGCGCCATCTATTTACAGTGCCGATCACCCAATCGGGAAGATTTATGAGCAGATTTCCAAACGAGTGATTGAAAAAACAAGTTAAAAAAAGCCCATTTCAGGGCTTTTTTAGCTTCCATCGCTTTCTTCCCCTTCCCCTCCACCTTCTTCTTTCGGTTTTTCTTGTTTTTCCATTTGCTTTTCGGCCACTGTAGTTAATATCTCATTAATTTTTGCGGTGAAGAAAGGACTTTCAAACGACTCCGACATAATGGCCATGACCTGTTGACGGTATTCCTTTGACTTCATTGTTTCAAGAAAGGCATTTTCCATTTCGGGATCCTGTAAAATGGTTAGCAACATTGCTTGATATTCTGGATCTTTCATTAATCCTTTGAGTATTTTTTCATTTTCCGTTTGCATACTTTCGGCAAACGTCTGAGCAAACTCCGGATCTTTCATAACGTCCTGCCAAAATTTCCTTCCTTCTTCAGAGGTTAATGTTGTTTGGATGGTTTCTTTTACAAATTCTGTATCCATCACGAGCTCTTTCTTTATTTCTTCATCACTAAGAACTTCTTGTACCGCTTTCTTGCCATCTTCTGTTTGTAGCATATCAACCATCATCTTTTTCGTGCTTTCATAATTAGGGCTGTTGCTGCCTCCGCCATTTTCAGCCGCTGCACAACTAGCAAGAATAGCTAAGAATAAACTAAAGACGAAAAAATACGTAATTTTTTTCATGCTGGTGCGGCTCCTTTCGATCATTTTGTCATTAATTTGAGATATTTCTTCGGTAATTATGCATGACTGCATGAGAACATCTAGCAATTTTTTATGGGTATTGTTACAATCATATAAGCATAATTGGAAAAATGGAGGATTTGCCTGTGGACAGTCGAAAAGTGGTTTACTTGTTTTTTACCACTCTTTTAGTAGGAAGTATCAGTGGTGCGATTGTTGGATTTATAATAGAATATCATGTTTATACAGAAGGTTCTTTTTTGAATTTACTCTTTGGTGTTATTTGGCTACTTGGTGTTTGCGCTGCGTTTAGTCTGGTAAGTCAGATGGGCTTTTTTGCATATTTAACGATTCATCGCTTTGGGCTTGGCTTATTTAAGTCGCTAAAGCTTTGGAACTATGTCCAGACGATCATTATCGCCTTTGTGGTATTTGATTTAATTTACTTTCGATATATAGCTTTTGCTGAGCAAGGTGAAACCATTCTTACTTATATGATCATGCCTCTTTTGTTGTTAGGATATGGACTTATCGTTGCGTATCTAAAGGCAAAAGACACAAACAAAGGGGCGTTTATCCCCGCGCTTTTCTTTATTGTTGTTGTTACTTCAATAGAGTGGGTGCCGGCGTTAACAGTAAATGAACCTAAGTGGTTATGGTTGTATGTAACGCCGTTAATTACAGCGAATACATGGCAAGTTCTTATCCTTCATCGACTGACGAAAAAGGCATAGTGCATGAGAAAAAGGACGTTCTAATGATTTCCCGTAAGTTTTTAGGGAGAAACATTGGAACGTCCTTTTTTAATAGGGAGGGTTTAAGAAAAACGAGGCTTACGGTTTTTCTTAAAATATAAAAATTGAATGAAGGTTCAAGTAGTGTGAAGGTTTGTTCGAAGAGGCTTTTGGATTACTCGAAGAATGGCAATGGCTCCACACGTTGCGCGCCTTTTAGGAGAAAAGCACACCTAAAAGGCTTAAAATCATAGCAACGGCTCCACTCATTGCTTTAAAAGACGGCTGCGCCGTCTTTCTTATTTAATTTCTTCATTTTTTGATTTTGTGCTGGCCATTAGATCTTCAACGGTTGTAAATGTAAATCCTTTGCCGCGGAGTTGATCGATGATGATTGGTAGAGCCTTATGTGTTTGTTTTACAGAATCAGATGCGTGAAATAATACGACATCACCAGATGCCGTTTTGGGTACAACGGCATTTACGATTGCATCAACGCCAGGGTTTTGATAATCTTTTGAATTTACGCTCCAATGGACAATGCTATATCCTTGCGCATCGGCTAGTTGCAATACCCGCTTATCAAAAGCTCCATTTGGTGGACGTAATAATGTAGGTTTTTCTCCAATGAGTTCGGATAATACTTGACCACTTTGGTTGAGGTCTTTTCTTACTTTTTCATCTTCCCAATTCGTATAGTCTTTGTATTGATAACCATGACTCCCGATGTTGTGCCCTCTTTCTTTAATTTCTTCTACTACATCAGGGTAACGTTCGGCCCAAGAGGCAGAAATAAAAAAGTTTGCATGATCTACTTCTTTTTGGTCTAAAATGTCTAAAATCGGTCGAATACGATTCTCTCCCCAACTAATATTAAATGTCAGTGCAATTTGTTTATCATCTGTTTCTGCTTTGTAAAAAGCTTGTGGGCCATCTGGTGTAGAGAAGACAGCAATCTGAGAGCGTTCTACATAAAGCAAACCAGCTGTAAAAAAGGCTGCGATGATTATAAGTGATAATTGCTTAATACGTTTTGCATGAAAGATCCAAAAAAAATTCATTTCTTACCCTCCTTGTCCATTGTTATGACCAATCTATGGCTAAAAGGTTGGAGATATGAATAAAATTGGAACAAATTGAAAACAATTTTAAAAGAGGTTGTTCAAAAAGGGATGATTTCGCTCTTTTTGAACAACCTCGAAGCAATGAGCGGAGCTGCTGCAAGGTTTTAAGCTTTTAATGAGTGGGTTTCTCATAGAAAGTTTGCAGCTAGAGGAGCCATTGCACTACCTTTTTGGAACATGATCTAAAGGTGAAATATCTATATGTAGCTGTTTAGTCACAATAGTCGAGGTGGTCGCTGTGTTAGGGGTTATATTGAATGAAAAAGAAGTACAAGAAGTAGAGTATATGCTTAAAAGAGAAATGGAAGAATTACTTTTAGATTTATCGGATCCGCGTATTGATGAGGTTGTGAAACGTGCTATGGAAGAAAAATATCAGATTGTCTTTAAAATATATAAGCGTTTTGTCCCGCCTAAAGAAACAATGAAATATCTTTTGAATCGCCGTAATACACAATAATTTGTGTGTTACGGTAATAAGTGTTGACATCATTAATAAGTAAATGTTATATTATTTCTTGTCACCAAAAAGACGCGAAACACTTTGTTGTAAATAAGTGTTGACTGAAAAAAAGATTTTTGGTATAGTAATTAAGTCGCAGACAAGCGACGATGTAGTTCTTTGAAAACTGAACAAAAGCCAAGCGAAATAGAGATACATGATATCTCGTCAACTTTTAGTAATTTAGTAAAATTACATTTGTTATATCGCTAGCGTGATATAACTTGAGCTATGTTGTAACACGAACGTGTAACAACTCAAACACTTTTATGGAGAGTTTGATCCTGGCTCAGGACGAACGCTGGCGGCGTGCCTAATACATGCAAGTCG
>NZ_JAWRVL010000022.1:0-80481 GCF_036663595.1 Halalkalibacter lacteus
AACACGGTCGTTAAGCTCTTTTGCGCCGATGGTAGTTGGGGGCTTCCCCCTGCAAGAGTAGGACGTTGCCAGGCAAATAAAAGACAATCCAATAGGGTTGTCTTTTTTAATATATATGAATATCATCTCCTAGGCGCTAGATGCACCTTTTATAGTAGAAGAAAAAGCCAGCGGATAATAAAATCAATCTAGTCGACAATAAATAAGCTAGTTCGGACAACAAATCCTCCCACTGGACAATAAACCGCCCCTAACAGACAATATATCATTAAATCAAACTACTGATAACGAATAACTAAAAACCTTATAGTACTAGATTATCTGCAATTGCCACACAGAAACATTAAAATAAAATTATCAGAAACATATTGTAAAACGCTTTCATTTAATTTATACTCTAACTAAACCGATTTACTAAACCGATTTAGTGAAAGTCGAAGCTCAAATATGTTACAAAACATGGAGTTGGAAAATGAAAACAATCACAATAACAGATGTTGCGAAACAAGCAAATGTATCTAAGAGCACAGTCTCTCAATATTTAAATAAACGATTTGATTACATGGGAGAAAAGACAAAAGAAAGAATTGAGCAAGCTATTAAGGATTTAGGCTATCAACCAAATATAGTTGCGCGAAGCTTAAAGCAAAAATCGACCTCAACAATTGGTGTGATTGTCGCTAATATCTTGCATTCTTTCTCAACACAAGTTATTAGAGCTATTGAAGATTATTGTCACGAGTCAGACTTTCATATTATTGTCTGCAATGCCGATGACAATCCTGATAAAGAAAAGAAATACATTGAGATGTTACAGGCTAAACAAGTAGATGGATTGATTATTTTTCCGACTGGTGGAAATGTGGACCTTTATCAAAAAATGAACAAAGACAATTATCCACTTGTCTTTGTTGACCGTTCTATTGACATTGTCAATATTCCGTCAATCATGTTAGACAATGAAAAGGCATCTAGTTTGGCGGTGTCACACTTAGTTAAGAAGGGATATCGAGAAATCGGGATCATCACCACATCAATTAGTCGAAATATTACTTCAAGGGTAGAAAGAATAAACGGTTTTAAAAATTCACTAGAAAAACATGAACTTCCTGTAGTTGATGACTACATTAAGAGTTTAGAAGTTCAAGAGATTCAAAAGGGCCTTGAAGAAATGCTTCAACTAACTGAACGGCCCAAGGCAATTATAGCTGGTAATGATCTTTCTCTTATGGAAATTTTAAAATATGCAAAAGCTAATTCTATAAAAATACCAGAAGATCTAGCGGTGATTGGTATTGATGAAGTCTCATTTGCAGGACTCTATAATCCTTCACTAACAACCATTGCTCAACCGACCTTTGAAATGGGGAAACAGGCGGCTGCGTTAATACTTGAAAAGGTTCAAAATAAAGAGAAAAACAGTGAACACATCTATCGGTTTGAGCCAGAATTAATAAATCGAGAGTCTTGTTAACATCGTAGGATGTAAGAGAGGAGCTACTAAAATGGATGTAATTACAATAGGAGATGCGATGGTATCACTGAATCCTCAAACAAAAGGGCCACTAAGATTTGTATCAGCATTTGATCGTAAAGTTGGCGGGGCTGAGTTAAATGTTGCAATTGGTTGCTCTAGGCTGGGGTTACAAACGAGGTGGATTAGTCGGTTAGGAAATGATGAATTCGGAAGATATATTTATAATTTTGTTCGTGGAGAGGGCATAGATGTTTCAGAAGTAAAGTTGGTTGAAGGTTATCCAACATCAGTTCATTTTAAAGAAGTATTAGAGGATGGAAGTGGGAGAACTTTTTACTATCGAGCAAACTCACCGACTTCCACGTTAACAGAAGATAAATTGATTGATTCCCAGTTTCAAGGAGCTAAGCTTCTTCATATAACCGGTGTGTTCCCAGCAGTCGACAAAGACAAAAATGTCGAGGTCATTAAAAAAGCAATCATGCTTGCTAAGGAACAGGGAATGCTCATATCCTGTGATCCAAATATTCGATTAAAGCTATGGAGTAAGGAAGATGCAAAAGCTGCTCTATGTGAGTTCCTGCCGTTTGTCGATATTTTATTAACTGGACTTGAGGAAGCTGAAATGATATTTGGAACAAATGATCCAGAGCAAATCATCGAGGCAAGCACGGAATTAGGAATTTCCTATATTGCAATTAAGCAAGGAGAGAAAGGATCGATAGGCTATCATAATGGAGAATACATTGATTCTCCACCAGTTAAACCGAAGAAAGTTGTTGATACGGTTGGAGCAGGTGATGGTTTTGATGCAGGATTCATTTATGGAGTGTTGCAACAATGGCCATTACTGAAAACTTTACATTTTGCGAATACAATCGGTTCAATGGTTGTAAGTGTGTCAGGTGATAATGAGGGATTGCCTTACTTAGATGATATTCTTATGCAACTAGGTGAAAAGGAATTTATAGAAAGGTAAGGTGAGTAGAGAGATGAAGATTCAATTAGCTCTTGATCGTTTAACTAGAGAGGATTGTTTACAGATCATTACAGACACAAAAGAATCTATTGATTGGATTGAAATTGGTACCGGTGTCATCAAAGACTATGGCATGTCAATTGTACGAGAAGTAAAGAAGCAGTTTCCAGATAAAATAGTCGTTGCTGATATGAAAACATGTGATGCTGGAAAATTTGAAGCTGCGCAAGCATTTGAAGCGGGAGCTGATATTACTACGGTAATGGCTTTTTCAGCTAACAAAACGATTATAGACACATTAAAAGTCGCCAAGCAGTATGAAAAACGGATTATGATTGATCTCCTTGGTGTGATTGATCCTAACCGAATAAGCGAGTTAAAAGAGCTTGGTGTCGATTTAGTCAGCTTACATTATGGGAAAGACATGCAAGTTGATGGGGAAATTCATACCGATTTATTTTCACTATTAGATGGTCATTCGTCATTTGAAGTAGCGGTAGCTGGCGGAATTAATTTAGAATCGTTACCAGCGATCTTAGAAAAAAAACCGAACACTATTATTGTTGGAAGCGCTATAACTAAGGCGGATAGTAAGCTTGTAGCTGAAAAGATGAAAGGAATGGTTAAAAAGTATGAGATCAATCATTGAAACAGTTGCGAATGAAATGAGTACAGTGCTAGCAAATATAAATGAAGAAGAAGCGTTGCAACTAAGTAAAGAGCTAAGCAGCGCAAAACGAATTTTTGTATCAGGTGAAGGTCGCTCTGGGTTAATGGGGAAAGCCTTTGCTATGAGACTGATGCATGGGGGATTTACTGTCTATGTGATTGGTGAAACGATTACACCGAGTATTGAAGCAGATGATCTATTAGTAGCCATTTCTGGATCTGGGTCAACGGGTGCTATGTATCAATTTGCATCTAAAGCTAAAGAGGCAGGTGCTAGAGTGCTACTGGTAACTACAAACAAAGAGTCAAAAATTGCGGCAATTAGTGATGGAACATTAATCATTCCGGCTGCGACGAAATATCGTCGTCCAGATGAACCAAGAACGATCCAACCTCTTGGCAATCAATTTGATCAAGCGGTACATCTAGTGCTGGATTCGATTATCATGGGAACGTTAAAAAAATCTGAATCGAACACTGATTTTGCTGAAATGACGAAACGACATGCAAATCTCGAATAATTTTAGTCAGCTTATTCTAACGAATCAATAAAAATTCGAATTTATCGAAGGAGGAAATAACATGAAGAAATCATTTTTAACGTCAATGTTATCAGCCTTAGCATTCTTAATTATTTTGGCAGGATGTGGAAATGGTCAAGAAACAAGTGGAGGAGAACCTAGTGCTGGTGATACAGAGGTTGTTGATAGCCTTAAAATTATTGCGGCTCATAATCAAACTTCTCCTGAGAATCCTTACCAAGATGGATTAATGAAATTTAAGGAAGTAGCTGAAAGCGAATCTGATGGGGCAATTGAAGTTGAAGTACACGCAGGAACGTTAGGAACAGAAGAATCAGAGCTAGTAGAAAGACTTAAGTTAGGAGGAGCTGATGTTGTATTAGTATCTCCAGGTTTTATGTCATCTACTGGTATTAAGGAAGTAGACTTACTTGCTCTTCCTTATTTATTCGAAAGTTACGCGCATTGGGAAAGTGTCGTTGATGGCGAAGTAGGAGAAGAATTGGCTCAATTGGTAAACGAGAAATCAAACAACGACTTTAAAATTATTGGATACTGGACGGCCGGTGTTAGACATTACTACGGTAAACAGCCATTAGAATCCATTGAAGATTTAAAAGGTATGACGATAAGAACGCAAACTTCTGGTGTAGTTTCCGATTACTGGCAGCAAGTAGGTGCTATCCCAACTTCTGTTGCATGGGGTGAGCTATATCAAGCGTTACAGCAAAATGTAGTCGATTCTGCAGAGAATGCTTATCCTTACTACATTCAACAAAATCACCACAAAACACCAAATGGTAAATATACAACAGAAACGGCACATGACTATACTACAAGACTTTTATTAGTAAGTGGTAACAAGTTTGATTCTTTTACCGATGAACAGAAGGAAATTCTTTTAAAGGCAGCAGAAGCTTCTGTTGAAGCTGAACGTGAAGCCTTATATGCACAAGAAGATGAGTATAAAGAGTTAGCAGTTTCTGGTGGAGCAGAAGTGAATGAAATTGATAGAGTACCGTTTATTGAGATTGCTCAACCTATTCATGAGAAAGCTGCAAAAGAAATGGGAATAGAAGAGTTATTACAGAAAATCAATGAGTTGAAGTAAGAGGTAAAAAATGAAAAGGGAGGGCATGCTGGGGTGTTCCTCCTTTTATCTTCTAGAATAAGACGGTGAAAACATGTTTATTCGATTTCTTGAAAAAATTCAATTAACAGTAGGAGTTATCTTTTTAATTATTTTCTTTATTGCAATTATCATCCAAGTTATTACTCGATATTTTGGGATCTCAGTTATTTGGACAGAAGAGGTAGCAAACTACTCATTCATTTGGGCGATATTTATGGGTGCAGCGGTTATGGTTAATAGAAAGGACCATTTTAACTTTGATTTATTAGAAAAGAAGTTAAAGGGTAAAGCAAGAGTTACGCTAAGTCTTGTCATTGACAGTATACTTTTACTGTTTTGCGCGGCTTTATGTTTTTATAGCTTCACCGCCCTAACAAGCTTCTGGAATTATAATTGGGTAACGTTACCGTCAATTAAGATGGGGTATGTTTGGCTGTCATTTCCGGTGATGACAATAACAATGGTTATCTACTTATTTGCACATATAGCTGGTGGCATCAGAAAATTAGCAGTAAGGGAGGCGATTAAATAATGGGACTCTTACTAGTTGCCATCTTTCTTGTCCTTATGTTTATTGGAATTCCTATTGCGTTTGTTATCGGGATAGTCGCTTTATTAGGGATTTTAGGTATACCATATATTCCAGAAGTTTCAGTTCCAGTGAAAATGCTAAATGGTCTTAATTCTTTTGTCTTATTAGCAGTTCCGTTGTTTATCCTTGCTGCTAATCTCATGAATCATGGTCAAATTTCACAGAAGTTGATTAATTTAGCTCTTTCAATTGTTGGCCATATCCGTGGTGGGTTAGCGCATGCTAATATATTAGTTTCAATGATTTTTGCTGGAGTTTCAGGTGCATCTCAAGCTGATACAGCAGGAGTCGGTAAAATTTTAATTCCAAATATGAAAAAACAGGGGTATGATACCGCAACAGCAGTAAGTGTTACGGCAGCCTCTTCAACTATTGGTGTTATCATTCCTCCAAGTATTCCAATGATTATTTTTGCTGGTTTAACAAATGCATCAGTCGGAGCCTTGTTTTTAGCTGGAATAGTTCCAGGAGTTTTAGTGGGACTAGGGATGATGGTTTTAATCTATTTTTATTCAATAAAACGAGGCTATCCCAGATATGAAAGGACTTCGTTAGCTAAGTTTTCAAAGTTACTTATGGAAACGCTTCCGGCGCTATTAACACCAGTTATTTTAATCGGTGGGATTATCTCAGGTGTTTTCACAGCAACTGAAGCAGCCGCTTTTGCGTCTCTTTACACATTGTTTGTAAGTATGTTCTACTACAAAACATTAAAGGTGAAGGATTTACCGAAAATCTTAGTAGATACGTTAACGTTAAGTTCGTTATCCTTGTTTGCATTAGCAGCTGCTAGTGCATTAGGCGAATTGCTAAGTTATTATCAACTAGCTTCGTGGGTGCAAGAGTTTTTTGCTAACAATATCGATAGTAAGTTTGTCTTTCTTTTGATTATCATTTTGTTCTTCTTGTTCATTGGGACGTTTATGGATGCAATTCCAGCGATGATATTATTTATCCCTGTCATTTTACCAGTAGCTCTGCATTTTGAAATTAGTCCTGTATTACTTGGTTTGATCACAATCATGACGTTAGCTGTTGGGTTGGTTACACCACCATATGGATTATGTTTATTATTGGCAGCGAAAATAGGGGAATTATCTATTGAAAAATCATTTAGAGCGGTAATCCCATTTATTGCGGTTATTCTAGCAGTATTGATATTTGTTGCATTCTTCCCAAATGTCGCATTTTATATCCCGAAACTAATCAGTCCAAGCTTCTTTTAGAGGGGTTAAGAAAGGTTGGTTTTACCATTTAGAACTCACCACCTTTAGCGAAGGTAAATAGAAAGGAAAATATTACAATGGTAAAAAGAGAAATATTAAATAATCAAGGTTCTTTAATGTTTGTAAAGGTTGAATTGAAAAAAGACTTTCATGGAGACGTTGATCAGCATGTTGAAGAGCAGATAAGCTATATTGAAAGTGGATCTGTTGAGTTTGAAGTAGGAGGAGTAAGAACGATCCTTGAAAAAGGAGATGTTCAATACATCCCTTCAAATGTAGAGCATCGTGTTAAGGTCATTCAGGATTGTGTACTTCTTGATGTGTTTACACCACTTCGAAAAGAGTTAGGAAAATAACTAGGAAAGGAGTATGGATAATGATAGGGCAAGCAGATCTGAGAAAAAAGCTAGCAGGAGAAAAAGCAATTGAATATATTGAGGATGGTATGACAGTAGGGCTAGGTTCAGGTTCAACGGTTTATTGGACGCTTCAAAAGCTTGGTGCACTTGTAAAGGAAGGGATGGATATAAAAGGAGTACCATCTTCTCTTCGCACAGAAGGGTGGGCACAGAAATTTGGAGTTCCATTAACCGATTTTTCAAAGGTGAAACAATTAGACCTAGCGATTGATGGTGCAGACGAAGTTGATCCTCACTTTAATTTGATAAAAGGTGGGGGCGGGTCTCTTGTTAGAGAAAAGGTAGTAAATGCAGCATCCGATAAATTGATTATTGTTGTCGATGAGAGCAAAATCGTTGCAACATTAGGGAAGTTTGCTCTACCCGTTGAGGTCGTACCTTTTGGGTGGGAAGTAACGGCTTCACGCATCTCCCAACTCGGCTGTGAACCAATTCTTAGAAAGAAGGAGAATCAAGTTTTTGTATCAAACAATGGGAACTATATACTCGATTGTCCGTTTGAAGTAATAGAGGATGCAAGTGTGTTACATGAAACGATCAAGAAGATGGTAGGAGTAGTGGAAACCGGTCTGTTTATTGGAATGACCGACCTAATTATTGTTGGAACAAATGCTGGTGCTACTATAAAGGAGAAATAAACATAAGCTGCAGAATGTTTTATGATGGTTCGTTTAAGAGACCTTGTTTATTTCAAAAAGGTGAGACATGAAGGAAAAACCACTCACACACTTAGAGTGGTTTAGTTTTTTTTGTTATAAATCTAAAAAAATAAATAATAGCAATGATCGTAAGAACAGCTGAAAAGGAAAAGTAAATGATGAATTTATAAGTTTCAAATGACTGCTTAACGAAATACCACTTTATCCCTAGCTCATATCCGGATAAAACAAATACAGTAACCCAAAAGAGAGCGCCTATATACGAATAGAGAATAAATGTTCCTATCCTCATGCGAGAGATACCTGCTAAGTAACCTGTTAAATGCCTAATACCAGGTATAAAGTATCCGAGTAATAGTAGCCAAGCACCATGCTTAGAAAAGAGCTGTTGTGCATTTGAGATTTTGGTTTTCGTTAAGTAAATCTTATTACCGTATTTTAATAGAAAAGGAAGTCCTAATTTCGCACCTAGTATGTAGCTAATCGTTATACCAATAACAGAACCTAGGTAGGAACTAATTAATGCGGTTAGCAAATTCACCCTGCCAAGATAGGAGTAATATCCAATCGTTAGGAGTAGCACTTCATCAGGTATGGGAAGTCCAACGATCCCACCAACAAGTGCAATAAAAATACCAAAATAACCATACTCAAAGATTAAGTGTTTTACGATTTCCATAATATCTTCCTGTTCTATAGAGGCTATGTCTTATTATAGCTAATTTTGGCGTAGGAAACGAGTTGATAAATGATGGAATAAAAAAAAGAGTACCCAACTAATGAGTAAACTCTTAGTAATACCTTGCAACGGCTCTTTTATATAAACTCTAGTAAACTAGTTGCAATTGTAAAGTAGATTAATAATCCAAGAATGTCATTGACGGTTGTGATAAAAGGTCCTGATGCAAATGCTGGATCTATTTTTAATTTATTGATAATAAGCGGAACGGTAGCTCCAATGACTGTTGCAACACTTAAGGAACAAAAAATGGATATTCCGACAATAACAGCTAGTATAAAGCTGCCGTAAAAAACAGGGATTATAATAAGTAAAGCAAGTGCACATATTAAACCGATCATCATCCCAGTGCTAAATTCCCGCAAAAGTGTACGAGCTAACCCTTTTTTCTCAAGTGTACCAAGTGCGAGGCCGCGAACGACAACGGCAAGGGATTGGGTACCTGCATTTCCAGCTGATCCCATAAGAAGTGGAATAAACGCAGCTAGTAGGACAATTTGGCTAAGCGTTTCTTCAAATTGATCAATAACACCGGCAGTAATGAGGCCAAAAAACATTAAGAGAACAATCCAGGGAGCGCGCTTTTTGGCTGCTGTAAATGATGTAACGTTGACATCTGTAGCCCCTCGAGAAGCAGTGAATTCGCCTAAATCCTCTGTTGCTTCATCATCAATGACATCAATGACATCATCGACTGTTACAATGCCGAGTAAAAGCCCATTAGGACTAACTACTGGAGCAGCTAGGAAATCATATTTTTTTATAAGCTTTGCGACCTCTTCTTGATTAGTCGTAGATACTACTGATACAACACGTGTACTCATTAGGCTTTCTACAAGTTCATTTGATTGTGCCGTAATCAAATCTCGTAAGGAAACAACCCCGACTAGCTGTTCCTGTTCATCAACAACATAAAGGTAATAAATCGTTTCAGCATTAGGTGCTTCCCTACGTAACTGTTCTATCACTTCTTGAGCTGTGTTCATAGATGAGAGGGAAATAAACTCTTTCGTCATAATCGATCCAGCTGTTTTGGGAGGATAAGCCATTAATTCTATTACATCATCTGCATCATCTGTATTCATCGCCTTTAAAATAGCCTGAGCTTCGGTCGGATCGAGTTCAGATAAAAAGGTAGCGGCATCATCTGCATAAAGGTGATTGATCATGTCTGCTGCATATTTTTGGTCAAATTCAATAATTAACTCTTTTTGTTCTGAAAGTTCTAGCGCTTGAAAAATATCAGCCATTGTATCCGCAGTGATGATTCCATAAAGTTTTTGACGATATTCTCTTTCTAATGTGATATAAAATTCGGCTTGATCGGTTGGGTGAAGTTGTAAAAAGTCTTCATGAAACTGATCAAGTTCCTCAATAGTTAACAGTTGAAATAAATGCTTGCAATACTCTTCTCTAGTTTCTTTGTTAAGTTTCACCATGATATGACCTCTTTCTAAGCTTTAGTCACCACAGGCATCGGTTGCATGCGGATTTCAAATAAATGTTTGATTAAATTTGTCCTATTGGGTTCGGGTTCAGAACTCATATTTGTACATGCACCTCCTTAACAAAGTAAATACTATTAGTGGTTACGCCACTCTAACAAAATAAAAGGACACCTCGACGAATGTGAGGTGTCCTTGAAAAAACACAAATAATCCTTCCGGTTTTGCTTAGAAGTTAGTCCTCCATTCGTAGAGCTTTAGCACTGTGCGGCATAGGCATAGCCAGCTACATTAAGAACCACCTTATGTCGATAGTTCCTGTTGACCCATTGGCGTCTTTGGACATTTTTGGGCAGTAGCGTATCTCCTGCACAGGAGCCTCACCTAACGAGGTATTCACTTTTTTCACATCCTCTACCCTATAACATATGCAAGACTCTGTCAATCGTTCTAGATTGCTAGGCAAATAGTTATGCATTGAATCGAGCATGGACAATAGAAAAAAATGAAAGAATCTAGTATTTGATAGTCATTTACAGAGTGATATGAAGAAGAATTTTAATCGAATCGAACATACCAACCTTGCGACCTTTTCTTTAGTGAGATAAAATCTAACTATTCGTACGAATTAAGGAGCATCCATTTTGAAGCAAGTATTATTGAAAAATCTAGGTGCAATTGCTATTGGTGCAGTTGTCGGGACAAGCCTCCGTTATTATTTAAATCTCTACACATTATGAAAGGGCTATCCGATAGGAACCATTATAGAGAATCATAGTGGGAATTTATCTTCCTTTTGTAAGCTTGGGCGGAGTCACTGGTGCGATAGTCGTTACTTGCTAGGAACAGCTCTAATGAAGCGATTTCCTTTGCTATCGTTTTCATTGCCATGCTTGTTGTGAATATTCTTGGTTCAGTGGTGGTGTTTGTTCTTGGATTTGCGATCATGAAAGAATTATAGGGTAGGGGATGAAAAGAAATGAAAGAAACAAATTTCAATACAAAGACGGTACATTTTCAAACAAAAGAACCTGCAAGAAATGCAAGTAAGGCAAAGCCAATCTATCAAACGTCAGCGTTTGTTTTTAAGGATTTAGATGATATGGAAAGCTTCTATGAAGGAGATAAAGAATATTTATACTCAAGATATAGCAACCCAAATACTGATGATCTTGGGAAGGGTGTCGCTCTACTAGAGGAAACAGATGACGGAGTTGCGGCATCTTCTGGAATGGCTGCCATTTTAACTGGAGTACTTGCTGTGGCAAGTACTGGAGATCATGTTATAGCGTCTGATGATTTATACGGAGGAACGTATCAGCTGTTTGCGGAGGAGCTCCCTAATTTTGGAATAGACGTAAGCTTTGTTTCATTTCAAGATTTAACGATTGTCAAAGAGGCTTTCACAGATAAAACGGTTTTACTTTACACAGAATCTGTCACAAACCCACTTCTTCGTGTTGAAAAATTAGAAGAAGTCATCGCTCTTGCGCATGAAAAAGGTGTTAAGACAATGATTGATAACACGTTTGCAACGCCTTATTTACTACAACCAGCAACCCTCGGTGCTGATCTTGTTGTCCACAGTGCAACGAAATATATCGGTGGTCATAGTGACGTAACGGCTGGTGTTCTTGTGGGAGAGCAATCATTAATTGATGCCGCAAAAGGAAAAGTCAGCACGTTAGGATGTAACTTGAGTCCATTTGAAGCGTGGCTTGCTTGTAGAGGACTTAAAACGCTAAGTGTTCGGATGGAAAGACAAAGCCATAACGCAAAAAGGCTTTCTGAAGCACTTAAAGCTCATGCGGGTGTCGAGAGAGTTTTCTATCCTCAATTTGTATCAGAAAAAGGTAATGGTGCCATGGTCAGTGTTGACTTAGCTAATCATATTAATGTGGAGCAGTTTTTCTGCTCACTTGGTTGGGTGAAAATTGCGCCAACATTAGCAGGTGTTGAAACAACGGTTTCGTATCCACTTCGCACATCACACCGCACTGTTCCAGATGAATTGAGAACAGAGCTTGGAATAGGGACACAATTGGTTCGCATCTCTGTTGGAATTGAAGACGAAAACGATATTATTGACGCATTTACTCAAGCGATTGAAAAGGCGGAATAAGAGAAAAAAGGAGCACATAGTGGATGAGCAACCTTTAGTGTGCTTCTTTTTTATTGTTTTTAAAAGAGGTTGTTCAAAAAGGGGTGTTTTTTCGCTTTTTGAACAACCTCGAAGCAATGAGCGAAGCCATTGCCAACTTCTTGAACACGCTCTAAAAGTAAAAGATAATATAAGTATTTATTTTAAAAAATTAAAAACGCTTGCGTTCTTTAAATCTACATGGTATGATATATTTTGTGTCAGAGAGAAACAGTCTGGTGGCGATAGCGAAGAGGTCACACCCGTTCCCATGCCGAACACGGTCGTTAAGCTCTTCAGCGCCGATGGTAGTTGGGGGCTTCCCCCTGTGAGAGTAGGACGTTGCCGGGCTGAATTTCTTTGTATAAATTAAGTTTTTGACGGTTATAATATATTTTGTAGAGGAAATAACAATTGCTACAAATTAACATCATCAATGAATTTATAACGACGCGGGGTGGAGCAACGAGCATTTCATCGTCGAAATTACTACGAGTAACATTGACGCATAGACGTCACTGAAATACTAGAAGAGGAAAATGTCTTCTTCATTGAAATAACATCATCTATTTACTTTTTAACGACGCGGGGTGGAGCAGTCTGGTAGCTCGTCGGGCTCATAACCCGAAGGTCGGCGGTTCAAATCCGTCCCCCGCAATACCAGTAAAAAAGCCGAAACTTATGTTTCGGCTTTTTTGTTCTAGAGTGGTTAACACCCTGTTCGCTAATAGCCGTATGAACATATTCATAACGTTGAAAATACTTTTTACATTAGGCTTTTTTATAAAAATCGGATAAACTAGAAGAGACGTTCCTTAGGGGTAAAACAATCCTAAGGTTTTTTGCAGAAGAGATGCGATGGTTGGAGGATCGGTTACAATGGAAGATGAGTTTGTGTTTATTTCTAACATCACTCCTAAACGTACGTATCAGACAACACTTGTGCGTGGGATAGGCGATGATGCTGCTGTCTATTCAAGAACAGAGAACATGGACGAGGTTGTTTGTGTGGATACCATGGTAGAAGGAGTGCATTTTCGGCGCGATACGCTTTCGCCTGTTCAAATAGGAAAAAAGGGGCTAGCCATTAATATAAGCGATTTAGCTGCAATGGGAGCTATTCCTTCCTATTACCTTGTTTCGATTGCTGTTCCTCCTGCTTGGACAGAGGATGAACTTACTGATCTATATAAAGGGATGGATGAGTTAGCTCGATTGTATCGGATGGATTTGATTGGTGGGGATACAGTTTCAACGAAAGATGCTCTTGTTTTAACCGTTACAGCAATTGGTATCGTCGAAAAAGGCAGGGCGAGGTTCCGAGATCAAGCTGAAGCTGGAGACAAGTTATTTGTTACTGGATATGTTGGGGCATCTGCAGCGGGGTTAGATCTATTGTTTGAAAAAACCCTATGTGGGCCATTTACTGAGCAAGAACAACTTCTTGTTACAGCTCATCAAGAACCATTGCCACATGTCAATGAAGGACGATTGTTGGCGACTGCGTCTAAACGAATTGCGTTAAATGATGTGAGTGATGGAGTGGCAAGTGAAGCGTATGAACTCGCTGAAGCAAGTGGCGTACGTTTAGTCATTGAGGCTGGATCTCTGCCCATTCATGAGGCAATGAGGAAGTATTCACGTCAAAAGCAATTGGATTGGGCTCTTTTTGGAGGAGAAGATTTTGTCTTGATTGGGACCGCTCCAGAAAGTAGTATCAAGGAATTACAAGCTATATTTCATAAACAAGGTTTACAGTTTCAGATCATTGGATTTGTTGAAGAAGGCGAACCTAGTGTATTTTTAAAAGAAGAAAAACAATTGAAAAAGATAGAAAAGCACGGATACAATCATTTTCAAAAGCGTGGGTGAAATACATGGAAAAATGGACGATGATAACCCAATCACCTGATGAGACAATGAAGCTTTCAGAAAAACTAGGCACGCTCGTTCAGCCGGGTGATGTTATCACATTAGAAGGTGACTTGGGAGCTGGCAAGACCAGTTTTACAAAAGGGTTAGCGAAAGGACTGGGCGTGAAGCGAGTCGTCAATAGCCCAACGTTTACGATTATAAAAGAATACAAGGGGCGGTTGCCGCTTTATCATATGGATGTGTACCGTATGGAAGATGAAACAGAAGATTTAGGATTAGAGGAATACTTCTACGGAGAAGGAGTATCTGTGATTGAGTGGCCAAGTATGATCTCCGCGCAGTTGCCTGAAGATCGTCTAGTTATTTCATTATTCCATTTAGCGGAGATGAGTCGAAAGATTACCTTCGGATCGACGGGAAACCGCTCTCTAGAATTATGTAAGGAGTTGCAATCATGAGTAAGACATTAGCCATTGATACGTCGTCTTTTGTGATGGGAATTGCTGTTACAGATGGAGAACGGACACTCGGGGAAATCACTACCAATATTAAAAAGAATCATTCTATTCGTTTAATGCCAGCAATTGATAATCTAATGAAGGAAGTAGGAGTTCGACCGAAGGAGCTGGACGAGATTGTTGTCGCAAATGGACCGGGTTCCTATACAGGTGTACGCATTGGAGTCACGACTGCTAAAACACTTGCATGGTCATTAGGTATCCCGGTTATTGGCGTATCTAGTTTAGCGGTAATGGCTCAAACAGGTCGTTTCTTTCAAGGAATAATTTCGCCGATTATGGATGCTAGACGCGGGCAAGTGTATACAGGGCATTATCAAACAAAAGAGATGTTAGTTAAAGAAGTGGCGAGTGATTGTTTAATTATGTTAGAAGACTGGCTCGTCTATTTAAAAGAATTGAATGAACCTGTTTTGTTTATTGGTCAGGATATTGAGTTACATCGTGCAATGATTATGGAAGGACTGAAAGAGCAGGCACATTTTGCTACAGGTTCGATGATGTTGCCTAGACCGACTGAACTTGCAAGATTAGGTCAAAAGATGACAGACGAGAATGTAACGCATACTATTGTCCCGAATTATTTGCAGTTAGCAGAAGCGGAAGTCAATTGGCAAAAAGCGCAGCAAGAAAAGGACTCGGCCAATGATTGAACAAGAGAAAGAAACGATCCGGTTTATGACGCTAGAGGATGTAGAAGCCGTAGTGGATGTAGAACGTGATGCATTTTCAATACCATGGGATCCAGCTATTTTTATTAATGAGCTAACATCTAACCAGTTTGCTCAATATCTAGTCTATGAAGTAGAAGATAACATAATCGGGTATTGCGGGTTATGGGTTGTTATGGATGAGGCTCAAGTCACCAATATTGCCATTCATTCGAGGTCTAGAGGTCAAGGTCATGGTGAACGCTTGCTACGTTATGTCAAGGCGTTTTTAGTGCAAATGGGTGTGTCAAAACTCTCATTAGAAGTACGGGTATCCAATACAGTTGCCCAAAAATTATATCGGAAAATGGGCTTTGTTGAAGGTGGCATACGAAAGAAATATTATGCAGACAATTTAGAAGACGCTTTAGTAATGTGGGTGAATGTAGATGAATGAAAACGAATTAATTTTAGCGATTGAAACAAGCTGTGATGAGACATCGGCAGCAATCATTGAAAACGGAACGGTCATTTTGAGTAATATCGTCGCTTCGCAAATTGAAAGCCATAAACGGTTTGGTGGGGTGGTGCCAGAAGTGGCTTCGCGTCATCATGTTGAGCAGATTACGGTCATTATTGAACAAGCAATGGAGGAAGCAAATGTTACATTTGCAGATCTAAGTGCTGTTGCTGTTACGGAAGGCCCTGGTCTAGTAGGTGCATTACTGATTGGGGTTAATGCAGCAAAAGCGATTGCCTTTGCGCATGATATTCCACTGATTGGGGTTCATCATATTGCAGGACATATTTACGCAAATCAACTAATATCTGAACTCTCTTTCCCTTTGTTAGCACTTGTTGTATCCGGTGGTCATACGGAATTAGTATATATGAAGGAAGACGGAGACTTTGAGATTATTGGTGAAACTAGGGATGATGCAGTAGGTGAGGCTTATGACAAAGTAGCGCGAACACTTGGCTTACCTTACCCCGGAGGACCGCATATTGACCGTCTCGCGTCAGAAGGTCAGGAATCCATTGCATTTCCTAGGTCGTGGTTAGAAGTAGATTCATACGACTTTAGTTTTAGTGGATTAAAATCAGCGGTTATTAACAAACTACATAATATGAAGCAACGTGATGAGGAAGTAAAAATAGAAGATGTTGCAGCGAGTTTTCAAGCGAGCGTCATTGACGTTCTTGTTGGAAAAACAAAACGAGCAGTTGAGCAGTATGAGGTGAAACAATTGCTTTTAGCTGGTGGAGTAGCGGCGAATAAAGGCTTGCGAAATGCGTTAGAAGTTGAGTTCGGGTCATCTGGTGTAGAACTTCTTATTCCTCCACTATCGTTATGTACAGATAATGCGGCTATGATTGGTGCTGCAGCTAGTATTAAGTTACAAAGAAATAAGTTTGCATCTTTTAATTTGAACGGAAACCCTGGACTTGACTTAGAACAACAGTAAATATGTTTAAAACCACTTATTGGAGCGAATGCTATCATTAGGTGGTTTTTTTGTCGTAATTCGTCAAAAATAGTTGTTAACAATTTTTATCAACAACATTGTTAACAATGTGGATAAATAGAAAAAGGTTAGAATTGACGCGAAAAAATTTGTTATTAACTTAAATGTGGATAAGTCTGTGGGTAATGTTAATAAATAAAGAAAAGCTTTAAAAACAGGGGTTTTGCCTGTTAGTAACTATGTGGATAGTGTGGATATGTCAGAAAATTAGATTAAAAAGGTTGAGGGCTATGTGGAGAAAGATAATTTTGTTAATTGTGATTTGCTTGTTGTTGCCGTTAAGTGTGGATAGTAATGCACTAGCAAAGGATGACACGGAAGAATTACTGGTAATCTTAGTTCCTGGAATGTCTTTTATAGAAGCAGAGTGGCTTATCGACAATGACGAGAATGCGATGCTTTGGCAAGAAGCAGCTATCGGGGCGATGAATGTACGCCCAGATGGTCCTTATTCGTATTTGAATAATATGGTGACGATAGCGGCTAGTGCAAAGGCTGTAGGTATACAAGGTTGGAATAGCTATGAACTAGGTGAAAAAATTAAAGGGGTGGAAGCAAGTGAATGGTTTCATCAACTAACCGGAACGAAAAGAACGACTGGATTGTTACATCCTGACTTCCATCGTTTGAATAAAAAGAATGAAGAAGGCACTCATCGTGGACAAGTAGGAGATGTTGGGGAAAAATTGAAACAGGTTGAAGTTGTTCGGGAGGTTTACGGTCATAGTGATACAATAGAAGAACAAATTCGTTATGGTTCTCTTCTTGCTCTGGATCAAAGTGGAAATGTGAATGGCGATTTACACCAAGCTGTGAAAAGAAAACCGGGTGCTCCGAATGGGGTCGAAATGGATTCTGATTATCTTATCAACAAATTATCAACAGAGGTGGATAAGAATAAGCGATTTATTGTAATAGAGTGGGGAGACTTGTACCGTTTATACGATCAAATGTATTACATGGAGGGTTCTCATTTTATCGAAGAGAAAGCTAGGCAGTTGTTACGTCTCAGTTCATTTATCGATCGTGCTAAAAATGAAGTTGATGAAGTGTGGCTGATTGCACCGATGATGCACAAGCAAGCATATGAAGAAAAGCAACAATTGGCACCCATTTTCTATTGGGGGGAAGAAAAGGGAGGGTATTTGACTTCGAGTACAACAAGACAGGAGTATATCATAAGCAGTGTCGATGTTGTTCCAACGTTGCTTGAGACATATAACCTATCCAGTGATCAATTTACAGGAAACTCTATCATGCAAACGGATGTAGGGGATGTTGATAAATCACCTGTGTTTCAAAAGGTAAATGAGATTGTGTTAATATACAAAAGTCGTGCGAGTGTCCTGTCCATTTACATTTCTTGTCTTGTTCTAGCGTTAATAGGGGCAGCGCTTTATGGCTTGTTTGGAACGAAGAAAAGACAGACTTGGCGTTATCTGACTAGGCTCATTTTGCTTTCTGCCCTGTGGTCACCTTTTTGGTTTCTTGCTTTATCAACAGTGGTGAAAACAATGGGTGTAACAGGCTTTGTGTTGGCGCTTATTGCTAGTTCATTTTTATGTGGATATGTTGTGGAAAAAATAGGGGATGGACCAATCTTCTGGATTGGAGTGATGACATTTCTATTAATTACTGTGGACGTCATACTTGGTACGCCACTAATGCAGAGATCCTATTTAGGGTATGATCCTATCATTGGTGCTAGGTACTACGGAATTGGAAATGAATTTGCTGGAGTATATTTAATATCAGCTATCATGGTGTTAAGTCCGCTCTTATCCAACCAACAGAAAAAAATCTCCATTCTCTGTACGATCATAATGTTTGTAGGTGTTGTTGTCATTCTTGGTAAAAATACACTTGGTACAAACGCTGGTGCTACCTTATCGGCTGGTCTTGCTTTTGCTTTTTTGCTTTATCGAACTTTTTTTGCAACGTGGTCTTGGCGTTTTGTAATTCTCCTTTTTGGCCTGGCAATGCTTGGGTTGTTCTTTCTCCTCTATATGCTACAGTTTACTGGCGAACAGACTCATATTGGGATGGCATTTGAACGAATATTGAACGGTGATCTTCGGTATATTTTAGATACTATTCAACGAAAACTGGCAATGAATATGAAGATTTTTCGACATTCAAATTGGACACAATTGTTTGTGACAAGTTATTTGTTAGGAGCGATTATTCTTTGGCGTAGACGTTTGCAACTCATTGAGTACGATAAGCAACTCTTTTTGCAAACGGGGGTAGTTGCATCATTTGCGCTACTTCTGTTGAATGATTCAGGAGTTGTCGCAGCAGCTACGTCTATGTTTTGTGTTGTATCAGCCCATTATTACTGGTTGTCTGTCAAAAAGGAGGAGAAAGAATTTGCAGTTGAAAAAACGATTAATCCTAGCCAGGCAGTTGAGGATTAGCGTTCTTGTTTAGCTCACCTAGTTCTCTGAATTTTTGTCGTATATGCATTCATAAAATGGAACCTTGAGAGAAAGCAAGCAAAGAAGAACAGGAGTAACGCACAGTCAGTTAGTGGACTGTGCGTTTTTTTGTTTGTAGAGGTTGTTCAAAAAGGGTGAAAAACGCCCCTTTTATACGGAAAAATAGTAATATAACGATACATTTGTAAATTTATCCCTATTCATATTAACAAATAGTTAATCCTAGCAAAACCAGAGCTTAATATTGCTCCAATAGAATAAAGGAGAAAGAAAACAAGGTGAATTTGAGAGGAGTATGTAAATGAACTTGTCCTAATGGGTGATTTACCCTATTCAGCGATTGATGACACGATTGAAGGTTTGTATGATGCTAGAACGTCATTTTATGAGACATTTCTAGGAAGGTTTTTAGAAATTGACGCAGATGCAAACATTTCACTAGGTGATTTAACTAACTACGGTCTTTCTCTAGAATTTCAAGATTTTATTTCAATGGACATACTCATCATGACTCAATCGTTAAGCAAGAAAATTGGACGTTTAAATTGGGGTATTGGGGTCTTTGTGTTTATATTTTTGGAGGTGGAATGTTTCATTATCGTAGACAATTGCTGCAAAAAATGAAAAATTCGAATAATAAGGAGAATTTCAAATGAAAAAAACAATATTTTGGATCGTTTCACTATTTGTGCTAACTCTTATGGTTGGTTGTAATCAATCTAGTAATCAAACTTCATCTGAAACTCAAGCAGGAAGTTCGGGGCAGGCATCGGCAGAAAGCGATGAAAAAATTGATATTACATACTGGTATGCATGGGGAGATAAAATCCAAGAAAATAATGAAAATCTAGTAAAGATGTTTAACGAATCACAGGATCGTATTCATGTTACGGCTGAATATCAAGGTTCCTACGATGACTTACATGCCAAAACGCAAGCAGCATTTGCAGCCGGAAATGCACCAGAAGTGACACAAAATGAAATTGCATCTGTAGGGATTTTTGCAAATTCAGGAATGACCGAAAATCTAACTCCTTTTATTGAAAAAGATGATGTAGACATCAATGATTTTGTTCCAGGCTTAATGGGGAACTCGTATGTTAACGATCAGCTATATGCACTTCCGTATCTACGTAGTACACCTATTCTTTACTTAAATAAGACTTTACTAGAGGATGCGGGTCTTGATCCAGCTGGTCCGAAAAATTGGGACGAATTTAAGGAGTATGCAAGTGCATTAACAGTAGAAGGTGAACGAGTTGGAATGACAATGCCCGTTAATATTTGGTTTTATGAAGCTTTTATTGCTCAAAGTGGTGGACAAATGCTAGCGGATGATGGAACGGAAGCGGCATTCAATTCTCCTTCTGGTGTAGCTCCTGTTGAGTTTTGGAAAGAGCTTGCAAATGAAGGAATTATTAAAATACCAACTGGTGATGAAGCTGGAGCTACAGCCAAGCAAGATTTTGCAAATGGACGTTCTGCAATGACGTTTAGTTCAACTGCCGATTTATCTTACTGGTTAGCTATGGGAGAAGAACAAGGATTTGAACTTACTACTTCGTTTATGCCAGCTAATTCAACTTATGGTGTACCTACAGGAGGATGTAACCTTGTCATGACGTCAGGACTAGACCCCAAAAAACAGGAAGCGGCATGGGAATTGATAAAATGGATGACGTCGATGGAGCAAACCGTATATGCAAGTACATATACAGGGTATTTACCAAGTAGAATGTCAGCTGTAAATAGTGATGAAATGCAAGCATTATATGAGGAACACCCACAATTTAAAGTTGCAGTAGATCAGTTAGAGTATGCGAGACCGCGTCCAATGGAAGATGCTTATCCAGAAATTGAAAAAATAGTTGGTGATGAAATTACGAGAGCGATTATTCATGATGAGGTGATGCCTGAGGAAGCACTAGATGCAGCTGCGGAAAAGGCAAATGATTTATTGAAGTAAGGGAGAAAAAGTGCAGGTAGAGAAGGGGAAGGCACTTTGCCTTCTTCTCTACCTGATCTAGTCAAAATAGATTCTGTTACTTAGTAAGTGTGAAAAATAGGTTTAAATAAACGTTTGTTTAACGGATCATCTCTAACAAATTTTTCTGAAAAGAGGTATCACATTTATGGCTCAAATTGTCTTACAGAATGTGACGAAAATATTTAAAGATGAAGAAGTAGTAAAGAATCTAAATGTTACGATAAAAGATGGGTCATTTACTGTTTTAGTAGGCCCTTCAGGTTGTGGAAAGTCGACAACCTTGCGAATGATTGCAGGACTTGAAACGCAGACAAGTGGCGATATATGGATTGATGATCAGCGCGTCAATGACGTACCACCAGGGAAACGAAACATCGCTATGGTGTTTCAAAATTATGCGCTTTATCCAACGATGACTGTGAAAGAAAATATTGAATTTGGTTTAGTTAATAAAAAAATACCGAAGGAAGAAAGAAAAAAGCTTGTTAGTGAAATTTCAGAAATTGTTGGTTTAACAGAGTTTTTTAATAAAAAGCCACAATACCTTTCTGGAGGTCAGCGTCAACGTGTTGCTTTGGCACGAGCCATGGTGAAAAAACCAAAAGTGTTTATTCTAGATGAGCCGTTATCGAACCTAGATGCGAAGCTCCGTAGTCAAATGAGAACAGAATTAATTCAATTACATAAACGGCTAGGTACGACGTTTGTCTATGTGACCCATGATCAAGTTGAGGCAATGTCAATGGGTGATGAGATTATCATTTTGAACAAAGGAGAAATTAAACAAGTCGATAGTCCGATGGATATTTATCAAGATCCTAGCAACACGTTTACAGCTGAATTTATTGGAACTCCAGCAATGAACGTCGTTAGTTATGAGCGTGTTTGTTCACTCTTGCCTGATATTCAAACAAATGCTGGTTTCATAGGATTTCGACCAGAACATACAAACATTCATTCAACCGTCATTGATAGCGATAATCGCTTAGTGATTCCTGGTGAAATTATTACAAGAGAAACGTTAGGGTCAGAAGTTATTTACCAAGTGAATAGTAAAGTTGGAACTTGTAATGTTAAAAGCTTTCTGTCAACTGTTGAACGTTCCAATAAAGTGTATATGTCTATTTCATATGATGATCTATATTTCTTCAATAAAAATGGGGAACGTATGAGGGATGTGGCAGTGGGAAAGAAGAAGCCATTAGTACTAGAGGGGGTCTAGATTTATGTCGTGGATCAAAGTTCGTCCTTATACCATGATAGCTCCGTCTGTTATTATCTTTTGTTTGTTTTTCATCTATCCGATCTTTTATATGATTTATCTCAGCGTTTTTGATTGGAATTTTGTCAGTCCAACAATGGATTTTGTCGGCTTTGAAAACTTTATATCCTTAATAGGAGAGCGAGAATTTATAGAGGTTATGAGGAATTCTGCAGTATATACGTTTCTTACTGTGTTTTTTACGTTATCCATTTCATTGTTTTTGGCTTTATGGCTTAACAAGCAAGGTGGTTTATACAGTTTCATCCAAGGAGCGATTTTTAGTCCGCACATTATTTCACTCGTCTCAATTTCGATGCTTTGGATGTGGTTAATGGACTCTGATTATGGTCTATTAAACTGGTTTTTGGGATTGGTAGGAATAGCGAAAATAGAATGGTTAACGCATCCAGACACAGCTTTGTTTTCTTTAGTTCTAGTGGCGGTGTGGAAAGGGATTGGATTTAATACACTTGTTTTCATTGCTGGGCTGCAAAGCATCCCAAAAGATATGTATGAAGCAGCGCAATTAGATGAAGCCAGTCCATTTCGCATACTTTATAAAATTACATTGCCAATGCTATCGCCAACGCTCTTCTTCTTAGCGGTCATCAGTATGATTGGATCGTTTCAAGTGTTTGACACAATTGCTATTATGACTCAAGGTGGACCGATCAATTCAACGAATACATTTGTCTATTACATTTACGAAAATGGATTCCGTTTTTTTAAGATCGGATATGCATCAGCTGCAGGCGTCGTTCTTTTGCTTGTGATTAGTTTATTAACAATCATTTATTTTAAACTTCTAGCAAGCCGAGTTCATTATCGTTAAAAAAGGAGAAAACGTATGAAGAGACATGTTAGTTTTAAAGTGTTAAATCTAATTGGGCTTGTCATTCTCGTATGCATGTTTGCGATGCCTTTTGTATGGATGATTTCCACATCGTTTAAATCATTAGGGGAAACGATTATCTTTCCTCCTAAATGGATACCGGAACAATTGAACTGGGACAATTTCAGTAAGGCGTGGAATTCAGGTCCGTTTCTGACGTATTTCATAAACAGTTCAATCGTATCGATCGGGATTCTCCTTTTGCAAATGTGTACGATTATTCCGGCAGCTTATGCCTTTGCTCGTTATAAATTTAAAGGTGATTCATTCTTTTTTGGTCTTACAATGATCACGTTAATGATTCCAGCTCAGCTTATCTTTTTACCGGTTTATTTACAGATGAGTGCATGGGGATTGCTTGATACATTATGGGCCTTAATACTTCCATTTTCATCGAGTGCTTTCGGAATATTTTTATTGCGTCAGTCATTTAAGCAAGTGCCAGAGGAGTTACTTGAAGCAGCACGGCTTGATGATGCGAGTGAATGGAAAATCATCTTGAAAATCATGGTTCCAATAGCCAAGCCGGTCCTTATCACGTTTGCTCTCTTTAGTTTTATTACTCATTGGAATGATTATTTTTGGCCTTTGGTCATGACGACGTCAGATGCAGCTAGAACACTGCCAATTGGGATTACGAAAATTCGCCAAGTCGAAGGTGGAGTCGCATGGAATATATTGATGGCTGGAAATATGATTCTTGTTATTCCCATTTTAGTTGCCTTCTTCTTTGCTCAACGTCAAATTATTCGGGCGTTTGTTTACACAGGGGTTAAATAAGCAACATATAATAAAGGAGAGAAATCACTATGAAATGTATTGCCCATCGAGGTTGGTCATCAAAAGCACCGGAAAATACACTAGCAGCGTTTCAATTAGCTCTGCAGGAACCACCCATGTACGCAGTCGAACTAGATGTTCATTTATCAAAGGACAGCATTCCCGTTGTCATCCATGACCACTCTTTAGAACGGACAACAAATGGATCTGGTCTTGTAAAGGATTCTACGTATGACGAGAAACTGGTTTGATTATTTTGGGCCGTCCTACTTTAGTTCTGGAACAGTTGATACATACAGGTGCAAGCAGTATTTCGATGCACTATGCTTTTATCACAGAGGAATTAGTGCAGTCACTTATTGAGAAAGGCATACGAGTCGGAGCATGGACGGTTGATGATGCTAAAGTAATTGAGAAACTACGTCAGTATTCTAAACATATGCAAATAACAACGAACGATCCAGAACAATTTCTAAAAGTAGCACTTCCTACTATAACAAAAGGATAAAGGGGTCTGACTCATTTTTCAGGGTTGTCCAAAAAAGGGGAATATGCACCTTTTGGACATAGTACTAGCGAACGATAAGTTTATGCTGGAGGAAGAAGTGGAAGTAGAGATCTTAAGTCCTAGCTTTTCGGCATTAGAAAAAGCGAGAAATAAACCTAAGCTGTTTGAATGCTTGCTTAATGAGGAAGATAACGAGTAGTAGAGGAACAAATTCCATCTAGATGAGCCAAGCTTATTATTGGTTATCCTAAATAATTATGAATGTATTTGAGAAAACTTTACTAACACGTTTTTTAATAGACTTGTTAGAAAGAGGAATGATATTATGAACAATCAGAAAATATGGTTTGTTTTCCTATTGCTACTTGTTGTTTCTTCTATTTTGCCAAATGAGGGATTTGCGCAAAAAAAGGAGTTAGAAATAAGGTATTTCTACTTAGAGGCAGATCAAAAATCAGGAGATGCGATCCTAATAGAGAGCCCGGACGGAAAAACGATGCTCATTGATGCTGGGATGGAAAAAACAGGATCACAATTGGACGAGTATTTAAAACAATTACAAATTGATCAGATCGATTATGTAATTTCAACGCATCCACATCATGATCATATTGGTGGCTTTTTAACTATTTTAGATTCACGAGAAATAGGAGTACTGTTGATGCCAGATATTCAACATTCGACCAAAATCTATTTAGATTTTAAGAACATGCTTATGCAAAAAAAAATTAACTATAAATATGTGAAGGAAGGAGATCAGTTTGTTTTGGGTGAGGGTGTTAAGGTGGAAGTGATTAGTCCTTCTAAGGAAGCTTTAAACAAGGCAGAAAAAGCTGAAGACTTATCTACTGCTGATATCAATAACTTATCGCTTGTTTTAAAAGTAACCTATCAAGATAATACGTTTTTATTTACAGGAGACCTATACAAGAAACAAGAAAAAGCATTAGTAGAAGCAAAAAAAGAACTGCTTAACGTTGATTTGCTAGATGCTCCTCATCATGGTGATGCTACTTCATCATCAAAGCAATTTATTAACGCTGTAAACCCGCAATACACGATCATAAGTGCCAATATCCTACAAAGTAAAAAGATTGTTGAACGCTACAAAAAAAGTGGCAGCCACGTATACGCAACAAGTAAACATAAAAACATTCTAATCACTTCTGATGGCTGTGAGATACATGTAAGAGACGTAGGTGGGGGTTGACCCGCCTACCACTAGCACTTTTGTTTTTCACTCAAAAACAGTTCTATTAAACAGAAAAAGTCAGTCCCCTCGCTATTTCCACAGCAGTTTAACGCGGTGAAGACGTGCAGAGGGGTCTGACCCCAAAATAGCTATTCTTGCAGATTTTCCCATTCTTCCATGAGAGTTTCAATCGTTGTTTTTGCATTGTCAATTTCTGCTTGAAGCGTTTGCGCCTTTTCGTGATCTGAATAGATAGATGGGTTACAAAGGTCTTCTTCTTTTTCCACTAAAGAAGATTCAAGTGTGTCGATTTGACCTTCGATTTCTTCAATTCTCCTTAGACGTTGTCGTTCTGCTTTTTTTGCTTCTTTATCTTGTTCATAAGAGCGTTTATCCGCTTGGTTTGCTTCAGAAGAGGAAGCGTTTGTCTGCCCCTTTTCTTGTTGGCTCAACAATTCTCGTTGTTCCATCTCATCTTTCTTCTCAACATAATAATCGTAGTCACCAAGATAATTCGTGATCTGTCCGTCAACAAGTTCGGCCATTCTTGTGGCAATTCTGTTTAAGAAATAACGATCGTGTGAGACAAATAATAATGTCCCGGGATAATCGATTAACGCATTCTCAAGAATTTCTTTCGCATCTAGATCCAAATGGTTGGTCGGCTCATCGAGAATTAAAAGGTTGGCCTTTTTCATCATTAACTTTGCAAGAGCAAGTCGTGCTTTTTCTCCGCCACTTAGGGTAGAAACAGGTTTTAAGACGTCATCGCCACTGAAAAGAAAGTTTCCAAGGACAGTTCTGATTTCTTTTTCAGGAAGCAGTGAATGATCATCCCAAAGTTCATGAAGAACCAATTTATTAGATTTTAAATTAGCTTGTTCTTGATCGTAATACCCAATAGTCACGTTGCTCCCAATTCGAACCGTGCCATTTTTGACAGGAATGTCATTCATCAAAGCTTTTAATAGAGTCGACTTGCCTGCTCCATTTGGGCCGATTAACGCAACACTTTCGCCCCGATCGATGGCTAAATCTAAACTTTGAAAAATTGTTTCCTCACCATAAGCAACATGAAGGTCTGTCGTGCGCAAAACTTCATTTCCGCTTTGACGCTCAATTGTAAAGGAGAAGGAGGCTGATTTCTCAGATCCAGCTGGACGATCGAGTAAAGTCATTCGCTCGAGTTGTTTCCGTCTACTTTGCGCTCGTTTTGTCGTTGAGGCTCTCGCAATATTTCGTTGGACAAAATCCTCCAGCTTAGCTACCTCATCTTGTTGTTTTTCATATTGTTTTAACTCAAGCTCATAACGCTTTGCTTTTTCCTCAAGATAAGCACTGTAGTTCCCGGTGAATTTAGTGGACTTTGTTCTTGAAATTTCAACAACTTCAGTGACGATTTTATCTAGAAAATAGCGGTCGTGAGAAACGATAAGAATAGCACCACGATAGCCAATCAAATATTGCTCAAGCCATGTTAACGTTGAGATATCAAGGTGGTTGGTCGGTTCATCAAGAATAAGCAAATCTGGCTTGGTTAATAATAACTTTGCTAAAGCGAGTCTTGTTTTCTGACCGCCACTTAAAGTAGAAATTTTTGTTTCGTAATCAAAGTCTGCGAAGTTCATACCTGAGAGAATCCCGCGAATGTCAGCTTCGTACTGATAACCGCCTTTGTCTTTAAAGGTAAGTTGAAGTTGATCGTACTCTTTCAAAAGTTTTTCATAACGTGCTTGGTCTGCTAGTAAATCGGGATCAGACATTTGCAGTTCCATATTTCGTATTTGTTTTTCCATTTTTCGTAGTGGCGCAAATACCGTTAGCATTTCTTCCCAAATAGATAATTCGGATTCAAGTCCGGTGTTTTGAGCAAGGTAACCAAGTTCTGTTCCTTTTGGCATCATTACTTGTCCACTATCATAAGAAAGATGGCCTGCAATAATTTTAAGCAATGTTGATTTTCCAGCACCATTTCGTCCAACAAGTGCAACACGTTCACCTGTTTGGATATCTAGCTTAATATTTGTTAAAATTGGATCAATGCCAAATGATTTTGAGATGTTTATACATTGTAAGACAATCATGGATTTTCATTCCTTATTTACTATAATTAAATCTCTAATAGAGGTAACCAAAAAAGGTAAAGAGGCCCTTTTTATTTATGAATGTAGCAATGGCTCCACACGCTGCACGATTTGAGGAGAAGACCACTCCTAAAGGCTTAAAACCTAGCAGCGGCTCCGCTCATTGCTTAGAGGTAACCAAAAAAAGGTAAAGAGCGCCCTTTTTTGGTTACCTCTAGTGTATCGTAGAATCTATCTTTCAACAACTTCATGAACAACGGATTAAACCGATTACAAACTGTGTGAAATAGTGTACAATAACCATACGTCTTACAGGAAAGCAGTAAAGGAGGCAATGGATGAAAATTGATCAAACCAAGATTCCACAGGCTACAGCAAAGCGTTTACCACTATACTATCGATTCTTGGAAAATCTTTCTGCCTCGGGGAAGCAACGGGTATCTTCAACGGAATTGAGTGAGGCAGTAAAAGTTGACTCAGCAACCATTAGGCGTGATTTTTCTTATTTTGGTGCGCTCGGAAAAAAAGGGTATGGTTACAATGTGAATTATTTACTTTCTTTTTTTCGTAAAACATTAGATCAAGATGAATTGACTAAAGTTATTCTTGTAGGTGTCGGAAATTTAGGTACGGCTTTCTTACACTACAATTTCTCAAAAAATAATAGTACGCAAATTGTCATGGCCTTCGATGTAGATGAAAGCAAGATTGGTGATGAAGTTGGTGGAGTCACTGTGCATCATTTAAAAGACTTGCAAGATGTTATCGATCCGGAAGCTACTGTTGCAATTTTAACTGTACCTCAAGCCCCTGCACAAAAGATCGCGGATCAATTAATTGATGCAGGCATACAAGGAATACTAAACTTCACACCAGCTAGGTTAGATGTACCAGAAACGGTACGGGTCCACCATATCGATTTATCTGTTGAATTACAGGCATTGGTTTATTTTTTAAAGCATTATCCTGTATAAGAAATCTGTATAAATAGAGTGCCTTTCCCTGTTTATACAGGTTCGAAGCAATGAGAGAAGCCATTGCCATCTATTTGAATACACTCTATAATCAAAATTAGGACAAGGAGGTGCTACCTATGGGTGGATTAGGAGCAGGCAGCATTGCGTTAATTGCAATCGTTGCTTTACTAATATTTGGTCCGAAAAAGTTGCCAGAGTTAGGAAAAGCGGCTGGAAATACATTACGTGAATTTAAAAATGCAACAAAAGGCTTAGCAGACGAAGATGATAACAAGAAAAAAGAAAACGATAAAGCCTAAGTAGGAAGGGTCTATAAATGGAACAAAGAGACATGTCGGTAATGGACCACATTGTGGAGCTTAGACGAAGAATTATTATAACTTTAGTCTTCTTCGTCGTGGCGCTAATTGCCGGCTTCTTTTTAGCTGCACCACTTATCACATACTTACAAAGTACACCAACGGCTCAGAATTTGCCGATGAATGCATTTAAAATGACAGATCCGATTCGGATTTTTATGACATTTGCTTTTGCAAGTGCGCTTATCATTACCTTTCCAGTAATTTTGTTTCAGCTTTGGGCGTTTGTAAGTCCGGGTTTGCATAAAAAGGAGCAAAAAGCAACACTGGCCTATATTCCGTTTGCGTTTATTTTACTTTTAGTTGGTCTTTCTTTTTCTTACTTCGTTCTTTTTCCATTTATTGTTCAGTTTATGAGCAACTTATCTGAACGGTTAGGGATTACTGAACAGTACGGTATTAATGAATATTTCTCATTTCTCTTTCAAGTAACAATCCCATTTGGACTTTTGTTTCAATTGCCTGTTGTCGTAATGTTCTTTACACGGTTAGGAATGTTAACACCAAGTTTACTAACGCAAGTTCGGAAATTTGCTTATTTTCTTTTGCTTGTCATAGCGGGCTTGATTACACCACCAGAGATTTTATCTCATTTAATGGTGACCCTTCCGTTATTATTGCTCTATGAATTTAGTATCTGGGTGTCATACCTCACATATCGCAAAGTACAAAGGTTGGAGAAAGAACGCGAACAGAATATGGAGGAGTGAGTGTCTTGTATAGGCATTCACTCTTTTTTAGATAAACTATGTGAAATATTGAACAAATGATACAAAAGGAGGACTTACAATGAGGGGTCAATTTTTCAGAGAAAACAAATACGTCGCGGGAGTATCGTTGTTCCTACGCATATATCTAGGGTGGTCTTGGTTAACTTCAGGTTGGGGAAAAGTGATGGGAGACTTTTAATGCAGGAGGATATTTACAAGGGTCTGTAGCCAATCCTGTAATGAATGGGGAAGTGTTAAAGTATCCGAATTATGTAGCATTCTTAGAAAATGTAGCTATTCCAAATGCAGATGTATTTAGTGTAATAGTAGCATGGGGAGAAGTACTCGTTGGATTAGGTTTAATCGTAGGAGTCTTTACTTCAGCCGCCGCATTCTTTGGAGTCGTGATGAATATGTCATTTATGTTTGCTAAAACTGTTTCTTCTAACCCGTGGATGGGAATGATCTCAATGTTCATTTTAGCAGCAGGAGCAAATGCTGGACGATACGGTGGAGACAGATGGGTATTACCATATGTAAAAAATTTAGTATTTAAAAACAGAAACAATGAAAAAGGGATGGGAGCAAATCGAGATTTACGAGAAGCCATTTAAATAGCAAAGAAAAAGGGGTAGACTCAAAAGGGGCATTGGGTTTGGCTCTTTTTTGTTGTACACGATTGTCAAACTCCTTAATCTTTTTCATATAAGAGTGTGTTCAAAAAGCAGGTTAATGGATCGGCATGCTTAAACGATGCAATTATCGGAGTTACTGTTGCTACGCCAACTTTCATGATAAAATAGGTAAGTAATTATTTCGAAAGGCGAAATGGTGTGAATGAAAAGATGAATATATCAGAGAAATGGATGGTTGTCGTAGCAGTTTTATTAGGGTCTTTTACGATGATCTTAAATAATAGTATGTTAAACCCGGCAATTCCTCAACTTATGGTCGTTTTTGGAAGTGATGCTGTTGCCACTGGATGGGTCATTACGATTTTTATGGTAACGATGGGAATGACGGTTCCAGTTACTGGGTATTTAGGAGATCGGTTTGGGAAAAAGAAGCTTTATTTACTTGGTTTATCTATTTTTACTCTAGGTTCACTACTAGGATCTTTTTCTTGGGACTTGAGTTCGTTGATCGCGTTTAGAGGGTTGCAAGGCATTGGTGGAGGAATTATGATGCCACTATCAATGGCTTTAATTTTTGAAGCATTTCCCCGAAAAGAACGTGGTCTGGCAACAGGTGTTTGGGGAATCTCGGCGATGATGGCACCCACCATTGGTCCAACGTTCGGGGGCTTCTTACTCGAAACGTTGAATTGGACATACTTATTTCTCGTGAATGTTCCATTTGGCCTTATTGGTCTATGGTTTGCTTTTCGTTATTTGCCAAGAACATCCGCTGATCATAATGTCACCTTTGACCGTTATGGATTTATAACGATTACATTTGGCGTTGGTTCGATATTATATGCGCTAGGAAGAATGTCAGAGCTTGCTCATTTAACGGAGCCAATGAATCTCACCCTCATTTTTGTAGGTCTTATCCTACTGTATACATTTGTACAAATTGAGCGAAAAGAAGAACAACCATTATTAGACTTAGCCTTGTTTCGAGTGTCTCCCTATACATTTAGTATGGTCATTGCGAGTATGACGTCAGTTGGATTGTTTGCCGGACTGTTTTTAATTCCACTGTTAATTCAACAAGTATATGGTCTTGGGCCTATTATGACAGGCTTAATCTTCTTGCCATCGGCTTTACTAACAGGGGTTTTCATGAGTATAGGAGGACGAATTCTTGATCGGAAAGGAGCTACTGGTGTAATTTCAACGGGGCTTATTGTTCTGACAGTGGGGACAATTCCTCTAGGCTTTTTGAACATTGACACATCGCTAGCCTTCATTTTCGCGTGGATGGCAATTAGAGGAATTGGAATGGGACTTAGTAGTATGCCCTCAACGACAACAGGGATGAATGCTATTCCAAGTCATTTAATATCACGTGGATCAGCAATGAACAACGTGATTAGACAGATGAGTTCCGCTTTAGGAATTGTTTTCGTATCAATCTATTATGAAGTAAGACGAGGACAGCTAGCCATAACAGCAAATTCATTAGAAGAGGCGAGCCTCCAAGCTATCAATGAAGGATTTCTGGCGATTGCTATATTAACCGTCCTCACGATTCCAGCAGCGTTTCTTCTTGAGAGAGCATCAAGACAAGAATACAAACGATATAAGAGCGAACATTAAAAAAGAGTGGCTCAAGGCATACTTACCTTTGAGTCGCTCTTTTTTATCGTGAAACAGTCACCATGCTCTATTTGTCTTTTTTCTTTTTGTTTTGCTTTTGGAGCTTTTTAATCACTTTACGTAATCGATAAAAGCGATAAGCAATCATAAAATCCACTGCAGCAAATGAAACAATTAAATAACTCCAGAAGTTCCAACCAGACGTGCTAACATTTTGAATCGCAAAAAAGGTGAGCAAAACGCCTATAGAAAAGTAGAGGAGCGCCATTGTAATGGGAGATGCTCTCATAGTAACCCTCCAATAATGAATGATGTTTGTTCTAGTTGCTCAAGCTGTTCCATCCAATCTTCTAGTTGATCCGCTAATAAGACGTTTACGACTGAAACAAAAAGGTTAATCGCAACATGAGCGATAATTGGTACAAGGATTCGTTTCGTTTTCACATATAGAAAGGCAAAGACTAACCCCATTGCTGTATAAACAAGTAAGTGTGTAAAATCCATATGAACAGCTGCAAAAATTAAAGAACTTAAAATACCTGAAATCCAGAAGTTAAATCGTTTATAGAGTGCTCCAAAAATAACTAAGCGAAACACGATTTCTTCGAGGATTGGTCCAATCACAGAAATAACAAGAATAAACGCCGGGAATGCTTTAGCAAATTCAACAATGGTCTCTGTGTTTTCTGAGCCTGGTTCAATTCCAAGAACAAACATTTCGATTAAAGCTGCCGTATATTGAGCTGCAAAAACAAGAAATACACCAATGATCGCCCAGCGAATCGCTTCTCCTTTAGAAGAGCGGTTACGGGTGGAGTGCCTATTTCGAATATCGGGAAGAAGGAACAAAATGATAATAAGTAAGCCTATACTGAAGCTGAACATGCTCCACAGTCCAGGGATTCGTTCCAATGGAGTCCCAAGTTCTCTGAGGATGAATACTCCTGGAACAGCAGAAAATTGCATTAATGCATATGTAATTAAAATCCACCAATATCGTTTATTCAATGTGTTATACCCCTTTGTCAAAAGTTTCAGATTGAGCCTGAAAATGCATCTTCATATTTTACCATAAGTAATTTAGAAAAGCTGAAGGAAAGCCTTGTCCTACTATCGAAAGTAATGTGAATAAGGATTTATTATTCGGATAAGATAGGAAGGTTTGAATATAAGCTCATTCATATTACGTTATGTAACTAAACATTTGTTTATGTGTACATTACGTTTTTCTAATAATCATGGCTTGTTATGGTTATGGATGAGGCACGAGATTTACATATAATGAAACCGGATAAAAAACAATAAATTTTTTTTGCAAAATGCTTGCAAATATACCCAGTAATGCTTATTATAATAATTGTGTTAGCACTCAGGTTGGTCGAGTGCTAATAATAAAAAATCAAAGGTCTTGAAGGAGGGTGTTTTCCTTGTTAAAGCCATTAGGTGATCGTGTTGTAATTGAATTAGTTGAATTAGAGGAAAAAACTGCGAGTGGGATTGTGTTACCAGATTCTGCAAAGGAAAAGCCTCAAGAAGGTAAAGTGGTAGCTGTTGGAACAGGTCGTGTGACTGACAACGGTGAGAAAGTTGCTCTTGAAGTAAGTGCAGGAGACGCTATCATCTTTTCAAAATATGCAGGTACTGAAGTGAAATACGAAGGTAAAGAATATTTAATTCTACGTGAAAGTGATATTCTTGCAGTTATTGGCTAATTAACAAAAGAGCTTAGTCTCTACATAATAATAAAAATCGTAGGAGGTATAACTCATGGCAAAGGATATTAAGTTTAGTGAAGATGCACGTCGCTCAATGCTTCGTGGTGTAGATGCACTTGCGAACGCTGTGAAAGTAACACTTGGACCAAAAGGACGTAATGTCGTTCTTGAAAAGAAATTTGGTTCTCCGTTAATTACAAATGATGGTGTTACAATCGCCAAAGAAATCGAGCTTGAAGATGCATTCGAAAACATGGGTGCAAAGCTTGTTGCTGAAGTAGCTAGCAAAACGAACGATATCGCAGGGGACGGTACAACAACTGCGACAGTTCTAGCGCAAGCTATGATTCGTGAAGGTCTTAAAAATGTTACATCTGGTGCAAATCCGATGGTTATCCGTAAAGGAATTGAAAAAGCAACGTCTGCTGCTGTTGCAGAGCTTAAGAAGATTTCTAAGCCAATCGAAGGAAAAGCTTCCATTGCTCAAGTGGCTGCTATTTCTTCTGCTGATGACGAAGTTGGTCAAATCATTGCTGAAGCAATGGATCGTGTTGGTAACGATGGAGTTATTACAATTGAAGAATCAAAAGGATTTTCTACTGAGCTTGAAGTTGTAGAAGGTATGCAATTCGACCGTGGATATTCATCTCCATACATGGTAACAGACTCTGATAAGATGGAAGCAGTTCTTGACAATCCTTACGTTCTTATCACTGACAAGAAGATCTCTAACATTCAAGAAGTTCTTCCTGTTCTTGAGCAAGTTGTTCAACAAGGTAAGCCAATCCTTATCATCGCTGAAGATGTTGAAGGTGAAGCACTTGCAACACTTGTCGTGAACAAATTACGTGGTACATTCAACGCTGTAGCGGTTAAAGCTCCAGGATTTGGTGACCGTCGTAAAGCAATGCTTGAAGACATTGCAACACTTACAGGTGGAGAAGTGATCACAGAAGACTTAGGTCTTGACCTTAAGTCTGCAACAATCGATCAACTTGGTCGCGCTGGTAAAGTAGTTGTTACAAAAGAAAACACAACAGTTGTTGAAGGTGCTGGCCAAGCAGATCAAATTGCTGCTCGCGTTAACCAAATCAAAGCTCAACTTGAAGAAACAACATCTGAGTTTGACAAGGAAAAGCTACAAGAGCGTCTTGCTAAGCTTGCAGGTGGTGTAGCAGTTCTTAAAGTTGGTGCTGCAACTGAAACTGAATTAAAAGAGCGTAAACTACGCATTGAAGATGCATTAAACTCTACTCGTGCTGCTGTTGAAGAAGGTATCGTAGCAGGTGGTGGTACTGCACTTGTCAATGTAATCAAAGCTGTTCAAGCTGTTCAAGCTGATGGCGACGAAGCAACTGGTGTGAACATCGTTCTTCGTGCTCTTGAAGAGCCAGTTCGTCAAATTGCACACAACGCTGGTCTTGAAGGATCTGTAATCGTTGAGCGTCTTAAAGGCGAAAAGGTTGGCCAAGGTTTCAACGCTGCAACTGGCGAGTGGGTAAACATGGTTGAAGCTGGTATCGTTGATCCAACGAAAGTTACACGTTCTGCACTTCAACACGCAGCAAGTGTATCTGCTATGTTCCTTACTACTGAAGCGGTTGTTGCTGATAAGCCTGAGGAAAACGAAGGTGGCGGCATGCCTGATATGGGCGGCATGGGCGGCATGGGTGGCATGGGCGGCATGATGTAATAGCTGCTCAATCCCCTTGGTATATAAGGGATTTGAAGTGATTTGCTAACAAAACGCTAACATTTTCCAAATTATAGTGCTTATTTTAGAGGCTTCTCAAAGGTTGATAAAACTTTTGGGAAGTCTCTTTTGTCATCTCTTTGGTCACTGGTGATAAATATCTCAATATTACTAGCTGTGTAACTCTAAATAAGAGTCTGCCTTTTGATAAAGTTTTCTAATAATCTATCTTAACTCCTGCGAGTAAATATGCAAAAGTTTTTCATCAATTTAGACGTTAAGACATCTCTCTCGTAATGTTTATTTTTATAAGATTTATACTGTTAACTAAGTGCTTTCTTGGCTAAACTAGAATTAAAAATTTTAATGATTGGAGTAGCCTTATGGATATTCAAGAACAGCTCAATCAAGCTGGAATGGATTCCTTTGATAGAATGTTTCCTAACCAAGATTTATTACCTAAAGGTGGTTTTGGTAATTTAATAGCTCTACCATTACAGAAACAAGCAAAAGTGAAAGGGAATAGTGTGTTTGTAAATGATTCATTTCAGGAATTTGAGAATCAATGGAAATATCTATCATCGATAAAAAAGATATCTGAAAAAAAACATTTTACAAATAGTAACAAAACTTCTCCGAGGAAGAAAGCCCTGTTAAGGTAAAAGAGAAAGTTGAGAATATTAACTTGCCAAATGAAGTTACTATTGAATTAAATCAGGGTATTCAAATTCCTAAAATTTTATTACCTAGTAAGATACTAATTGTATGGTCAACTTACTATCCAACAAGAGGATGATGTTACTTCTATGGTAAATTATGACACTTGAGTATTAGCAGCAGATACTGGTTTTGGAAAAACAGTGACAGCTGCAGCATTAATTAGTAGAAATGAAACTTATACACTCATAATTGTGCATCGAACACAACTAGTTGAACAATGGAAAGAGAGATTATCAACTTTTTTAAATATCCCAGCAAAAGAAATTGGTGGTGGGAAAAATAAACCAACCTACAACATAGATATATCTACGATTCAATCGCTTAATCATAATGGTTTAATAAAACCTGAGTTACATCATTACGGGCAAATTATCGTGGATGAATGTCATCACATTTCTGCCGTCAGCTTTGAAAAGGTATTAAGAGCCGTCCGAGCAAAAAAAGTGTATGGTTTAACAGCAACCCCAGTTAGGAAAGATGGGTTGCACCCAATAATATTTATGCAATGTGGGCCAATAAGATATAAAACGAATAATAAACAGCAAGCCAATATTGGACCGTTTAAACAAACCCTTGTTAAAAGAGAAACATTAATGAAAACGACGTTTCGTTCTTTATTAATAGATAACAAAGAATATATAGCTTGTATATCAGTTTCATTGGTATGATGATTCTAGACTAGATACACTCTTTCTAACAATGCCAATCTCTTGGAAAGGAACATTACAACAGTATGTAGGACGACTTCATCGTAAGCATAGTGATAAAAATCAAGTAAAAGTGTTTGATTATGTAGATTCGAACGTTGATGTTTTACAGAAAATGTTTGAAAAGCGATTAAAGGGATATGAAAATTTTGGTTATAGTCTATATGGTGACAAAGAGAAAAGCCAACAAATTCAATTATTCTAGTAGTTTGAAATAACAAAATGATATAAGTAATTCAAGATAGTATTCTACTGTTTGTTCTTGGTACCGATCTATAAAGTAAGTGAACATTTGCAATAAAAGCAGTTTTTTTAAAGATTTCAGAAATTTATCAAACTAAGGAAATAGATTGGTGAAAATCAGAAATATCTATACCTTTTAACAAATATTTGATTAAAATTGGTTTAGAAGGTATATTTCAGAGCAACGACGGTATTCTCAATTTAAGTATATGTTTCAGTGAGAGAGGTGAAGCAAATGTTCGAACATATTAATCAAAAGAAAGAACGTCTAGATGCCAATCGACCGTTACCTAAATATACAGTAAAAAGCTTACGTGAAAAGTTATTACTCGAATGGACATACAATACAAATGCAATTGAAGGAAACACGTTAACTATCAAAGAAACGAAGGTAGTTCTAGAAGGAATTACTGTTGGTGGCAAAACGCTACGTGAACACTTGGAGGTTTTAAATCATCGGGATGCGATTCACTTTGTAGAGGAGATTGTACAAAAGGGTGAACCTTTGTCAGAGTGGCAAATTAAGAATCTACATCGACTTGTACTAAAAGGAATTGATGAATATGCAGGTGTATATCGGGACCAGCAAGTTTTTATTTCTGGTGCTAAACATATCCCCCCAGCTCCCTTCCTCATAAGAGAAGAGATGGAGCAGTTGATGACATGGTATGAACAATTAGAAACGAAAAAATTGCATCCGGTTGCTCGTGGAGCTATGTTACATGCTATTTTTGTTGGAATTCACCCATTTATTGATGGAAACGGCCGGACATCACGCTTGTTGTTAAATTTAGAACTCATGAAAGATGGTTTTCCACCAATTGTTATTAAAGTGGAAAATCGAATAGCTTATTATGAAGCATTAGATAAAGCACATACACAAAAAGAATATGATGACTTTATTAAGTTAGTCGCGGGCGAAGTAGAAGATTCATTAAACCTATATTTAAGTACAATAAATAAAAACGCTTAGTAAAGTATACAGTGGAGTTGTCAGATTAAGATAAACATCCCTACATCATTTTATCTGCGATGCTAACATTTTTCTAACGCAAGCTAGTGAAACGATAAATTACAGTTAAAGATGTCACAACCAGAATTTAACACACTTTGATATACCGCACTTTTTGCAAACAACGTGTAAGATATTACACACTCTCACCTTAGGGGCGGCATGATTTGATAGCTGCTCAACCCCTTGATATGACTGGGTTTGTTGGTGAGATGAGAGTAAAATGCTAACATTTTGCTAATATTGAGGTTTTTAATGGAGGATTCTCATGAGTTCAGTGAACTTTTGAGAGGCTTCTTTTTTCATTTCTTGGGTGACATGGAGATAGACATTTTTGGTAATTTGGTCACCCGTATCGCCAAGCCGGTCCATGATTTGTTCCAGCTACACCAGCTTCTGCAAGAAGGGAGGTGTGTGCCTCAAAGAGTGTGGAGTTAATTCTGGATTTAAACCTGTAATGGCAAGAAGTCTCGCCATTCTGTTTTGAATGGTCTTACTGACAGTAGGATAAGCTGGACAGAACCAGATTTTAAAAAGAGTAAACATAGAGGTAGCAAAAGGTGAGATTGTCGGACTAATTGGAGAAAGCGGCAGTGGGAAAAGCATCACAGCGAAAGCGATATTAGGCCTTCTCCCAGCTGGGATAACGGTCCAAGGACAAATTTTATTTCAAAATAAAAATATCGTAACCATGCCTGTAAAAGAACATCGAAAACTGTTCGGGAAAGACATAGGGATCATTTTTCAAGATTATCGTGGAAGTTTTACTCCTTTTATAAAAATCGGAAAGCAGGTCGTAGAAACCATTCGTACTCACCATCTCATCCCCAAAAAAGAAGCCAAAAACATTGCTTTACAAGTTCTTGAGGAAATGGGGCTAGAAGCAAAACGCGTGTATCAGAGTTATCCGTTTCAATTAAGCGGTGGACAGGTTCAGCGAGCGGCGATTGCCATGGCTTTAGCTCTAAAGCCGTCTTTGCTACTATGAGATGAGGTAACTACCGCCTTGGATGTCATGAATGGCGAGAAAGTTTTACATTACATCGACAAAATTCGTAAGGAAACAGGCTGTGCGATCTTAATGATCACACATGATTTGGCCGAGGCCTATAAACGGACGGACCGCATGTACGTAATGCATGAGGGGGAAATTGTAGAAGAAGGGGTCCAGAACAAATTCGTTGTTATCATCAGCATCCGTACACGAAAAAACTATGTTCTTGCTTGCTTTCACTCCCCCCTGGGGCAGATCTATTAGCTCAAAAAGAAAGAGTGAATTTTATATGAGTCTATTGGAAGTAAATGACTTGTCCAAAACATACAACAAAAGTATTCAAGCATTAGATCATATTTCCTTTCATGTGAATGAAGGGGAAAGCCTTGGTATTGTCGGGGAAAGTGGCAGTGGGAAAGCACATTAGCTAGACTCCTTTTAGGACTAGAAGTCTACAAGGACGGTCAAATCACTTTAAATGGGGAACCAATCCCGCCGAAAAAACAAAGCCTTTTTCGACAATATCGAAAAGATGTTCAAATGATCTTCCAAGACCCGACCAGTACACTGAATCCGAAGCTGCCAATCTGGAAAAACCTGCTAGAACCGTTAACTAATTTTAAGGAGTTCAGTCCTTCCTTTTTAAAAAAGGGCTTATCACAAAAAGAAATGGCAGGAAGGCTTTTAGAAATGGTGGGTTTAAGAAAAGAATTGGTAGACCGCTATCCAGGAGAATTAAGCGGTGGACAAAAACAGCGAGTCAGTATTGCTAGGGCGATAAGCATTGAGCCATTATTGCTTATCTGTGATGAGCCTACAGCAAGCTTAGATGTGACGGTTCAAGTTCAAATTTTACAATTGTTAAAAGATATTCAGAAAACAACAAAGATGACAATTCTATTTATCTCGCATGATATCCGAGCTGTAGCGTACCTATGCGATAGCGTGATTGTGTTAAAACATGGTTCAATTGTTGATCAGTTCAGCCTTGACCAACTTTATGATCCCAGTCGTCATCCATATACAAAAGCCTTAGTTCAAGCGGCATCTCTTGAATGAACTTTACAATTATAGAAAAATGAAGGTGGAAGCATGATACCTGAAACAAAACCGCAACTGCAACAGCAAGAAACTGTTAGTCATAAAGATTTTTTAATGCTTGCTGTACCATTAATCGTCTCAACGCTTACAACCCCACTGTTAGGGGCCGTGGATACGGCAGTTGTTGGACATCTGAATAATCCGTCCTATATTGGAGGGGTAGCTGTTGGTGCATTAATCTTTAATACACTCTATTGGCTGCTAGGTTTTTTGAGAGTGAGCACAACAGGTTTTTCAGCCCAAGCTCATGGAACAAAAAACGAAAATGAAATCCAAATCACATTTCTCCGTCCGTTAATGATTGCTGTAGTGGTTGGTATCTTATTTATTCTTTTTCAAGTACCAATAAAAACAGCAGCTATTTCTCTCATTAATCCCTCTGCTCAAGTGGCTAGATTGGCTGAACTTTATTTTGATATTCGGATTTGGGGAGCGCCATTTGCCCTTCTCAATTATGTCATTTTAGGATGGTTAATTGGAACATCAAGAGTGAAACTAGCATTAGTTTTGCAAGTTTTTATGAATGTCTTAAATATTGTTTTAGATGTGTTATTTGTCCTTGTTTTTAGTTATGGAGTGGCTGGGGTCGCAGCAGCTAGTTTAATTTCTGAAATTTGCGGTGCCTTAATTGGTGTGGGAATTTTCTTACTTATTTACAAATTACGTGATCTTCGCAAGAGCGAAGGGATCTTTACGAAAGCACCTTTTATTAAAATGTTAAAAATGAATAGGGATTTATTCATTCGTACCGCTTGCCTATTAACCGTGTTTACCGTATTTACGGCACAGGGAGCAAAAATGGGGGAGATTACACTAGCGGTAAATGCCATATTGTTACAAATTCAGTTTATCATTGCATATTTTTTTGATGGAATATCAAATGCTACAAGTATTCTAGTTGGAAGAGCGGTAGGTGAAAAGAATAAAAGACTATATAAACGTACTATTAAGCTTTCCGCTTTTTGGGGGTTTGTTGCTTCTGCCAGTCTAGCAGCTGTTTTATTTATAGGAAAAGAGGCAGTTATTCCTCTCTTTACGAGTATTGACTCCGTTCAACAACAAACAAATCTCTATTTAATTTGGATGTTACTCTTTCCTATAGCTATTTTTTGGGGGATCCAATTAAATGGGATTTTTTCAGGAGCAACGGAAGCGGCTCCGATTAGAGACTCATTGATTATATCGATGTTCGTTTTCTTAGTATGTGTATGGCTATTTATTCCGATTTGGGGTAACCATGGGCTGTGGTTAGCTTTTACATTATTTAGTCTTTCAAGGTCGCTTTCACTTTGGGTCTATTTGCCTCGACTTCAAAAGGTATTTAGCTAAGGATACTGAAATACTGTATATAAGGGTGCATCAGTTCAAAAAGTCATGGAGAATTAAAATCCATGACTTTATCCAAAGTGTTAAGACTGTGATTTGGGTTGTCAAAATTGTTATATTATATATGCGATTTTTCGTTTTCGCTTCACAAGTTAAATATTTTATAGGTTCTGGAAGAAAAGCAAGTAACTAGCTTATATGGACCGACAATATAAAGAATAACAAGATATTTAGTAAAGATTGCTGATACATTAATAACAAAATAAAAGCTGTGATTGACAGCTTTTATTTTTTGAGCCTATAATCATAATGATTACGATTTGTGGTCGGTGGATGAATATCTTAAAGAGAAAAGGATAAGAATGATTTGTAAATCGTAATTATTACGATTATAAAGGAGTGGTATAGTGGCAACTTGGGATCTTAGTCAAACAAAGCATCATGTGCTGTTTTGTAACGGGAGTAGTTGTAACAAGTGGGGAGCTGAAGATGTCACACAAGCGTTTCGTCATGAGATTTCCAAAAGAAACTTAGATGATCTTATACATACAACAAGAACTCGTTGCAATGGGCGGTGTGATGATCGTTGTGTTGCAGTCGTGTACCCTTCTGGGAATTGGTATAAAGGATTGGTGTCAGAGGATGCGAGCACCTTTGTTAATTCACTTGTGTTAAATCGAGATCTAACAGGGAAAGTAAGTCACACATACACGGGTGATGGGTTTACACGTGAAGAGGGAATTTCAAAAGGAATCTCTAAAGACCTGGAAAAGGTAAAGAAAGTGTCTAAACAATATTGAGAGAGTAGTAATGAAATGTTTTTTACGAAGCAATCTAGGATTCCGGTAACGATATTGACAGGTTATCTTGGAGCTGGGAAGACAACCTTACTTAATCGTATTTTGACTGAAAAACATAATAAAAAGATAGCCGTCAAATTTACCACATGTATTGTGAGTTAAGAGTAGGCTACGTCCAGTAGCTTACTACTAATGTAGATTAAACTATAAAACTAGGACAAATACATTTTTAAAATCGTAATGATTACGATTATCGGAGGGGCGAATGGAGAATTGGTATAAAGAACATTTTAATGAAGACTATTTAAGAATCTATAAACATCGTAATGATGACTTAGCTCACAAGGAGTTAACTCAATTAATGAAGTTTGTGCCAACGATGAAAGGTCAGTCATTACTAGATCTATGTTGTGGAAATGGGAGGCATAGTAGGTGGTTTGCTAAGCAAGGTTTTCATGTAACGGGGGTTGATTTGTCACCTACATTATTAAATGAAGCCCAAAAGAAAGAGTACGCCAAAGACATTCATTATGTGCGCTCAGATATGAGAGAACTATATTATAAAGATGACTTTGATGTAGTCGTTAATCTTTTTACAAGCTTCGGATATTTTAAAGAGGATGAACAGAATAAAAAAGTGTTAGCGAATGCTTATCATGCTCTGAAAACAAATGGATATTTTGTCTTTGATTATTTGAATCCATCTTTCTTAGAAAATCATCTTGTGCCTTTTTCAAAGGATGTCATTGATGACCTTTCTATTCTTCAATATCGGATGATTATCAACAATACGGTCGTAAAGAAGATCAAGGTGGAAGATAACGGCGCATTAAGAGAGTATGAGGAACGAGTGAAGTTATATGAACGTCAGAAATTAGATGCAATGTTAGAAGAAGTAGGGTTTACTATTCTTCACACGTTTGGTGATTATGACGGTAGTAGGTATGAGAGAAATGTTTCTCCTAGGTTGATTTATGTTTGCCAGAAGAGAAGGATCGGTGAAAGGTAAAGAGATGGGAACATTAGAAGTTACTAAGCGAAAGATGACCTTATCTTTAGGTCTTTATCTGAGAGCCCCTGTTTTCTTAACATGGTTGATGCTCATTTTCCTAATAATATCAATGACCATCTCAGTGATGGTAGGTGCCGTTACGATTTCTCCTCTTACTGTGTGGAAGGTATCCTTATCAAAGCTTTCGTTCATAGAACCTCATATCATAGCGGACTGGTCCCGTGCCGAGCAACAAATTATTTGGGAGATACGATTTCCACGAGTGATATTAGCAGCTGTAGTTGGTGCGGGACTGGCTCTTGTTGGAGTTGTTATCCAAGCACTTGTTAGAAATTCTTTGGCGGATCCATATATCTTAGGTGTTTCTTCGGGTGCATCGGTAGGGGCGACACTTGTCATTATTTTCGGTGCTTTTTCTACTTTTGGACAATTTGCCTTGTCGACAGCTGCTTTTGGTGGGGCGTTGTTTTCTGTGTTACTTGTGTTTATTCTATCGCAGGTACAAGGACGCATTTCAACTGTTCGACTTTTGCTAGCTGGAATTGCTGTATCTATGATGCTTTCAGCTATTACCAGTTATATTGTCATTTCTGCTCCACGTGAAGAAGGAATTAGAGATGCAATGTTTTGGATGATGGGGAGTGTGGCAGGTGCAAAGTGGTCACAGCTACCAATACCATTACTTAGTCTACTACTCGCTTTTATTATATTAAAGCTTATTGCGAGACCTCTTAACCTGATGCTTATGGGGGAGGATGCAGCAGCAACATTAGGTATAGATAGTCAAATGTTAAAGAAATGGCTAATTGTATTAACCGCCCTATTAACGGGTGTATTGGTTTCCGTTAGTGGTGCCATTGGATTTATAGGACTAATGGTGCCTCACATGGTTCGTTTAGTTGTGGGGTCTAACCATCGATATGTCCTTCCGCTTAGTGCATTATTGGGAGCGATTTTTCTGATTTGGTCTGACTTAATCGCAAGAACAATAGTAGCGCCACAAGAATTACCGATCGGAATAATTACGGCATTATGTGGAGGACCATTCTTTATTTGGCTATTAAGAAAAAGCTCGTACTCATTTGGGGGGGATGGAGAAAAATGAAATTAATTGTTGAAAAGTTAGTCACTGAATTAAATCACCAAGCCATTGTTCAAGATATTAGTTTCTACGTGAACGAAGGGGAATTTGTTGGGGTAATTGGTCCAAATGGAAGTGGGAAATCCACACTCTTAAAGACGTTATATCGAGTGCTCAAACCAGCTGAAGGTGCAGTTATGTTGGATGATGAAGCAATTACTTCTTATCAGCATAAAGAGTTTGCTAAAAAAGTAGCTGTCGTAGGACAAGAAAGTTCAGTTCCTTTTGATTTTTCCGTTCTAGATATTGTCCTTATGGGAAGAAATCCGCATAAACGATTACTTGACCAAGAAACAAAGGTTGATCATGACATTGCTATAGACGCACTTAAACATGTTGGACTAGAAGGTTATGAACAGCGCAGTTTTGCCACATTGTCTGGTGGAGAGAAGCAGCGTGTCATTATTGCTAGAGCGATTGCACAAGAGCCTAGCTTCTTTATTCTAGATGAACCTACGAATCATCTAGATATTCACCACCAACTTCATATTCTTGATGTATTACAACAGTCTAACATGACGGTACTTACTGCCCTACATGACTTAAATCTAGCAGCCTCTTATTGTGATCGGATCATTGTTATGCAGGACGGTAGATTGGTAGCGAACGGGTCACCAAAAGAAACTCTTACAAAGCAACTATTAGAGGAAGTCTTTCAAGTAGAAGCAACCATATGGACGCACCCATTAACTCAAAAAGTACAAGTCATGTATGTCTCACCAGGGATGAAACAAGGGATTTTTGATCATCAGCTAAAAAGATGGCTTCAGAGCTAAGGAAAGGAAGCCTATGGGAAATTATCAATGTACTGTTTGTGGGTTTCGTTATAATGAGTTGCATGGTGACCCAAAGAACGGAATTCCTGAGAATACTCCTTTTTATCAATTAGCAGGAACGCTGTGTTCAAGGTGTGGATTACAGGGAGAACGTCATCAAAAGCAGCCTAATCCTAAATATCGTTCGTTAGAGGCTGAGTATTATGATTTTTTTGTTGGGAAGCGCGGGATAAACTTTTACCGTCATTGGCTTGCGTCGTATCATGATCAGGTATCTGTATTAGATCTAGGAATTGGAACAGGGAGACTGGCTGTGGAGCTATTGAAAGATGGGGCAAGTGTCACCGGTGTTGATTGGAGTGAAGACATGCTTACGGTTGCTGAAAGGAGATTCAAAAGATTTAATCACGATATTGAACTATTTCAAGAGGATATTCTTCATTTTTCACTAAATAAGAAGTTTACCCACATTATTCTAACTGAAGGTACGTTTCAAGAGTGTACGTCTCCTGGTGAACAAAAGATGATTATCCAAAAAGCAAAGGAACATTTAGAGACAGGTGGTTATCTTTCTATTGATCTAGTTTTTCCAAACGAGCTGTCTGTACAAAAAGAAACGTCTCAAAAACAAGTTAGTGAGCACAAAACGATTCAACTACATACGAATACAAAGGTTTCGTTTGCTAGGCAAATGATGTATTATACAGTTTATTTTGAGCTAGAGAGAAAAGGATTATTAGAGTCAAGATATCGAGTGGAAAGGGAGCTCTCGTTACTAACTGTACAAGAGTTAATTTACTTGCTAACGATGGAAGGATTTCATGTTATAGGCAGCTATGATAATGCTAATTCGTCTATGGTAGATATTTATCAAAGCAGTCAACAATTAGCGAGAGAAGAAAACTTATCAGAAAAGGAAATAGAAGTGAAGAACGGATATCTGAATCCATATAAAGAAGATGCTTGGAATGGTGGTGGGTATCCTTTATCTAACGCCGTACAGAAAAACGGCCACTCGTTTACAGTAATTGCAAAATCATAAGAGGAAGGTAGGAAGAGGAATGAAGAAATTATTACAAAAAGCTATATTAGGGTTGGGAGTGGCAGCCATTGTCGTCGCTTGTTCAGAAGCAGATGGAACTAACCAACAAGTGAATGGAGCAGAAGAAACATCACAAAATGAAGTGGTAGAAATACAAAATGGGGATCACACATTAACAATTTCTGAAGTACCGACACGTGCGGTAACTTTAAATCAGCATGTGACCGAAGTGATGCTTGCTCTTGGGCTAGAGGACCATATGGTTGGAACAGCTTATTTAGATGATGATGTGCTACCTGAATGGAAGGAAGCGTATGAGTCGATTCCGGTTCTCGCTGAACGTTCCCCGTCTCAAGAAGTCTTTTTAGACATTGAACCGGACTTTGCATATGCGGGGTGGGGCAGCGCGTTTAATGAAGAAGGAATTGGTACGATAGAGCAATTGCAGAGCTTCGGTATAAACGCATACCTACATCAATCTTCTACAATAGTAGGACCGACACTTGAAGATATATACGATGATATACGTAATATTGCCAAAATTTTTAATGTTAGGGATAGAGGAGAGGCATTAATTAGTGAGTTAGATGACGATATTGAACAAGTAAAGAAACGAATCCCAAGTGACCAATCTGAATCAAGAGTATTCGTTTATGATAGTGGTGACACAGCTCCATTTACAGTTGGGCAAAACTTCTTAAACCAAATTATTACGATGGCTGGAGCTGCAAATATTTTCTCTGATGTAGATAAAAATTGGGCTGAGGTAAGCTGGGAGGAAGTTGTCGAACGAGATCCTGAGGTTATCATCATTGTTGACTACGGTGAAACAACTGCTGAACTGAAACGCCATCAATTACTAATACATCCAGCATTAACTGATGTGACAGCAATTAAGGAAGAGAATTTTATTGTTCTGCCACTTTCATCAGCTGCAGAAGGAGTTCGAGTGGCAAAAGCATTGGAGATAGTAGTTGAAGGTTTATATTAAATAAGTATAATGAATGCTTGTAAAGTTTAATTCGTAATTATTACGAATTAAAAAGTATGAAAGGTTGATCACATGCTTCAAGATCTTAATCGCAAAATGGTGAGGGATCATGCGAAGGGGCATGGCAATACAGGTGTGTTGGACGGAGTACAAGTTAAGAGAGTTCATTAAAAAAACGCCATGTCGAGATATCTCAGAGCTGGGGCATAAGTGTGAGCAGGATGATTCAAAACGGAGAGTAAGCCAATATAGGAGTTGATCTTCAGGTTGCAATGTCACTCGAAGGTGTTCATAAATTAAGAGCAAGACATAACTGTGCATTAATGGCCTGGTAGGTTTTAGATAAGGTGTTAGCGAATATAAACCCGATTTTCAAGTGAAGCCTGTGTTAGTTTTTAGAGTTGAGGAACTAATTCAACAAGACTTGGAACGAGGACATAAGCAACAAGAAGTGTTGAAATCATATCTGAAAAACAAATCTGGAATAAAAGGTTAGAAATTGCTTTTGTCTTATAAGAAGCCAATATAAAAATAGGACATGAACTGAAATTCATGCCTTTATTCAATGTGAATAATCAAGAATATGATTACTATGGATTAGCATTTAAACTAAATGAATTCACTAATAAGTTCTGTATAAATGAATTGAAGAAAGAAATGTTGGAAGTTATATATGCTGAGAATGTAACACCGCTGTTGCAAGCCGTTGTTAAGAAACGAATATCCGAATGAAGCATCTCTGGGGACAAGTTTCGATAGGTTATATTTTGGGCATGATAATAGTCTAGAGCTGGCAACATCTGAAGAACAAAAAAAGAAAATTAAAAATTGTTTTGTCCTGCTTACAAAAGAATTAGAATCTAACATTTATAGATCAAACAAAAATCCATTTGATATTAAATTTCATATGATTGAAAGTGCAAGGGAGCCTGGTGTCTATCAGCGCATGAAGCCTTCTTGTTGTCTTTATTATCAAACAGAAGGGGCATCGAGTAAATGTTACGGTTGTCCAAGAATGAATGATGAAGAACGAGAGCAAAGGAGACAAGAAATCAGGGCGCGTATAGAGGCGTAAGAAAACTATTTTTAGTTTCATTAAAACGTGTAAAACAACATGCTAACATTTTGCTAACGCAATCCAATGAAAAACGGTAATATCGCGTTAAAGATGTTACAGACATAATTTAGCAAAACCCTGATATACCTCACTTCTCGTACACACCGTTAAAGATATTACACACTCTCGCCTTACGGGTGGCATGATGTAATCAGGTCCCTCTAACCCTTGATAGATAAGGATTTGTTCGTAAGGTGAGAGGGAATGCTCACATGTTTCTAACATTGAGGTTTTAACGGAAGCTTCTCATAAGTTGACCAAACTTGTGGGAAGCTTCTTTTTTCATATCTTGCATGACGGTACTTTATGTATTCATGATATGATACGAAACCCCATTAAGTTTAAAATAAAACGTATTAGATAGAACCTCAAGGAAGGAAGGCGCGGAAGGAAAACTGTCGCGCTGTTGTGGATCTCTAACAAATCCTACCAAATGCCACACAACACTCACCAAAAAAACTTTCCAATAATCATGCCCAAAGAAAATATTTTTACATACATTAGTTAAAGATAGGCTAATGAGCCAATACGAGGGGTATAAACTAGTGAAAAATTCGTATTTAATTTAGGGACGATAGTGTTACAATAATAAGGGGAAATGGAATATGGAGGGTGAATATGAAGATTAAACTTGGATTATTGTATGGTGGGAAATCTGCTGAACATAAAGTATCATTACAAACGGCAAAAGCTGTTATTAAAGCATTAGACTTAACAAAATATGAAGTCCATCCAATATATATTTCAGAAATCGGAGAGTGGGCCAGAGGAGCGCAGCTTCATGGCCCGGTGGAGGATGTCAAGGAGCTTCAATTGAAAGAAGAAGGGGAAACGATCTCGCCGGTTGCATTAAATTCGGAAATCTTCCCAGTACCAGCAAAAGCTGACACGAATGAAGATAAGATCGATGTGGTCTTCCCGTTGCTTCACGGACCAAACGGGGAAGATGGAACGGTTCAAGGATTATTAGAGCTGATGAACATCCCTTATGTGGGCAATGGGGTGCTAGCGTCCTCTGCTGGAATGGATAAAGTAATGATGAAAAACATCTATGAGCAAGCCGGCATTAAGCAGGCCAAATATGTCTGGTACCTTCGCAGTGATTGGGAACAGAATGCGGAAACGGCATACAAGAACGTCGAAGAAAAGCTTGGCTACCCTTGTTTTGTTAAACCGGCGAACTTAGGTTCAAGTGTTGGAATCAGTAAATGTAAGGACCGAGAAAGCTTAGAAAAAGCCTTTGAGTTAGCTTTTGAATATGACCGGAAAATCATTATTGAAGAAGGGATCGACGGTCGAGAAGTGGAAATTGGAGTATTAGGAAACGACGATCCAGAGTGCTCGGTTGTGGGTGAAATTGTTCCAGAAACAGACTTTTATGATTATAAAGCAAAGTATGAGGATGGGAGTACGGGACTTATTATTCCTGCTGACATCACCGATGAAGAATATGAAGAAATTAAGAGAGTAGCGATTCAATCCTTCAAGGCTCTCGATTGCTCTGGATTAGTTCGTGCCGACTTCTTCTTAACAAAAGAGGGAGAAGTCCTCATGAACGAAGTGAACACGATGCCGGGCTTTACGCCATTCAGTATGTTCCCAATGCTGTGGCAGGAATCAGGCTTGTCGTACTCCAAGCTGATTGAAAAACTAGTGGAACTTGGAGTAGAGCGTCACGAGGAAAAACAAAAGATTAAACACACTTTTTAAGGTGTATAAATAGTAATGAGGTTGACTACGTTGTGAGTCAGCCTCCTTTTACATAGAATAGAATCAGTGAATAGAGAAGGGCGAGGTCTTTTCCCCCATACGATATAGTTAACAAAAAGGAGCGATTACAATGATTAAAAGAAAGTTTAAGGATATTGCTGTGTGGGTGAACGGGGAAGCTGTTGGCCTAGGCGTTTCTCCTGTTGAGGTTGCGGGAGTTTCTACAGATACAAGAACGATACAAGAAGGAAATCTGTATATCCCGATTGTTGGCGAGAACTTTAATGGCCACGATTTTGTGAGAGCAGCTGTCGAGAATGGAGCATCTGGAGTCCTTTGGCAAAAAAATCAGCCGAATCCCCCTGCCGACATACCGCTTATATACGTGGAGGACACGTTATTTGCATTGCAGGATTTAGCAAAAAACTATTTGGCGAGTATTCCCGTAAAGGTCGTCGGAATCACTGGCAGCAACGGGAAAACAACGACGAAGGACATGGTGACTTCCGTGCTTGCAACGACTTATAAGGTCCAAAAAACGGAAGGGAATTACAATAACCACATCGGGCTGCCGCTCACGATACTCGGATTAAAGGAAGACACGGAAATGGCTGTGTTGGAAATGGGGATGAGCGCAAGGGGGGAAATCGAGCTTCTTTCCACGATTGCAAAACCTGAGGCTGCGATCATTACAAACATTGGCGAGTCTCATTTACAGGATTTGGGTTCGCGGGAAGGAATTTCGGAGGCGAAATTTGAAATCACAGCAGGTCTGCAGGAAAACGGGACACTCGTGATCCATGGGGATGAGCCGCTATTAACAGAAAAAGTGGTAAACATTCCGTTTCATGTCATCACCTTTGGTAGCTCTGAGGCGAATGACTATTATCCGATCGAGATCCAGCAGAAGAGCAACGGCACTTATTTTACGATGAATGGAAAGGGTGAGAACGAGTTTTTTATTCCGGTTCTCGGCAAACACAATATCAATAATGCTCTCTCTGCCATCGCTATTGCAAAGCAGTTTGGTGTGTCGATTCCAGACATCAAAAAAGGACTAGAAACGATCAAGATTACGGGGATGCGAACGGAATTGATCCAAGGCAAAGATGGGGTGACGATTATTAATGACGCGTATAATGCCAGCCCAACTTCCATGCGAGCCGCGATTGAATTGCTTCAGGACTTAAAGGACTATGGGAAAAAAATAGTCGTTTTGGGGGATATGCTGGAACTAGGCGACAATGAAGAGACCTTCCACTATGAAATCGGAAAAGGAATTGACACAGGTAAAATCAATTATGTTTTCACATTTGGCGAACTGGGGAAAAAAGTTGCAGAAGGCGCAAAAGTTAATTTTTCAGAAAATCAGGTTTTAGCATATGATGACAAACAGGCGTTGATCACTAAACTAAAGGAAGTTGTGGAGGAAGGGGACGTTGTCCTAGTCAAAGGCTCCCGCGGCATGAAATTAGAAGAGGTTGTCAATGCATTAACATAAGATCTGAGTATGTAAAACGAAAAATGATTACGCTCCATTGGAAACTAGAGAGATCAGTTTCCAGATTCAGCCAGCTAGACTGGACTGTGCATCAGATCCCTCCACTGTTTACATTTAACGGTTCTCCGAAAGAAGTCTCCCTCTTCAAGCGTGTGAAGGGCGTAGCCCAACGGTAAGGGGGAGATGTATTTCGGTTGGGAAGTAGCCCAAAGGCTTTATTTTTTTCTCATTATGGTATAATCAGTCTTAGTTAGATAAAGGACTGATAAAGTAATGAAATTAGATAGTAATAATCATTCAGTATTCTTAATGTACTACCATCTTGTATTCGTTGTGAAATATCGAAGAAAAGTCATTGACGATACAATCTCAGACTATGCAAAAGAAAAATTTGTATCGTTGGGAGAGAAGTATAATATCACATTAGTTGAATGGAATCACGACATAGACCATGTTCACATTCTCTTCAAAGCACATCCTAATAGTGAGTTATCAAAGTTTATCAACGCATACAAAAGTGCAAGTTCAAGAGTAATAAAAAAGGATTTTCCTCATGTCCGTAAAAAACTATGGAAAGAAATGTTCTGGTCAAGAAGTTTTTGTTTATTGACCACAGGTGGTTCTCCAATTGAAATGGTGAAAAAGTATATCGAAAATCAAGGGATGAAGTGAGGTGATTGATATGATTAAACAAAACAAGGCATACAAGTTTCGACTGTACCCGACGGATGAACAAGCCATACTCATCCGCAAAACTTTCGGTTGTGTTCGTTTTGTCTATAACAAAATGTTAGCTGAACGAAAAGAAACCTATGAAACTCTGAAAGAAGATAGGGAAGCGCTGAAAAAGGCTAAACATCCGACCCCTGCTAAATATAAAAAAGAGTTTGAGTGGTTAAAAGAGGTAGACTCTTTAGCATTAGCAAACGCGCAATTGAATTTAGATAAGGCTTACAAAGCCTTTTTCAGAGGAAATGCCAAGTTTCCAAAATTCAAGAGCAAACGACACAAACAAAGTTACACAACGAATGTCGTAAATGGAAATATTGAAATGTTGGATGATCATATCAAATTACCTAAACTTAAAATGGTAAAGATGAAACAACATAGAGAGATTCCTTCTGAATCTATCGTTAAGTCCTGTACGATTACGTTGACCGCATCAGGAAAATACTATATCTCCATTCTGACTGAATATGAAAAGGAGATAAAAAGCAAGGAAATTCAAACTATTGTAGGGTTAGATTTTGCAATGGATGGGCTATTTGTCGATAGCGAAACAGGTAAGAAAGCCAATTACCCACGCTTCTATCGTCAAATGCTTGATAAATTAGCAAACGAACAACGGAAACTTTCACGCAAAAAGAAAGGCTCTTCGAATTGGACTAAACAGCGCATTCGAGTAGCCAAACTGCAAGAGAAAGTAGCGAATCAACGGAAAAACTTCCTGCACCATCAATCAAAAGAATTAACAACAACCTATGATCCCGTTATCATTGAGGACTTAGACATGAAAGGAATGTCACAAGCACTCAAATTCGGGAAAAGTGTAGCCGATAATGGTTGGGGGATGTTCACTTCTTTCTTGCAGTACAAACTAAGAGAACAAGGAAAACAACTTATCAAAATAGATAAATGGTTCCCTTCTACAAAAACGTGTTCGAGTTGCGGTAGTGTAAAAGAAATAAGATTGTCTGAGCGTACTTACAAATGTGGTTGTGGTCTAAACATGGATAGAGATTATAATTCAGCAATCAATATCAAAAACGAAGGCATCCGCTTATTAGTAGCAACTGCCTAATGCAAAAAAACTTTTGGAACAAGAGGGTTAGCTTGGTCAATTTCGTCAGCTACTAAAAGTGGCGATTATCCAAGAAGCCCCCACTTCAAGCAACCCGTAAGGGTGGTAAGTGGTGGGTAGTTCACGTGTAGTTAATACTTTGCCATTACCACCTAAATCTTTATTTACTAAAATCTATAACCAAAGTATTTGAGACAATATGCTAACATTTTGCTAACGTAATCAAATGAAAAAATGGTATTCCAGTTAAAAATGTTACATCTCAACATCAACAAAACCAATTGATAGTTACTTAGATTTTTTAGTATAGGAAGGTTAAAGGAGAGGAAAATGGTTGTTTATGATTGACGTTCGTGAAGTGAAAAAAGAAGAGATCCAACCTGTGTCGCAATTTTTACTGAAGACCATGGGGGAGGTATATCCTTTTCCGTTAAGTGAAGCCTCTATGCGCGATCTTAATGAAATGGCGACATTATTTATTAAACGTAAGGATGCTACAATTCTTGCAGCCTTTTTAAACGGAAAAGTAGTTGGAACAATAGCTGTTAGACCGTATGATGGAAGAATAACCTCACTAGGTAATCGTTATAACTTACAAACAACTTGTGAGATTATAAAGTGCTATGTAGACAAGGATAGTAGAAAGCAAGGTATTGGCACATTACTTTTGGAAGCTGCGATTGATTTTTGTAAACAAGCAAGATATTCTACAATATACCTTCATACTCATCGTTTTTTACCAGGCGGGCTAACCTTTTGGAAAAAGAAAGGCTTCCAAATAACTTTAGATGAACAAGGAGAATTAGAAACGATACATATGGAGCAGAAGATCGGTAACTTCTAGTAATAAAAAGAAAAAACAGAGTCCGTTTCTAAAAGGCTGCTATGAGTGATTTCTCATAGCAACCGCGTAACGGCGGAGCCATTGCTGATTCCTCGAAGATCTATCAAAAGGTCGATTTTGAACCTCTTATAGATAATGAATGAGGTGAGTCATCTGATTTTTTACTAGACAAAGATCATTCGATAGCCAGCGGAAATGTACTCCGTAATGATCGATGTTTGTGAAACCGAAACGATGACATTCTCCTTCGTTGAAATCTCTTGAAACCTCTTCGTATGTTCCTTTAGTTGCTAATGGGGCTATATACCAAAGTGTCCCCATATAAGTGTAATCCTCAAACATTCCTAATTGGAAAATAGGAGAGCTTTCCTTTTTTACATTTAAGTGATCATAGACAACTAGCTTTTCATCGACATATATCAATGTTTTTGAAGAAAAATGATTAAACTCAAAACTCTCATCACTCTTTTGGCGACCTGAAGAGAATATCTCACTATAAAGTAGCGAAGAATGGGAATGAAGTTTAATCTTCGTATTACCGTGAAAGATTGAGTTTTCAAATGGTATAATCGTCTCAGGTAGCCACTTTAAGCTTGCTTGATCCTCAACAATTAGCTTAATTGATTGTCGACAAGGCAAATCTAATCTTGAAGGATAGACTTTAGTAGCGGATTGAGGGATAAGAGAGACATGACTATCACAAGTTACAGAAATATCATAATAGTTAGAGTCTCCTTCAACCATGCCTCCTGATGTCTCCATAAGATAAACGGTTGCTGTTCCGTCCTCATCCATATAAAGAGCTTTACTAGACTTTAAGGGAGATGAATGGTGACTGCGAGTCAGTTTCGTGCGCATTCCTTTTTTCTCAAAGTATAGATTCAACTCACCGTTCATCCTATTTAGTTTCGTATTAGTTTTCACTAGTTGCTGATTCTGCATAGAGATCCTCTAATAATAATTGGTGCTGAATCCATTTGATAACTTCATCAATCCCGATATCTTTTTTCTGGTTTGTAAAGATAAATGGGCGTCCATTTCGAGCTTTGGTAGCATCAACTTTCATCATGTCTAAATCCACTTCAACATATGGGGCTAAATCAATTTTATTGATGACAAGCAAATCAGAACGAGTGACTCCAGGTCCACCTTTTCTAGGGATATCTTGACCTTCTGCAACATCAATAACATAAATGAAGCCATCTACTAATTCAGGACTGAATGTTGCAGATAAATTATCGCCGCCGCTTTCGATAAATATAATATCGAGATCATTAATACGTTCATTTAATTCATCAATTGCTTCGAAGTTCATTGATGCATCCTCACGAATAGCCGTGTGTGGGCATCCGCCCGTTTCAACGCCAATAATCCGTTCTTTTGGTAAGACCCCATTTGTTGTTAAATATTGGGCATCTTCTTTTGTGTAAATGTCGTTTGTTATGACACCTAGGCTATAGTCTTTATGCATAGCTCTTGTTAAGCGCTCTGTTAAGGCTGTTTTTCCGGATCCAACAGGACCACCAATTCCAATTCTTATAGGTTTCTTCATATAAATCTCTCCTTCATATATAAATTAGGAGATGAACAGCCTTGAATGCAGGCGTTCATGCTCCATTGATGCAAGTTCAATTCCCACAGACGAGTTGCTTAGATCACTAATCGTCTTTTCTTTTAAAATCTCAACAGCTTTATTTATCGGATTCAGTAATGAGTAAATTGCTTGAACTCCAGTACTTTGTCCGAGCGGAATAGCACGAACGGCATTATGAATAAGTGAAGCTGTTGAAGAATAAAAAAATGCACTTAAAATATCATCAAGCTCGAACCCACAATGAGCAGTATAGATTCCGTAAATAATTGCATAATGTCCATTGATTTTCTTGTTCTTAATTAAGTTACGCCACGTCGCTAGTTGCTCAGAGTCCGTAAGAGGCAATACTGTTTCGATAAATTGTTTGCCCATTTTAATGCTACCTTGTCTTGACTCAGAAGCTATTTTTTGTGCATGACATAATTGGTCGAGTTGTACTAACTCTTCAAAATTCTGTTCACGAGCAAGTATAAATGCTTCTTTCACTAAAAGACCGTCCCCGAAAACCAAGTTTGTAAAAAGGTACGTATGACAAAAATCTAATAAACTTTGCTTATCCTTAACTTTTTCGGATTGAATGTACGATTCCATTCCAAATGAGTGCGTATAGGCTCCGATTGGAAAAGCAGAGTCATGAATTTGCAAAAAGTGTAGAAATGAAGGCTTAATGGTGATGATGTCCTTTGTACTTAAATGGTGTTTCAAAGCGGCGTTCGGTCTTTTCATAGGTCACTTTAGCATCTTGGAAGATTGATTCTAATGTTTCGTCATAGCGAACAATAATTTCTGATTCTGTAATAAGAGAGGGAGTATGGCGGTTTCCTAACTCAAATCCAACCTTGCCCATCTCTGTCATCGATTTAGGTGATACGACAAAAGCAGGCTCAAGCTTTGTTCGAACGGCAATGATCGCTTCATCATCTTGGTAAATAATATCACCAAAGTGTAAGTGGGTATCTCCATCGAGTGAAATGGCTACTTCTCTTCCTTTATTTGTTTGTTTTCTTAAAATACGTTTGTTCAACTCTTCCCAGTCTAATTCAATCCATTCAACTTTTTCAGAAGCTATGTTTTGTTTTTTTACATTTCCTATAATGTTTTGAACCAACATAATTTAGTGCCTCCTAGTATTAAAATAAAAAATAGCGTTGTGCAAGGGAAACGGTTTCGAATGGTTCACATTCGACTACTTTGCCATCAACCTTCACCTCATACGTTTCCGGATTGATATCAATCTGTGGTGTACCGCTATTCCATTTCATATCTTTTTTACCAATCGATCTGCAGCCTCTTACAGGTGAAATTAATTTATTGAGTTTGAGTTTCTCATGTACTTGATTGTCGTAAGCTGATTGGGAAACAAATGTGATAGATGTCGAGTATTTTGCTCGACCAAGGCTACCAAACATAGGACGTTGAAAAACGGGTTGTGGTGTTGGGATAGATGCATTCGGATCTCCCATTTGAGCGTAAGCAATTAGCCCACCTTTTACTATGGTCTCGGGCTTTACGCCAAAAAACATCGGGTCCCAAATAACTAAGTCTGCTAGTTTTCCAGCCTCAACTGAACCAACTTCGTGACTAATCCCATGTGTAATGGCCGGGTTAATGGTATATTTGGATATATATCGCTTGACTCTAGTATTGTCATTATTACTCGTAGCATCTTCTTCTGAGTAACCACGCTGTTTTTTCATCTTGTCAGCTGTTTGCCACGTGCGAATAATGACTTCGCCTACACGCCCCATGGCTTGAGAGTCTGATGAAATGATACTTATGACTCCTAAGTCATGAAGGATATCTTCAGCGGCAATCGTCTCAGGTCGAATTCGAGAGTCTGCAAATGCGACATCTTCAGGTACATTGGAATCCAAATGATGACAGACCATCAGCATATCTAGATGTTCATCAATCGTATTCACTGTAAATGGACGAGTTGGATTCGTTGAAGATGGCAATACATTTGGAAAAGAAGCAATTTTCATAATGTCTGGGGCGTGACCGCCGCCGGCACCCTCTGTATGATACGTATGGATGACACGACCATTTATAGCTGCAATCGTATCTTCAACAAAACCGGCTTCATTTAGTGTGTCGGTATGTATGGCAACTTGGACATCGAGCTCATCAGCTACCTTTAAAGCCATATCAATGGCTTGTGGAGTCGTTCCCCAATCTTCATGGAGCTTTAATCCGATGGCGCCAGCTTCTACTTGTTCTTTAAGCGGATCAACATTTGAACCATTTCCTTTACCTAAGAATCCAAGGTTTACTGGGAACTCTTCAGCTGCTTCAAGCATCCTCTCAATGTTCCAAGCACCAGGTGTACAAGTAGTTGCCTTTGTTCCTGTAGCGGGTCCTGTCCCGCCGCCAAGCATTGTTGTTACACCAGAAGCGATAGCTGTTTCAATTTGCTGTGGACAGATAAAGTGGATATGAGCGTCAATTCCTCCTGCGGTGACAATATGTCCCTCGGCCGCAATCGCTTCAGTACTCGCCCCAACAATCATATTCGGATCTACTCCGTCCATAATGTCGGGATTACCGCCTTTGCCGATACCTGAAATTCTTCCATCTTTTATACCTATATCTGCTTTATAAATTCCTGTGTAATCAACAATGGTGGCATTTGTAATGATAAGGTCAAGAACGTCTTGATCACGTGTTCGCACGCCATTTTGTCCCATGCCATCGCGAAGAACTTTCCCGCCTCCGAATTTACACTCATCACCGTAAGTTGTGTAATCTTTTTCGATTTCAATCCATAAATCAGTGTCAGCTAATCGTACTTGATCACCAACTGTTGGTCCAAATAAGTTTGCATATTGTCGTCTCGATAATTCCATTTACTGCTGTTCACCTCCGAAAAAAGCCTTTTTCCTTCATAGTCAACTCAATAGCAGAATGAGAGTCAACGGAGCCGTTTGTTAAGCCATTTAACCCATGAATAACTCGGTTGCCTCCGACTTCAACGAGCTCTATCTCTTTTTCTTCTCCTGGTTCAAAACGTACTGCGGTTCCAGCTGCGACATTTAATCTCATGCCAATTGCCTTCTTACGATCAAAGAATAGAAACCGATTTACTTCAGCAAAATGGAAGTGTGAACCAACTTGAATTGGCCTATCACCCTTATTAGAAACCTTTATCTGTAACGTTTTTCGGTTTTGGTTACAGTGAATAACACCTTTACCAACGCGAATTTCACCAGGTATCAATTAAACTCCTCCTTCATTACTGAATGGGATCATGGATCGTAACCAACTTGACTCCATCTGGGAAAGTTGCTTCAACTTGAATTTCATTTAACATTTCTGGAATTCCTTCCATAACGTCCTCAGAGGTAAGTACATGTTTCCCTTCACTCATTAATTGACTTACTGTTTTCCCTTCTCTTGCTCCTTCAAGAACAAAACAACTTAAAATAGCCGCTGATTCAGGGTAATTAAGTTTTAACCCTTTTTCTTTTCTTTTAAGTGCAAGTTCGCCAGCAACATAAATGAGTAATTTTTCTTTTTCAATAGGGGATAATTTCATTTTTTTACCACCTTACACAAGATGTGAGTTTTTTGATAGAATCTTCTTTGAATTCGAATTAATTAAACTGTAAGGTTCTGTTAAATAAGAAACAACAATTATGTCATATAATGTAACTAGTTTTCTTTTTATTTATAATATTTTGTCAAATTAATTTTTAAATTAGTAGTTCATAGCTAGAAGTTCATTTAATATGCTATGGGTCGATCTAACTTTCTAGGATTGACATGTTTTATCGTTAAGATTAATAGCGGTCTGATCTATTTTTTTCAAAAACTTGTGAATTTATGAGAACGTTTTCTCTTAACGGTATCAAGAGCTAGATAGAATTCAATATTATTATTATTTAAATTTTCAGAAAAATAGTTGTCATTTTTTCTCACGTAAGTCCTGACCAAGGGGGAAAACATTGATATTGTATTTCACGTAGAGAAAATCTTACATAAAAGAGGGAGGATCAATTATGAAAAAGCTTTTAAGAGGCAAGTTAGCATTTTTAGGCATGGCGGTGTCAACCATGTTACTTCTGAGTGCGTGTGGGGGTGGAGGTAGTGAAACTACTGGAACAGAGGATGAAACAGGTACAGAAACAGAACCGGATGTAGAGATTGCTGATGATGAAGATGTGATCCAAGTCGGTATTCTCCATTCTTTAAGTGGAACGATGGCAATGAGTGAAACATCTGTAAGGGATGCAGAGTTATTGGCAATCGAAGAGATTAATGCTGCAGGCGGTGTACTAGGAAAACAACTAGTACCGGTTATTGAAGATGGTGCATCAGAACCACCTGTTTTCTCAGAACGTGCAGGTAAGTTATTACAACAAGACGAGGTTGACGTTATCTTTGGAGGATGGACATCAGCCAGTCGAAAAGCAATGCTTCCAGTTGTAGAAGAAAACAATGGCCTTCTTTTTTATCCTGTTCAATATGAAGGAATGGAAGCTTCTCCAAATATCTTCTATGCAGGAGCTGCACCAAATCAACAAATCGTTCCGGCAGTTGATTGGTTACTAGAGAACCGCGGAACAGAATTTTTCTTATTAGGGTCTGATTATGTATTCCCGCGTTTAGCCAATCAAATTATTAAAGCACAGCTAGAAGAAAATGGTGCGACATTAGTGGATGAGCAATATACACCACTAGGTCACACTGACTATAACACAATTATTTCAAGACTTCGCGAGTCAAAACCAACGGTCGTTTTCAATACGTTGAATGGTGATAGTAACGTTGCATTCTTCAAGCAGCTTGCTGATGCAGGTATTACAACTGATGATTTAACAGTTTTATCTGTAAGTGTTGCGGAAGAAGAAATTCGCGGAATCGGTGCTGACGTGTTAGAAGGTCACTTAGCGAGCTGGAACTATTATCAAACAACTGATACACCAGAAAATGAAGTGTTTGTAGCTAGTTATAAGGAAGCATACGGTGATGACCGTGTAACAGGAGATCCAATTGAAGCTGGTTACTTTATGGTTCATTTATGGGCAAAGGCTGTGGAAGCTGCAGGAACAACAGACGTTGATGCAGTTCGTGAAGCAGCTATAGGAATCGAGTTTGACGCACCGGGTGGTCCTGTAAAAGTTGACGGAGATAATCAACATGTTTACAAGACAGTTAGAATTGGTGAAGTTCAAGCTGACGGACAGTTCAACGAGCTATGGAACTCAGGAGAAGCTGTAAAGCCGGATCCGTATTTAGAGGGGTATGACTGGGCTCGTGGAATCAGTGGTCAATAGTTGAAAAATGGGGAGGGGAGAACACTCTCCCTATTTTATTTATAAAAAAAGGGTGGATGGAGCATGGAAGGAATGATAATGCAAGCCTTTAATGGCATTAGTCTTGGTTCAATTTTATTATTAATTGCTCTTGGTTTGGCTATAACATTTGGATTAATGAAGGTGATTAACATGGCACATGGTGAGTTAATTATGATTGGAGCGTACTCTACGTATGTAGTTCAAATCATTTTTTCGCAATATCTTCCAGCAACGATGTTTGATTGGTACTACTTTTTAGCCATTCCTACTGCATTTGTGGTTGCTGCATTAATCGGAATGTTATTGGAATTTACAGTTATTCGTCATCTATACGGAAGGCCATTAGATAGTTTATTAGCCACTTTTGGTGTTGGGTTAATTCTCCAACAAGCAGCGCGATCGATTTTTGGTGCGCCGAATGTCGGGGTACAAAGTCCAGGATTTTTAAGAGGCGGTTTGGAAATCATTGGTGTTACTTTGCCATATATCCGGCTTTTCATTATCGCTCTTGTAGTTATAAGCTTTTTAGCATTAGCTTGGTTTTTATATAAAACGAGAACCGGTCGTAAGATTCGTGCGGTTATGCAAAACAGAGAAATGGCAACTTGTTTAGGAGTTTCATCACGTAAAGTAGACACAATTACATTTGCTATAGGGTCTGGGATTGCAGGGATTGCAGGGGCTGCCCTTACGTTAATCGGTCCCATTGGTCCGACAATTGGAACCTATTATATCGTAGATGCATTTATGGTTGTCGTTGTTGGTGGTGTCGGAATGTTAATGGGAACTGTAGTCGGAGCGTTAGGTATTGGAGTTTTCAACACTGTTTTCGAATATTGGACTAACGCCTCTATGGGGAAAGTACTCGTTTTTGCTCTCATTATTTTATTTTTACAATGGCGTCCTTCGGGCTTGTTTTCTCTGCAGTCACGGTCTCTTGATTAATACAAATTGAAAGGAGTTAACGAGCATGCAATCTTTTGGTGCACGATTATTAGAGCGAAAGTGGCTTTTTATTGCTCTGATCTTAATCTTAATTATTATGCCATTTTTCCTCTCTGACTTTAGAACGAATTTACTTGGACGCTATTTAGCATTCGCCATCTTAGTAATAGGTCTCGATCTACTGTGGGGTTATACAGGTGTCCTTAGTCTAGGACATGGCATTTTCTTTGGTCTTGGTGCTTACATTATGGCAATGTACTTGTCGATGGAAAGTATGGCTGGAGCTGTTCCTGATTTTATGATGTGGAATGGAATAACAGAGTTACCTTGGTTTTGGATGGTCTTTTCCAATCCTATCGTTGCTATTTTGGGAGCTATAATGGTGCCTATGATTATAGCTACTATTCTAGCGTTCTTCATCTTTCGAAACAGAATCAGAGATGTGTATTTTACAATTTTAACGCAGGCGTTAGTACTGGTTACAGTGACGTTAATTGTTAGTCAGCAAAATGTAACGGGTGGTACAAATGGAATTACAGGGTTTTCAACTATATTTGGATATTCGCTTTCTTCTCCAGTTACACAACAAATTCTTTATTATATTTCAATTGGTTGTTTAGTCGGTGTTTTTTTCCTTTGTTCATTGCTTGTTAATAGCCGTTTTGGTAAAGCGTTAATCGCAATTCGTGATGGTGAAAATCGTCTACGTTTCTCTGGTTACGATACGTCCATGTTTAAAGTTCTTGTTTTTTCAGTATCCGCTGGAATTGCAGGATTAGCAGGAATGCTGTTTGTCACGCAGGTCGGGATTATCTCTCCAACAATGATGGGAATAATACCGTCAATTGAAATGATACTTTGGGTTGCGATTGGTGGAAGAGGGACTTTGATTGGTCCTGTCATTGGAGCGCTTTTAACCAATAGTGCCAAAACATTTTTCAGTGAAACATATCCAGATTTTTGGTTGTATTTCTTAGGTTTTATTTTTGTAATTATCGTCATTTTCCTACCAGGAGGATTAATGAGTTTAACTCAAAAATTGAAACAAAGAGGTGGAAAACATGAAAAACAAGCAGTTAGTACAGAAGGAAAAGAAACCAACCATTCTGCGGTCGGATAAGATTTCTGTTCGATTTGGGGGATTCTATGCAATTAAGGAGTTTGACTTTTCCATTCCTCACGGGGAATTACACTTTTTAATTGGACCTAATGGAGCAGGAAAAACAACTTTCTTAGATGCGATTTGCGGGAAAACAAAGTATACTGAAGGGACGTTAACATTTAATGGAAGTGTAAATCTTGCGAGGTTAAAAGAATATGAAATTGTTAGAGAAGGAATTGGCAGAAAGTTTCAAGCACCTTCGATTTTTCCTTACTTAACAGTTTTTGATAATTTAGAGCTTGCGATGAAACAAGACAAACGAGTTTTTCCAATGTTGTTTTCAAGAATGAAAGCTGCAGATAAATCAAAAATAGAAGATATGCTTAACTTGATTGGGTTAAAAGAACAACGTAATGTAATTGCAAAAACACTATCTCATGGTCAGAAGCAGTGGCTTGAAATAGGTATGGTTATGATGCAAGAGCCCAATTTGCTTATGCTAGATGAACCAATTGCAGGTATGACAGAAGAAGAAGAAGAGAAAACAGGTGAATTATTACTAGAGCTTAAAAAGCATTGCTCTATTATTGTCGTAGAGCATGATATGGATTTTGTTAGGAAGTTCGCTGAAAAAGTAACGGTTATGCATGGTGGACAACTACTTTGTGATGGAACAATGGAAGAAGTACAAAATAACGAACGAGTAATGGAAGTCTATCTTGGGAAGAAAGGTGACGATTCACATGCTGAAGCTCTCTAAACTAGAAGTAGCTTATGATGGAAGTACTGTAATTCGAGATGTATCTCTTACCGTTGAACCGGGGAAAGTAGTTTGTCTAATGGGCCGTAATGGTGTAGGGAAATCAACAATCATGAAAACGATAATGGGGGTCCTCCAGCCAGTAAATGGATCCATTTCGTATAGTGGAGATGAGGTAACGAAAAAGAACGCCACGTACCGAGCTCGTAAAGGTTTAGGATATGTACCTCAAGGTCGAGAAATATTTCCACAATTGACTATATACGAGAACCTCCTTCTTGGCTTAGAGGCACGTGCCAAAAAAGACGAAATCATTGACGAGAAAATATATGAGTATTTTCCTGTATTAAAAGAAATGAAAGACCGTCGTGGCGGTGATTTAAGTGGTGGTCAACAGCAGCAGCTCGCCATTGCAAGAACGCTTGTTGCAGAACCAAGCTGTTTATTACTAGATGAACCTACAGAAGGGATTCAACCGAATATAGTCGCTGATATTCAAGAAGTGATCAAAGATATAAAACGAAACCAAGTAGATACTTCTATATTACTTGTCGAACAAAGTTTTGATTTTGCGAAGAGTGTCGCTGATTATTTCTATGTTATGGATAAAGGGCGAATTGTCTATGAGGGGGAAACGCTGATACAAGAAGAAGTTAATCAATATTTAAGTGTTTGATGGGTAAGTAATTGCCAATATAGTGATGTAAAAACCACCAGATACCTGGTGGTTTTTATTTTTTACTAATGAAATTACTTTAAAATATGATACCGATTAATAACGAACCTTTCATATTTTTATACTTTAGATATTGAAACAGAGGTGGCAATCCAACAATCGATAGCTGAACTATCAAAAGTATCAAAAGGTCGCACAACACTTGTAATTGCCGAACAAGGAAAGCATGAAGAGCTGATTGAAGCTGAAGGTATTTATAGTAGCTTGAATTATACGCAGTTTGGCTAAATTAAAGCACCAGGATCTCCGGAGCTTTTAGTCAACTATGCGAATTTTGTAAGAGAGTACCGAATAGTTGATATATGCTCATATTAGCAAATATATGAACGATGCCCTACTCTGTGCTAAAGTAAAAGTGGTCGTATACATAAAGGGGTTTATACCATGATTTCGATTCGAAAAGGTGACATAAAAAAACATCTTATTAAACCATCGATAAAACTTAACTTAACAGTAAAGATGACTTTGCTAATTGGGTTATTAATTATTGGTATGTTTACAATTATGGGTGCTTTTCTCCATTTCTTTTTTTCAGAGACATTAGAAACTCAGTTAGGCGAGAGGGCGCTAAGTGTGGCTGAAAGTGTTGCTCATGTTCCGGAATTAAAAGAGGCCTTTGCACAGGAAGATCCAGCATCGGTAATTCAGCCACTTGTTACACCTATTAAAGAAGCGACTGGTGCTGAATTCATTGTTGTAGGGAATACAAACGAAATTCGTTACGCTCATCCATTTCCTGACCAGATAGGAAAGAAAATGGTTGGTGAAGATAATGATCGTGCTTTGGTTCATGGTGAATCTTACGTGTCAAAAGCAATCGGTTCACTTGGACAATCTATTCGTGGAAAGGCACCAGTTAGATCGTCTGAAGGAGAGATTGTTGGTGTCGTATCAGTCGGCTTTTTAATGGATGATGTCCAAAGCATTATAAAGAATTATAGTAAAGAACTTTGGTATGTGTTGATATCAATCGTAGTGATTGGAATTGTAGGGGCTATTTTTATTGCTCATTATATAAAGAATGTTCTTTTCGGGCTTGAACCTGAGGAAATTTCACACTTGCTCTTGCAAAAAGAAACAATTTTACAGTCCACTCATGAAGGAATTATTGCGGTAAATAACAAAGGTGTCATTACGTTGATCAATGTTGCAGCACAGCACTTGCTTTCTAAGGAAGGTACAGAAACAGATCAATTTATTGGTAAGCACATTTTAGATGTGCTACCAAATTCCAGATTGCATGAAGTCCTTGAACATGGAGAGAGTCAATATAATAAGGAGATGCTACTTGGCAATCACATTGTCCTTGTGAATCGTGTTCCGATTTATTATGATGATACGTTAATTGGAGCGGTTTCAACATTCCGAAATAAAACAGAAATTGAGAAATTAACAAAGGAACTGACTCGAGCTAAGCAGTATGCCGAAGCACTGAGAGCACAAACACATGAATTCTCAAATAAAATGTATACGATTTTAGGATTAATCCAATTGGATAAGAAGGACGAAGCGGTTGATTTTATTCGGAGAGAAAGCAATATTCAGCAAAAATGGATCCGCTTCTTAGTAGAAAAAGTCCCTGACCCAATGGTTAATGCAATTCTGTTAGGGAAGCTGAACCAAGCGAACGAACAAAGAGTTAAGATGTCTATTCATCCAGATAGCAAACTGACGTATCGTTTATCTGATAGAAAGCGTGATGCTCTAGTTACAGTTTTAGGGAATTTAATTCAAAATGCCATTGATGCAGTGAAAGAAATGGCGAATGATGAACGCAAAGTGTCAATATTTTTTACCGATATTGGAGAAGATCTGGTGTTTGAAATTGAAGATTCAGGTACAGGTGTCCCTGACGAAATTGTGGCAAACATATTTCATCAAGGTTTTTCGACGAAAGAAGGTTCACATCGTGGGATTGGATTAGCCTTAACAAAACAAGTTCTAACAGAAATAGAAGGAAGTATTTTCTTAGAAGAAGGCGAGTTAGGTGGTGCTTGTTTCGTTGTAACAATACCGAAAAAAATGTGAAGAGGGGGGAGCTAAATGAGTGAAGTGTTTCAAGTGTTAATTGTAGAAGATGATTTTCGGGTCGCCGACATCACGAAACAATTTGTTGAGAAAATTGATGGTTTTGCAGTCGTTGGGGTTGTGAAAACAGGGGAGGAAACAAAGCAATTTTTCAAAAGTGGAAATCTACTTCCGCATCTAATTCTACTCGATGTTTACATACCTGATGTTGATGGTTTGGAGCTATTTTGGAAACTTCGTAAGGACTACTATCAGATTGATCTAATCATGATGACAGCTGCAAAAGAAGTTTCGACCATCGAAGAGACGTTACAAGGAGGCATCTTTGATTACATTGTCAAACCGGTAGAATTTTCTAGGTTTCAACAAACGTTAGAAAGGTATCGGCATCAAAAAAGTATGCTCGCTTCTAGAGATGAGATGGAACAAGAAGAAATTGACCGGCTTACGGGAACTAAAACTTTGGAGGGAGATGAGGGGTCTACTGGTGACTTACCGAAAGGGATAGATCGGATAACGCTGGATAAAATTAAACAGATTATGAAGGAGAACAGAGATAATGGGTTAACGGCAGTACAAGTTGGGAAAGAAATTGGGGCGAGTCGTTCGACAGCTAGGCGTTATTTAGAGTATATGGTTTCAGTGAAGGAAGTGAAGGCGGAACAAAAGTATGGCGATGTTGGTCGTCCTGAACGTCGGTACTCTCTGTCGTGAACAATATGAACAAAACATACTTAATGATCAATATTTAGTTTATGTTCATAAACTTCATCCCTCTATTCAAACGTGATAAATTTCTATGTATAGAAAAGTTTGAATAGAGAGATTATTCACCTAGAAATGAAGGCGGTTTATAATTATATTTGTATCCGCTTTCATTAATCCCTCTTTTCAAATAAACGTTTAATTAAGGGAAAGGGGAGAAGGGTATGCTTAGCATCATTGGATTTGCTACGATACTTATCATAGTTTTATTGCTTCTAAGTGGGAGGATTACACCAATCATAGGCTTAGTGCTTGTTCCGGTCATAGGTGCACTACTAGCAGGATTCGGATTTGCGGAGATTGGCGTCTTGTTTGGTGAAGGAATTGACAGAGTCATGAGTGTAGTCATTATGTTCATATTCGCAATTCTCTTCTTCGGAGTTATGCAGGATGCCGGGTTGTTTGACCCAATCATTAATAAAATGATTGCCCTTTCTAGAGGAGATGTGATCGCAATCACGGTTGGAACGGTGATTATTGCAGCGATTGCGCACCTAGATGGATCAGGAGCTTCCACGTTTCTTATTACGATTCCAGCACTTCTGCCTTTATACAAGCGATTAAAGATGAGTCCTTATTTGCTTCTCTTATTAGTCGGTTTAAGTGCAAGTATTATTAATATGGTTCCGTGGGGCGGGCCAATTGGGCGAACAGCTGCTGTAATTGGAGCTGATCCAACAGAATTGTGGAGACCTCTTATCCCATTACAAATCATTGCTATGGTTTTATTAATTGGATTGGCCGTTGTTTTAGGACTAAGAGAAAAACGCCGCATTTCGAAGCTTTCAGAAGCCGATCAGACGCAGCTAGAAGTTGCTGCTACTCTTGAAGTGACAGAAGAGAATACTAAATATGAAAAAGATGAATCTTTAGCTCGTCCCAAACTACTTTGGGTGAACCTATTGCTAACATTAAGTGTGATCACGATGTTAGTATGGGGCATCATCCCTGCTGGTTTTGTCTTTATGATTAGTTTAAGTATGGCTTTAGTTATTAATTATCCAAAAGTCAACGATCAAATGGAGAGAATCAAGGCTCATGCTCCTAACGCGCTCTTAATGGCAGCGATTATTTTAGCTGCAGGGTCTTTTCTAGGAATATTAGATGGAACAGGGATGCTGCAATCATTAGCTACAGATCTTGTTACGTTTTTACCTGCGTTTGTTGTCCCGTATTTGCATCTGGTTATTGGTTTTCTAGGCGTACCGTTTGAACTTGTTTTAAGTACTGATGCTTATTATTTTGCATTACTACCTGTTGTAGAGCAAATTGTTAGTGGATATGGAGTGGAAGCTGCGTCTGCTGCTTATGCAATGGTGATTGGGAATATTATTGGAACATTTATTAGTCCGTTTTCACCAGCGCTTTGGTTAGCGCTTGGCTTAGCTGGCCTTGAGATGGGAAAACACATTCGCTATTCGTTTTTCTGGGTATGGGGATTTAGCGTGGTTCTTATTGTTTGTGCGATGTTAATCGGGGTTATTGCTTAACAGATAGATAGAAGGAGGGAGAGGGGGAGCTGCTTATAGCTTCCCTTCCTTCTCATTAAAGAAAAATAATTTATAACACAAAATTATTGCTAAATGAAGGTGCTGGTATGCCTTTATAGATAGTTTTTATTTTACATAAATGTTCAGACCCTGGGTAACGCTCTAATTCACTTTTAGTCATTCAGATTTTAGCAGTTGTAATATACAATTCATCTCGTCTGTTCTGCAATGCTGGATGTCAAACCTAGCCAAGGACACAAGAATTAGATTACACTAAATCAAGTAAGAACATTTGATAATCAATACAGGAGTGTTGACACTAATGACATACGATCAAAAAAATTACTTTAATAAGTCAAAGATTCGGGTGCTAATCGTGACGTCTGTGCCTGCTGAAAAAGAGGCAGTTTTGCGTGGTCTTGGTGAGGCAACTTACTTTGACGTCCTTGTAGCAGGAGTAGGACAGGTAGCAGCTGCTGTATCTACCGCGAAAGCACTTGCTATAACTTCGTATGATTTAGTTATAAATGCGGGGATTGCGGGTGGATTTGTTGGGAAGACAGAAGTTGGATCACTCGTAGTATCGAGTGAGGTGATCGCTGCTGATTTAGGAGCGGAGTCACAAGAAGGCTTTCTTAGCTTAGAAGAGTTGAACTTAGGTTCATCAAGTGTTCAGGTTGATGACAACTTAGTTACTCAAATAGTTAATGAAGGAAAGAAAGCAGGTCTATCGGTTCATGTAGGAGCTACGTTAACTCTTTCCACGGTAACAGGAACAGCGCAAACAGCAGCTGAGTTACAAGCACGTTTTCCTCACGCGGTCTCAGAAGGAATGGAAGGGTTTGGAGTAGCTGAAGCAGCGAAACAACAGGGGATTCCTGTTGTAGAGGTACGATCAATCTCAAATGAAGTTGGCCCGCGTGATCGCGAGTCTTGGCGAATCAAAGAGGCACTGGCAACATTAGAGCGTGCAAGTGCAATATTACCGGAGGTGTTCAAATGAAAATAGCTTTTTCTCCATGTCCAAATGATACGTTTGTTTTTCATGCTTGGGTACATGGATTGATTCCTGGTGCTCCTAAACTTGATGTAACGTATGCCGATATCGACAAGACCAATCATTGGGCGGCTAGTGGCAACGGACCAGAAATCCAAAAAATCTCTTACGCTGCTTTGCCATGGGTGTTACCTGACTATGCGTTAATTCCGTGTGGAGGAGCGCTTGGAAGAGGGTGCGGACCACTTGTCTTAACGAAGGAGAGGACGAATGCCCCTTCTTTCATAACAGGAAAGAAAGTAGCAGTACCTAGTGAGCGCTCAACAGCTTATTTGCTCTTTCGGTTATGGGAAGCGCAAAACGTACCAGGTGGTGTAGGTGAAATTGTGGTGATTCCATTTCATGAAATTATGCCAGCAGTTCATAAAGGAGAAATTGATGCTGGTCTAGTTATTCATGAAGCTCGGTTTACATATCAGTCATACGGTCTAAATATGATGACAGATCTTGGAGATTGGTGGGAATCCGATACAGGTTTACCGATACCATTAGGTGCTATCATTGCCCATCGGTCGCTCGATATTAAAGCAATTACGAATTGGACGAGAGCCTCAGTAGAGTACGCGTGGGCAAATCCAAAAGTGTCCCGCGACTATATTATGCAGCATGCTCAGGAACTATCACTTGAAGTAGCGCAGTCTCATATCAATTTGTATGTAAACGAATTTACAGAAAACTTAGGTGATGATGGAGTTGCGGCGGTAAGTGCTTTGCTTAAAAGAGCTGCGAAAGAAGGGTTAGTGCCAGAATTTGATGAAGCAATGCTCAGAATAGAATGAAGACGCACAGGATGTTCCAGTGCGTCTTCATTCTTTTGAAGGCTTAGAGTGGATAGTTTGTTCAGCTGAAAAACGTAAATATTCATCATCTCGTACAAGCCAAGCAGAGTAGTTCCGTTTTATGTGCCGTTCGGCTTCTTCAAAAGTAGAAAAGACCTTTTGATCTGAATCGTTTTGTTCTAGTATCCAATTATCGTCACTAGAGCGAAAGATAAAAAAATGATTTTCTTTGATATCAGCATACAATGAACCGGTTTGATTTCCTTTTAAGTTGTGTTGATTTTTAAAGGCATCTACTCGGAGAGATTCGATGGTGAATGGTTTTTCGATATAAAGCTTATAAGCTTGTTCATTCATAGAGCAGCCGGCTGCTTTAGCATGGCCTCCACCTCCGAACTGATTGGCAACTGCAGATACATCGATTGTCTCATGGATGGTTCTAAAGCTTATTTTTTTACCACCCACGTTTAAGATCGAAATATAATCAAGGTGCGGGCTATCTTTGCCGAGTTCGTTTCCGAGCTCTGAATGGTAGGATTCAGCATGGACAATCCCGACGCAGTAGTCGTCGATAAACGTTTGCACAAGCTCTTTTCGTTTTCTCCGTATATATCGCTCAATTTTTGTTTCTTCCATATCTAAAATCTTTATTTCAAATTCATCAAATGAGAAAGAATCACTTTCCTGTAGACGCTTTACCATTCTTTCTTCAAATTCATCAATGGAAATCATAAAAAAGAGATCGTTTAATCGCTTTGCATCGAGTGTTTCATTTTTCTCCCATTCCCAAGTGTCCCACTGGCGGATAAGGTCAACAAATTGGTCGACTGAACTTGATCGTTTAAGGTAGTTCTGTTTCACTAAATATTCGTAGTAGAGAGAGGTCGCTGCGGCTAAACGACCATCGTTATATTCGACGGTCACTTCGGCCCAGTCGTACTCATTGAAATGAAGAGCCGTTTTATGATGATCAAGAAGAGCAATTTTCCCTCCCTTTTCTTTGTGTTTTTCTAACCGTTGCTCATTTTCTTTGTTCACAGAAAGGTCCGTAATAAACAAAACATCGTCAAGACGGTCTCCTTCTAAAAAACGTTCTATTTGAAAATCCAACCCTTGCACAGAGTTATACCTTATATAGGCATCATTCCCGAAAGCTAACCGAGCAAGAATGCCACATCCAACACCATCTAAGTCATTATGAGAATATAATCGATACATGGAACTCCTCCTATCTCGTGTAGTATACCTCTTTGAAGAGTGTAATATCGTGAGAATATATTAAAAAACGTGTCAACATATTTTTATGTTTAACTAGTATAGATAGAATTTTGAAGGGATGGTCACGTGATGATTCTCAAAAAATTGGTAATGCAATTGTAACGTCTTTTAGTAGACGAAATGGTATGATGGATATTAGTCGTTTATTTAGATTGGAGGCAGTTGCATGGTAGCAGTGGTGGATCGTGTAGAGAAAGTAATCAACTCAATCGAACGTGTCGTTGTAGGGAAGAGAAAAGAGGTTGAATTAAGCCTTGTTGCACTCTTTGCTGGAGGACATATTCTACTTGAAGACGTACCGGGTGTTGGAAAGACGATGATGGTCAAAGTCATTGCACGTACACTTGGAGCGGAGTTTAAACGAATTCAATTTACACCTGATCTCTTACCGTCAGATGTGACGGGGGTATCTATATATAATCAACATACACAGCAATTTGAGTTTCGTAAAGGACCTATTATGGCGAATATCGTACTTGCTGATGAAATAAATCGTACATCACCAAAGACACAATCTGCTCTGTTAGAGTCATTAGAAGAAGGTAGTGTAACCGTAGATGGAGAGACGATGCAGCTTGAGAAGCCATTTTTTGTGATGGCCACACAGAACCCAATTGAATATGCGGGGACGTTTCCTTTACCAGAAGCGCAGCTCGATCGTTTTCTTCTTAAATTGAATGTCGGGTACCCAACTGCTATAGAGGAGCTTGATATCTTAAATCGACTTCAACATAAGTCTCTTCTTGAAGAAATAGAAGCAGTTATGACAACGGAGGAAGTAATCGCTATACAGACGGAAGTTATGAACGTGTTAGTAAGTGACGATGTGAAAAAGTACATGATCGATCTTGTACATGAGACGCGGAAACATCGTTCTGTGGAACTTGGTGTAAGTCCACGCGGAACGATTGCCTTAATGAAAACATCTCAGGCCTATGCGCTCTTACAAGGAAGAGAGTATGTCCTTCCTGATGATGTGAAATACTTAGCGCGATATGTTTTAGCGCACCGGATCATGTTAACCGCTGAGACAAAGATGACGAATCGAACACCTGAGGAAGTGATTTATTCTATCCTTGAACATGTTCGAGTTCCGATTACTAAAAGAGGTTGACGCGCTCGTGAACATAACTGGTAAATTCCGTTCGTTTTTTAAATATATGTTGCTACTTGTTTTTGTAGCAGCAACCTTTTCTTATGCCATGTTTCAAGGAGGATTTGTTAGCTGGTTTCTTTTTTACAGTGTCTTAACCGTGATCATTTGTACGATTTTGGTCGCAATTTATCCTTTTTCAATTAGAAAAGTGGAACGGAAGCTAAGTAAAGAAATCCTTCAAGCTGGTGACGAAGTAGATGTGACGGTGACGATTCATAAGAGAGCATTGCAACCGTTTTTCTTTGTTCGGATTCAAGATATGGTTCCTACTAAATTGGGGACTTACCATGAAGCAGGTTCGCTTTTCTTCTTTTCTTTTCAAAAGCGACTTGTTTTTTCCTATTCTGTGACTGATGTTAAGAGAGGGGCCTATGCATTTGATCAATTATCCCTTGTCTTTGGCGATCTTTTTGGCTTATTTGAAAAGGCGACATCGTTTCCGTGCGAAACGACTGTACTCGTTTATCCTCACTTTCACAATATAAATGAGATGTCTGCTGATGGAAGTCCTAAACAATTAGAAGGTCAAAGGGTTAGGCGATCTTTTGAAGAAGGTCGCTCAGTTGCAGGAGTCCGTCAATATGTACCTGGTGATAGACTCACCTCAATCGACTGGAAGCAATCTGCTAGGTCAGCCAATCTGATGACAAAAGAATTTGAATCGTATCAAGGTGAAGGAGTACTAGTAGCGTTTGATCCCTTTTCCTTGCTAGTAGAAGAATCCTATTTTGAACATTCTTTAGAGCTTGCTGCTTCTTTGCTCGTGATGTTTGCAAAAAAGCAAGCCTCACCAGTGCTTGCAGTGCGCTTTTATGATTGGATGTCTTTGGAAGTTACTCAACGACAGGTCTCATCAGGCCTTAAATTATTGGCGAGAGTTACCCCGAATCCAAAGGCCTCTCCTATTGTTCATAAAATGTATCAAGAGTGGCGCGGAATGTATATTTATTATGTTTGTACAGTATTAAATCAGCCATTACTTAAGATTAGTCAAATGCTCTTAAAACAAGGTGCCAATGTTACGATCTGTGTCGTTGCTGTTTCCCAAAACGATCGCAATATTGTAAAAGAATTAGAAAAGCTAGGCATTACGGTCTTTATTGAAAATGAATGAAATAGAAAGGGGGATGGTTGAGTCGTGCGAATGGAAAAGCAAATAGGACACGGGAGAGATTTTCTCCTTTATGGACTTAGCTTCTTACTACTAATGGAATGGCTCTTACCACTCCCGCATGTTACGGATACTGGTTACATTCATGTGTTTGTTCTAATAACAGCTGTGTTTTTCTTTATTACTTTTTTACAATTACCTGTCGTACTATCTATGGGAATCAAGTCATTGGTTATTTGCTATGGTCTTTATTTGGTGTTCTTTGAAGGTCGATTTTTCTCACTAGAATGGTTGTTCATGCTTTACCTAGATATAAGAGAAAACATAGGATTGATGATTAATGGTGGTTGGTATGCGCTAACAGATACGTTTAGGAGTTTCTTATTTTTTATATTGTTAGCTATTATGAGCTATCTATTATTCTATTGGACGGTGCATGCGCGTAGAATCCTCTTTTTTCTTATTTTCACTATTATTTATGTAACTGTTATTGATACGTTTACGATATACGATGCAACGTTTGCAATTATTCGAACGTTTGCCATAGGCTTTCTTTTACTTGGTTTGGTTACAGTGTATCGAATGATTGAGCAACAACCTGTGTACCGAGCACCAAAGTATTTGCCTGTTCGCGTTGCTACTCTTCTTGTAATGATGATTGGAGTGGGGAGTTTATTTGGGCTTATATCACCTAAATTCGATCCGCAATGGCAAGATCCAGTACCGTTTGCTCGTGCAGCAGTTGGATTAAATGGAGGTGGTTCAGGGGAAGGAGTGCAACGGATTGGATATGGAGATAATGACGAGCGGTTAGGTGGCGGATTTATTGATGATAATACGCCTGTTTTTTACGCGGCATCCACACACGAACATTATTGGCGTGGTGAAACAAAGAACTTTTATACAGGGAGCGGCTGGGATACAACAACCCCAACAGAAAGAAAAGAGTTCTTGTATGCAGATCAGGGAGCTGGTGTAGCTGAATTTGAAAGTTTAGAAGCAGAAATTGCTTTTGTTGAAGATTCTTCTGCGCTAATTGATCACCTTCTTTATCCAGGAGAACTTTTACTGACCAATCAAATTATGAATGTAGACTTATTTCAAGATGCATATACGGCAAAGGCTAGTACGTACCAGGGGTCAGATCCAATGAAACTTAAAAACTATCAATATACGTATTTATTTCCTAGCTTTCAAGTTGAAGGTCTTCGTGCATCAAATGAACAAGATCCACAATATATTCACGAGTTTTATACTCAATTGCCGGAAGATCTTCCTGAGCGAGTGAGGGAGTTAGCTGCTGAGATTACAAGTGGTGAAGAAAATCGCTATGATCGTGCAAAAGCAGTCGAGTCCTATTTTAGTCGTTCAAATTTTCAATATGAGACACAAGATGTACCGATACCTAGTGAGGGGCAAGACTATGTCGATCAATTTTTATTTGAAACTAGGCGAGGCTACTGCGATAATTTTTCCACTTCCATGATCGTTTTGCTAAGGGCGGTAGACATTCCTGCTAGATGGGCAAAAGGTTTTACTCAAGGTGAGGTAGTTGAGGCGCTTGATGAATCAAGAGATGTATATAAAGTGACAAACGGGAATGCTCACTCTTGGGTCGAAGTCTATTTTCCAGAAGTGGGCTGGGTTCCTTTTGAACCAACACGTGGATTCGACCATACGTATGAATTTGTTGAGTCTGAAGTTGAAGTAGAGAATCTGGACGAAGAAACTGAATTAGAGGAAGAAGAAGCGGGACCTGAAGTTGAAGATGTGTTTGCTGATTTAGAGGAGAAAGAAGATGATGAGTCGTTTTCTGGTATGGCGTCAAATAACTGGGCTTTTCCTGGTGGACCATGGATTTTAGCGGGACTGCTGATTGCCGCGTTACTGTTTGCTCTTATGAAAAACAAACGAATTGTTCATTATCACACATTACGAACATTTAGTCGTAGAGAAGATGAAGAAGCATTTCTGCTGGCGTACGGCCGACTGCTGTGGCTGCTCAAGTATGTTGGTTTTGAACGTAAAAGTGGTGAAACGCTCAGGGAATATGCCGCGAGGATTGATAAGGAATTTGATGCACCAGAAATGATAAGTTTAACAATTGCATACGAACGGATCACATATGGAGGTCAGTCCATTGGAACTAGTTGGACGGAGCAAAAGTCAAATTGGGTTGCGCTTGTTCAAAAAATCGATTCTTGACCGGGTTATAGCGCACTGATAAAATGAATCAGTATTTAAAAAGTGTATAAAGAAATAACCTTCGTATATCCTTAGGAATATGGCCTAAGAGTTTCTAGCGGATTACCGTAAACAATCTGACTATGAAGGCAGAGTGATGGAATAACTGGAATTCTGCCTTCTTTGTCGCATGTTTTGATGGGACAAGTAGGTGAGTTCTAGTTTTTTTATTACGTGAGGATGTACGAATGAAATCATACAAAGGGTGGGAAAGCATGACTGAATTAAACCAAGAAATGATTGTAGTACTTGATTTTGGTGGACAATACAACCAATTAATTGCAAGACGTATTCGTGACTTAGGAGTGTATAGTGAGTTGCACTCTAATAAGTTAACAGCAGAAGAAATCAAGGCGATGAACCCTACGGGCATTATTTTTTCTGGTGGTCCAAATAGTGCCTATGTAGAAGGAGCGCCAAAGTGCGACCCGGCTATCTTTGATCTTGGAATTCCGGTCTTAGGAATTTGTTACGGGATGCAGTTAATGACACAACATTTTGGTGGGAAAGTTGATGCTACGGATCATAGGGAATATGGAAAGGCAACGATCAAGGTTGAAAACCAATCAAAAATCTTTAAAGGCTTACCGATTGAACAATCTACTTGGATGAGTCATGGTGACTTAATCGTTGCACCGCCAGAGGGATTTGTTGTCGATGCTTATAATCCTTCTACTCCTGTAGCGGCAATGAGTAATGAGGCGCGCAATTTCTATGGTGTTCAATTCCACCCTGAAGTTCGCCATTCAGAATTCGGGAATGAAATGCTAAAAAACTTTGCTTTTGAAGTTTGTGGTTGTAAAGGTGATTGGTCAATGGAGAACTTCGTAGAAGTCGAAATTGAGAAAATCCGAGAGCAAGTAGGGGATAAACAAGTTCTTTGTGCATTAAGTGGTGGCGTTGATTCATCTGTTGTAGCGGTGTTAATCCACAAAGCGATTGGTGACCAATTAACATGTATGTTTATTGACCATGGACTGCTTCGTAAGGGCGAGGCGGAAAGCGTTATGAAGACGTTTAGCGAAGGTTTTAACATGAAGGTCATTAAAATCGATGCGCAGGACCGTTTCCTTGGCAAGTTGCAAGGTGTTTCTGATCCTGAACAAAAACGTAAGATAATCGGAAATGAGTTTATTTACGTATTTGATGAAGAAGCTGGAAATTTAAAGGATATGGATTTCCTTGCACAAGGAACCCTTTATACAGATATTATTGAAAGTGGTACGGATACAGCTCAAACGATTAAATCGCACCATAATGTTGGTGGTCTTCCTGAGGATATGCGCTTTGAATTAATTGAGCCGCTAAATACGTTATTTAAAGATGAAGTTCGTAAACTCGGAACAGAACTTGGCATTGCAGATGAAATTGTGTGGCGTCAACCTTTCCCTGGTCCAGGTCTTGGGATTCGTGTACTTGGAGAGATTACAGATGAAAAAATCGAAATTGTTCGTGAATCAGATGCGATTCTTCGCGAAGAAATAAAAAAGGCTGGTCTTGATCGTGAAATTTGGCAATACTTCACTGCGCTTCCAAATATGAGAAGTGTAGGGGTTATGGGAGATGCTCGTACGTATGATTATACGGTAGGGATCCGTGCAGTTACGTCAATTGACGGAATGACTTCGGATTGGGCTCGGATTCCTTGGGATGTTCTTGAGATCATTTCGACGAGAATTGTCAATGAAGTCAAGCATGTAAACCGTGTCGTGTATGATGTAACATCGAAACCACCAGCGACGATTGAGTGGGAATAATAAAAGCGAGTAATTGAGTGATTAAATTCAAAAACGTTCGGATTTTTATTGGCGAAGAGTAGGTTGATTGTTACAGTTTCTTTTGTGAATCGTATAATTGCGGGGATATGGCCTGCAAGTCTCTACCAAGCTTCCGTAAATAGCTTGACTACGAAAAATCAACCAGCTCCTTTGTTTATAGGATCGGTCCGTACGATTTTTTGTGAGTTAAGCTTCCAAGTGTGATGTATTGGAAGTCTTTTTTTGTTTATATTACGAGTAAGTCGAAAAATTTGGGGGAAAGATCATGGATCGATATTTTGGTATTAAAGAGTATGGAACGAGTTATAGAAGGGAATCTGTAGCTGGGTTGACAACATTCTTATCGATGGCTTACATCTTGTTTGTGAATCCGATGATTTTAGCGGATGCAGGAATGGACATGGGTGCTGTTTTTACAGCAACCGCTCTAGCTGCTGCGATCGGAACGTTGATTATGGGACTGTTAGCTAATTACCCAATTGCGTTAGCGCCGGGAATGGGATTAAATGCTTTCTTTGCTTATTCTGTTGTCCTTGGAATGGGAATTGATTGGCAAGTCGCCTTATTTGGGGTATTTATTTCAGGTATTATCTTTATTCTTATCACGGTTTTCAAAATTCGTGAAGTCATTATAAATGCGATTCCTGCAGAGTTAAAATATGCAGCGGCCGCTGGTATTGGTTTGTTCATTGCGTTTATCGGTTTAAAAGGGGCGGGCATTGTTGTTCCTTATGAAGCAACTGCGGTAACGCTTGGTGATATGCTTTCAGGTCCTACACTTCTTGCTGTGTTTGGGATTGTCGCAACTGTTATTTTTATGGTGCGTGGGATTAAAGGCGGAATCTTCTATGGTATGGTTCTAACGGCAGTAGCAGGGGTAGTAACGGGTGTAATTGATCCCCCAACTGCATTTGTAGGATCAATTCCAAGTTTGGCTCCGACGTTTGGTCAGGCATTTGCACTTGATTGGTCTACGGTATTTACATGGCAGTTACTTGTAGTTATTTTAACTTTCTTATTCGTTGATTTCTTTGATACAGCAGGAACGCTTTACGCTGTTGCGAATCAAGCGGGTTTTGTAAAAGATAATAAGCTTCCTCGTGCTGGTAAAGCGTTACTTGCCGATTCTAGTGCAACATCAATTGGTGCAATACTCGGAACGTCAACAACAACGGCTTACATTGAGTCGGCTTCTGGTGTGGCGGCAGGAGGACGAACAGGATTTACATCTGTTGTAACAGCTTTCTTCTTCTTACTTGCATTGTTTTTCTCGCCTTTGTTGGCAGTGGTGACAGCACAAGTAACGGCACCAGCGTTGATTATTGTTGGGATATTGATGGCTTCTTCACTAGGGTTGATTGACTGGAAGAGGTTCGAGATAGCTGTTCCAGCTTTCATGACGATTATTGCCATGCCGTTAACATATAGTATTGCAACTGGAATTGCGATGGGCTTTATTTTATATCCAGTAACGATGTTAGCGAAAGGTAAAGGCAAAGAGGTTCATCCAATTATGTACGTTCTATTCTTTGTTTTCCTTGCTTACTTTGTTTTCTTGTCTGAATAAGGTAAAAAACAAAAGAGGGTGACTCAAAACCAAAGAGTCTGACCCCTAGGGTACAGTATGTAATGTTGTGCAATGCTCAACTTCTATACATAGTACTACCTAGTCGGGGACAGACTCTTTTGAGACACCCTCTTTTTATTAACTATCTGCTAAGATAAAATGAGATAAGTGATAAGTTAATAGTAAAAATGCTGACATTTTACTCAGGTAGGAGTGAACTATTAAGTCGCGTTTTAAATAATTTAGTATTTGTTTGAAAAAGTTATTGACGGTGAAGATTTCTAATGGTAAAGTTAATCTCGTTGCTTAAGAGTGATTAATTGATTGCGAAAAAAGTTATGAAAAGTTATTGACTTTTGTTACTTCGATTGTTATGATATTAAAGTCGCCAACAAGCGATGACGTAGTTCTTTGAAAACTGAACAAAAGCCAAGCGAAATAGAGATGCATGTTATCTCGTCAACTTTTAGTAATTTAGTAAAATTACATTTGTTATATCGCTAGCGTGATATAACTTGAGCTATGTTGT
>NZ_JAWRVL010000023.1:0-73150 GCF_036663595.1 Halalkalibacter lacteus
TTTACTAAATTACTAAAAGTTGACGAGATATCATGTATCTCTATTTCGCTTGGCTTTTGTTCAGTTTTCAAAGAACTCGTTAACCGCTGTTTCATCAGCGACATTTATTATCATAACATAACAATTTGTTCTGCGCAACAACTTTTTAAAAGTTATTTTCGCAACTCGTTACGAATCAATCAATCGTTCGTAGCGACAAGTAATAATATATCACAACAAATAATTCTGCGCAATAGTTAATTTAAAATTAATTTTTGCGGCTAGATTTAATAATCTATCATAATTCGACACGAATAGCAACAATCATTTGCGCTACTATACTTATACCACAGTTCTTTTTATATAAACTTTACCCCAACACAAGAAAAAGAAGACATTACTCTTTACATAAGTAAGCTTCTCCCATCGCTTTTACATGTTCACGCAAATAACAATTTCTGTACTTCCCCAATGCTCCTTAAAAAATTCAATTACTGACCCAACGAGACGGTTTTATGCTTCTTTCTGGTTAGAGAAAAAACGAAAGAAGCAAAAGATCCACCCCTCTTGCTTCTCTATTAAAAACAGATGGAAGCTGATCAGGTCACTCATGATCGTCTGCTCCAGCCAGTATTGGGGAATAATAGGATCAATCCAAACGAGAAAGGAGCTACATTTTGAACATAACTTCAATATCGTTTACCAATCCTCCAGTCTTTCATCAATTTCCCGCCATTTATGAAAACTTAGGTCTCCGCCAGTTTTCTTCTTATATATAACAGCCATTTAAATTTGATTACAGATTAGGGAAAACCAAAAGTGCAGAACATGCTAGCATTCGGTTTTAACCACAACAAGAGGATTTCCTTATTACCATCCCTAAAAAAATACTTGGGTTCGACACAGTAAGACTTGAGCAACTAAAGAGTTTGTTACTGGAACAAACGAAACCTCGGTTCATCGAAAAACTGAAATCCGAACCTCCAAAACAAAAAGTATTCCACACATATTCCGCCGTACTCGGAAAGAAACGGATTGATCAAGTATATAAATGTTCGTTTAGAAAATGCTAGTAAGAAAGGGTTTTTAGGAAGGAGAATGCATGATGAGTCATTTAAATGACCAAAACCAAATTCAACAGATGGCCGATTGGCTAAAAACAAATGTTGTGCATATTACGGAAGGATCAGTTAATAAAACGATGATTCGACATAGTCTCAGAATGGAATTTGACGTTCAAGATGAAGAAGTAGTCGATGAGGTGTATGATTTGATCACTGAATGAAAAGAGACAATCTCTGCTTTTTCAGGGCTGTCTTCACTCATTTTTTAGGGTTCACATCTGTTTTTTCCAAATTTCGAGCAGCGCCAAGCACTTTTTAATGGAAGAGGTCAAGAGTTCCGTTATTTCATCAAAAACTACCATTTTGAAAGGTTTGACGGACACAGAGTCCGCTATTTACAGAAGATTGCATTACACCCATAAAACACGAAATAGCGGAACCACAGTCCTCAAACTGCAATCACTGTTTTTGTCACAGATAACCAAGGAACTGTCCCTCCATCCCTCACCCCTTCCTCCCAGACCTCCCCTTCAACACCCGAACCTGCTGCTTAAGCAACTGGTTTTCTCTTACTAGTAATTCATTCTCCAACTGGTATTCGCGAATTTGCTTTTTCAACAGTGACAGATCGTACGCTACTTTTAATTGCTGGACTTCTCCCATTTATCGGCCTCCTTTTTTATAGACCACTGAAAAAGGGTGCTTTTCCTTTTTAGTGGTCCTTTAGGCAATGCGCGGAGCCGTTACCCTTTTTTGAAAGCCTTGCTATGAGTGGGTTTGTCATAGAAAGGCGTGTAACGTGCGGAGCCATTGCGCTTTTTCGAGGTACTTTTTCGCGCCCCCCTTTTTTTATTCTTATTCAGTAGCTATGCTTGTTGCTAAATTCACAAACCTTCCATATTCCTTCTCAAATAAGGCCTCCACCGTCCCAACTGGACCATTCCGTTGCTTTGCGACAATGATTTCAACTTTGTTTGGTTGATCCGTTTCATTGTCGTAATAATCATCGCGGTACAAAAAGGCAACAATGTCTGCATCCTGCTCAATGCTTCCCGATTCTCGGATGTCCGACATCATTGGCCGTTTCACTTGGCGGGCCTCAACCTTCCTTGATAGCTGTGAAAGGGCGATAATCGGGACGTCGAGCTCTCTTGCCATTGCTTTTAGAGAACGTGAAATGGAAGACACTTCTTGTTGGCGGTTTTCTCCTCGTTTGCTTGAGGATTGGATGAGCTGGAGGTAATCAATGATCACAAGATGGTCTCTGTTCGGGTATCGACGTTTGATTTCGTTTAGTTTGGAACGAATTTCAGAGACTTTGATACTCGGGTTATCGATGATTTCCATGTCCCATTTTTCAATGGATCCGATGGCGTTTACGGCTTGACGATAATCGGCAGCGGAAAAGAACCGTGTCGGGTTTTTCCATTTCATCCCGTCAATCCGTCCTTCTGCGTTAATCCACCTGATGGCCAGTTGTCTATCAGCCATTTCTAGGGAAAAGAACGTCGTCACTCCTCCCCTGCGGCAGTTGACAGCTCCCATCTGCAAGGCAAACGCCGTTTTTCCGACAGAAGGTCTCGCGGCGACAATGATCAGGTCCTGCTTTTGCCAGCCACCCGTCATTTTATCGAGATCGATGATGCCACTAGGTCTTCCTAAGAGATCCTCAGTTGGTTCATGCAACGTTTCGACGACATCAGCAAGGATCTCTTTTTTCGTCCGGTGTTGTTTCTTAATCGTCAGCTCCTGTATCTGTTGGAGCTCCGTTATCAGAGTAGCGATGGACTCATCATTTGCTTCATTGTGGAATTGTTCGGTGAGTTTCATGGCCGACCGTTTTCGAACATGTTCGAGGATCAATTCTTCGTAATGCTTGAAGTTGCTTGTTGTGGCGACGGCATTCATCAGATCAGATAGGTACGCCACTCCCCCAATCGATTCGAGGACATCGCGTAACATGGTGACGACAGCAACGATATCTGGAGGGGTTTCGGACCGTTCTAATGCTCGCATCGCTTGAAAGATGATCTTATGGCGGGCTTCATAGAAATGTTCTTCCTGTAGACTGCATTCATTAATGAGTTCAGGCTCAAGAAGGATAGCTCCAATAACAGCTTGTTCGGCGACGGATGCGTGCTCACTCATCTTCTGCCTCCGTCAATCCAAGCTGCTTGAACCGAGCTTGGAATTCTTCGATTTGCTCTTGGGTTGGTGGATTCTCAGCAGCACGTTTTTCAAACTCCAGCGTTTTTCTCAACACTTCGTTTTCCTGAAGTGGATAAGAGGCAATATCTGAAATCGTTGGCGGCCAAGGGTTGGTGATGATATACTCATTCAACCGTTTCATGACCCCAGCAAGATCCATTTGCAGTAAGGCCGGGACAAGGATTTTCATTTTTCGTTCCGTGAGTTCGTAGGATGGATAGACTTCGTGGATGGTTAGGAGAACTTCGGCTGCTTCCTCATTTGTCATGAAAAATCACCTCGTTTCACTCGTTCAAGTAAATGAGTTGGGGATGGTCGCGTTTGTCGCTTCTGGAAGTGGGTAACACTTGCTTCAATCGCTTGGATGGTCGTTAAGTTTTGATTCGACCATTTTTTCAAAATTCCTTCTGCATAATCCCAGCGTTTTTGCTTCATCAAAGCCTTTTTTATCGCAAGCATCACGACTTCTGGACTTAGCTCTTCTACCCAAAGAGCAATTGACTCTGCGATAAATGGATTCAGGACTCCGATGTTTTCTTCGTAAAAACGGAATACGACGGCGTATGGTTCTTGTTGTTGTTTATCTTCTTCTTGTTCTTTTTCTTGTTCTTTTTCTTGTTCTTCTTCTTGTCCACGTAACGTCGACGTATCGTCGTTTTCCGGGTAGAAGTTCGTGTAAAGTTCTCGAATCGACTCATTGGTCACGACTTGTCCAACATATTCAATAAGAGAATGATCCTTAACGTCCTCTAGTTCCTTCCGAATACAATCAAGCATCGGTTTGCCTCCACGCCCAAGGTTGTGCTTGCCCCAGTTCTTGATCGCAAGCTCCCTCGTTTCAGCATTGTAACGAATGAGCTCATGCTGGTGCAAAAAGCGCTCAAATAACAGCTGCACCGTTTCAACGGAGAAGCCTGTTTCAAAAGCCACTTGTTTCTTCGTAATCCGGTAGATGCCAATTTGAGTTACTTGCGGATTGGTGAGCAGATACATGAAAAAGAACTTATCCTCCGGTGTCATCTCCTCCATCACTTTTGGGTCATTCCAGAACCCTGTTTGAATCATACGGAATTTAGCCATATGAAGATCCTCCTATCGTATGTATGTCTTCATACTGTATATATAAAGCTAAGGTGATTTTTGATAGGAGGATTTTAAAAAAAGGTGACTTTTCGTGAATATATTTATAAGTTCTTGCAGATAAAAGTAGATATCGATAACAATAGCGGTTTTAGATTGCCTACTCCAGCGCTCTGATTTCCCTCATTTCTCTACCAAAATAGTTGACAACAGGTATTTTCATTTTGGGGAGTGCCTGGTCACTCCCCCTTGAGGCTAAAAAAATAAAAAATCTATATTTAGATTTCACTCCAATCCAATTGGCTAAACCTATTTGTTTTCGCCTTTCAACCTTTATTTCCTTTTATTCCCTTTATTGTTATCACCGCTAGCTGGAACTTTGCCGTGTAATTCTGGTGCATTTTGATTACGGCTGCCTTTATTATATTTTTTGGTCATATTTCACATCTCCTTTCTTAATTCTTTCTTCAGTTTATCCCTTTTTTGAAATCATATGTTTTTTCTATTCATATAATTGTAACTACTCACCCTAAAAAATAAATTACGATGATTAAGGGCGAATCTAACGATAAAAAAATAAAAAACACCTTCCGCGAAATGCGAAAAGCGTTGATAATACGCTGGCGTTTCTGTATGTATGATACTGGTCGTAATAAGCGTGCCTGTGCATCGAGACCCAAAGTGTTTCTGACATTTTTTAATAAACTTATCCACAAATGATAAACTCAGAATTGGACAATCTAAAAAAGGGAGGTATGAAAATGATCGCTTATTTTGGTACTATGAATAAAATTGAAGATTTTACTAGTGAAGTAAAGGTTCAAAACGTCAATAACGTTATTGGTACTATTGGATTTTGGCTTACATCTGATATTCATTCTGCTAAACCCTATGCAATAGGAACGGAGACGGTTTATCAAAAGTCAGAAACGGAATTTTGGGAAGATGGAAAACCTAAGGTTATTCAAGTTGAAAGGCGAGTAACTGGCTTTATTTACAAACTATATATAGATGAGCCAAACCTTAAAATATATGATTCTAATACCGTGGATTCGTATGACTTGTTTATGAATGATCGTGACAAATATTGTGAATATATTCATGCCGGAAAAAGAAACTTTACCTGGAAAGATGAGGCTATCCTTTTAAATATGGAGGAAGCCAATGAAAAATTTCGTAACAGCCTTATTCGTCAGGGGTATGAAGGCTTTGTCATTCAAAATTGCAAACTACAAAATGGGGTTACTGACTTGTATTGTCTTTTTTCATTAAAATCTCCGCTCATTTCAGATATTATACCGGTAGAAACTTTGTAGTGTGAAACAGTGCCTGTCCCCCAATCCACTAACGCTTAAAAACAGCGGGGGACCATACCCCACGGTTAACTATGACTACCCATGTATTTTCTCATATCAAATAATAATTCTATCAAACTCTTACGGTATGGTATAAATATTTCTTGGTCGATCATCGTTAAGATTTCTTCTTTTGTCGCCCACTTCACTCGTTGTACTTCCTCTGGCTGTAACGTTAATTCCCTAATATCAAGATCTACTTCAACGAGATAATAGTCATCAAATCCCACTTGAAAGTTTATCGTTAAAGAAGGTCTTATACCGTGTAAGTCAATTTTATAACCTAATTCTTCCAGTACTTCACGCTCCGCAGCTTGTTGGCTTGTATCCCCAGCAACGGCACTACCTCCCACAGTAATGTCCCACATATTGGCCCAACCACTCTTGAAAGGTTGTCTTTGCTGAATCAACATTTCCCCATTTTTGTTGAACATACACACATGAACGACTAGATGGTACGCATCTTTTTCAAAAGGGTCCCCTCTCCTCATCGTTTTACCTGTGACATTTTTGTCTTTATCATAGATATCCCAAAGTTCCAAAGTTATCTTCCTTTCAAATAGATTCCAGTCCATTAATCTTTCATTTTATAATAGCATATCATTCCCAAAAAAGGTGCCTGAATTCCAGTACACTAGTGGGGACAGGGACAGGCACACTTAAGCTTAGCGCGAACGAGATCAACTAGTTCATTCGAGATGGTGAAACTTGAGAGTTCCATCGAGACTTTTGCCTTGTTAGCAGAATAGCAATCTTTGAATCTAGAATAGGACAATTTCACCTTTTCATATACTTCCAACAAGGAGTTGGTGTATATGGACGAAAAAATCATCTTGATCCAACTTAACGATATACAACCTCTCTATACACCATATATAACACAAACATTTTTAACCCGAATGATATCAACATCAAATTATTTACAAACGTACGATTTAATCATCGCGGTCGAGAAAAATGAAATACCAGGAAAATACACATTAGTTGGCGGCTATGATAAGTACAAATTCTTAAAAGAACAAGGGCGAACCTATGCACCTTGTATCATTGAAAAATATTCAGGACCTGTCCAGCAGCACTTAAAAGTTATGAGAAGACTACACAATAAAGGAGATTCCTGGAGCAAAGATAACAAAACCAAATTACTAGCTAAGCTCAAAGATTTACCCGTCTCTTTTAAGACAATATTAAGAAGCACAGGATTCAAAAAAAATTATTTTCAAGACCTCCATTATCACGACGATGTGGAAGACGAATATAAAAATAGTTATGCAACAATTACAACATTGAACTGGATAGTTCAACAACCTTTCACTCAATTGGTCAAAGAATTCCTTTACAAAAGAGCCTGTCTAAAAAAAGGAAATCCTCAGAGACTAACGCAAGAAAAAGTGAAATTTATTGATTATATATTAAAAAGTGTTAGGAAATTTAATAAATTAACTGAAGAGGAACAAATCAAAGTACTAAAACGCTGCATGTCTTTTAAAGGTGAGTTTGTAGGTATCATTCAAAACATGATCGATGACTTTTTAGATAAGTAATGAAGCCTACGGGAATGTAGGCTTCTAGTGTGCTAGGTTAATTCTCAATCACCCGCAAAACCTCTCGAAATACCCCACTCGGCTTCCTCCGCAACTCCTCATACCCAACCACTTTATAAAACTCACCCTTCACAATCACAACCTGACTCTCTACCCCGTTCATCCGAACCTCAACATCCTTAAACCGATAACTTTGCACCTCACTCGCCTTATCCAACTGTTCCGAATCCAACTCAACCGTAATCCGATCCGACACTCTCCTCAGCATCCTCCAAACCGCCAGCTCATCCTTTGATTTCATAAAGAGCTCCGGCAATTCCTTCGCTTCCTTTAAATGAGTCAACGTTGTCATCGCATACCCAGCAATGCCATAGTTCACAGGCTTAATCACATCAGGTAGATTGATCCACGATTCAACCGTAAACTGAACAGAGCCCTCATCACGAACCGCAACATCCTTCACCTTCCCATAACTCCACACACCGTTTCGAGCCATCCCAGCTTCCTTACTCACATACAGTGCCACATATGCTGCTTCCTGCCACCCTCTATTCAACGCACCTATATCCAACACAAACGAAGCCTCCTGCATACATCTCCGGTATTGCTCCTCCGTTGACACCACTCCAACTAGCACCTTTTCATCCATAGAAGATTCCCAATCGTCCCTCGTTCCTCTTGGTAAGATCCCTTCCTTTTGAATCTCCTCTGGACTTTTCTCAATTAAATGCTCCACAAATCGTTCCACTAAATCCGAGGCTGATGGCAAAAACGGCAGACCTCCGATATTTACTTCATCAATACTTTTATAAAAATGATGCTCTGAATAGATCGCTTCATCTTCCCACGGAAACAACACATATGCCCCAAACGCTGTGCGCTCATAAGGACCCTTCTGCTTGGCCACAATCGAGTCACGATACCGGTGCATCGTATTAATATCTTCTTCTAATGGCCCAGGAGTTTTGTAGCGACCTCCGTAATAACTATCCTCCACCGCAAAATCAATTCGGTACTTCGCATCAAACACATAATTAAAGGAGTAGCCCTTCCCTTTCTTTGCAATACTTAGCACACTATCTGGTTTTTGCGTCGTTGTCGGATTTTTCTCCGTCATCTGATACGTTAAAATGATTTTCTCATCCGTCACGGGGTGCTTGAACACTCGTTTCGCTGATTGGTTTGTATCTAAGCGAACAAACAGTCCGTCCCGATTCACCTTGACGATATTTTGACTCACCGAAATGTATTTCCTCCGCAATAGTTGTCCAAGCTTCAAGAACGTCCACACTTCATAAAGCTCCGCAACATCCTTCACTGACATTTGATAGAGCTTCCCTTGCAAGGCAAGACCTTTTGAAACGGTTAAATAAATTTGAAATGCATCGCGGTATCCTGGTGCCATCTGCAACACAAGACTCATCACCGAGCGGTTCAACACCCCGACTTCCTTCCAAAACGGGTTCTTCTTTTTCACGCTAAGCTTATGGATCATCTCTTTCACTTTCTCCAACAGCTCTTGATCCGCCTCAACCTTCCGCCACTTCTGAACGGTGAGCTTGTCATACAAATACTCAAGCTTCTCCATTAACCGTGTCATCATCCATTTTACATAACGGTTTTCAAGTGTATCGTAAGTTAACTCTTTTTTAATCTTTAACCCTTCCCTTGGCATCACCGTCTGATCCGCAACCCTCACACCATTTTTTACTTCGACAAACACATGCGGATTCTTTCGTAGATAACTGCGACCTCTTGAATCGAGTCGCTGCAGCTGATCCCCTCTCGCTTTCTCATGCTTCTTCACCAGCTTATGATGCGGCTGCCGCTCAATTCGTTCAATCGCTCGTAAAAATGATTGAAAATGAACCGTTATCAATCGGTAAAACTCCGTCAAAGATGGTTGTCCATCAAGCTTCACCTTTGCCCCTAAGTACGTCTTTTTCAAAAAATGATAAGCCAGATTATAAATCTCATCATTCACTTCTTCTAATAACCTTTGGTAATCTCGTTTGTAATCAAGCTTCGACGGAAAGACTTCCAACGTCACTTGCAGTAATGATTCGCGCTCATCTCGAATTTCAAACGTCGAAAGCCCTACTTCATTTTGAAACTGAAGATTGCCCATTAATAGATAGGACGTCCCCAGTTTGACCCGGCTGATCGCTTTCCGAAGCCCAGGATGATCATGATAAAACGTCAGCTCCTGTTCTCCCTTTGGATGAATGATGACTTGATACACACTATTTTCAAAGAAAATCGGTCGCAGATTCGAATCACGGACAAGTGCTTGCTGATCGACGTCATACACCAACACCTGCTCCACCGATTCCCCGCGCCAATCAAATTGCATGACATCATGAAAATCTAGTTTGCGATACTGTTGCAATCCCTCGTACCGTTCATGATATGGTCTTCCTTTTATAACAAGTGAGAACGTTGATGTTTCAATGACAACCAGCTCAACTTCCTTAGGAGCTGATCCAGAAGGAAGTAAAGCCATCGTCTTCTAACCTCCTCATCATCTCTAACACCTTTTCCGCACTCTTTGGATACACGCCATATGTCACATCCTCCATCGACGCATCCTGAACAAACTCAATCTCCTTATTCGTAAACAGTTTAAACAACGCCTTCAGCACTCGCTCAATCCTCGTGTCACTCCCAGATAAGCGCGGCAAGATCTTTTGTAAAATGCAATAATCCAGAGCTTCTTTACGTTCTATAAGCTTGCTTTCCTCGTTATAAGCAAGGTAAAAACAAATCTCATCGCGCACACGATAGCCAATGTTTGCTGAATTGATTTGTATGACATTGTTGATCTCCACCAGAACATCCGTCACCTCTTCTACGAGCTCCGGATAGGCCGTATACACATCCTTTAAATGAAGATATTTCGTCGCAAACACATCATTATGTAAAACAACCGCGTCCTTCTCCTCTATATTTAACAAAAACTGTAGGTAATCAAGCTTCACCCGATTAAACTCAAGCGTATTCGCCCGGTCCAATACCTTCTTGCTGAAAGGATGAGTCGTTTCATCCATATTTACCGTTCCAATGATGTACACATTCGCAGGAAGATAAATCTCTTTTCCCGCAATCTCCTCTGAAAGAATCGTCGATGTGATCAGCTTTCCATCCTCCCACTTCCGAATTTCCATCACACTAAGCAAGTCACTAAAATAATGCTCCACCCGCGCCAAGTTCATCTCGTCTAGTAAAACAAAATAAGGACGGTCGGGATGATCAATGGCTTCTTTCAACACTTTCGTCAAAGGACCTTCTTTAAAATCCCCCTTGATGTCCGTATATCCAAGTAGATCCGATCCATCACTCCAATCGGGGCGAACAGGAATTAAGGCAAATTGACCGTTTTCTTCTGTTGCTCCTACACTTTCGGCAAACCACTGAACGATTTTAGTTTTTCCTGTGCCGGATATCCCCGATAAGATGACAAAGGGTTTGGTTTTTAAGGAGAAAAAGAAATTGATGAGTTCTTCTTTTTCATAGTAAAAGCCTTTGCTTGTTATGTAGGAATGCACATGCTCAATCACATCTCTAGAATTCATCAACTTCCCACCCTCTTCCGCAACAGGAGATACACCAGGACTCACTTCATCATACTGTCTCTTTAAAGCGATATACTCCTCGTAATAGGATGTCATCTTTTCTAAATCCTGAACAAGTTCCGCTTCAGAAGGCATCTCATCAACTGAGTATTGAATATAAGCAGCTGTCGAATACGCATAATCGCGTGCCCGTTTGGATGGACCAAGATCAATCTGGTCATCCTTTATTACCTTTAGATCCATATCAATCTTAGAGCGAATCTCTTGGTTGATCGCAGCCATTTCGTCTTTTGTTGTTTCCGTTACTCCTTGAGCCAGCGTTAAGTAAAGCTGTTTCATATCCTCACTAAACAGATAAACGATGTAATATCCACGCTGTGTTGAAGTGGTAATCGCATTGTTCATAATCGCAACCCATGGAACGATCGCCCAGTTGCCTTGTCCAACAGAGCCGGTTACTGTATAGGTTGAGTGAATAAATGGTAGGCTCCTAATCTCGTTAGGTACCTCGTTTCGAAGGACAGAGCCCATTGGGTTGCCCGCGAAGGATTGTTGTCTGGCTTTTATGTAGTTGTTCATGATATGTAAGAATTGATTGCGGAGATTGGTGGTCATGGTTGGTTGCTCCTTGTACTCATACAGTTTTATTAATGGATTCAAGTTATCATCAATTAGGGATACTTGCTGAAGCCAAGATATGATATGATTCGTACGCCTTTTGGCTACAGACTCAACCATTAGGTTATCTCCCATTGAATTACGAACAAGATGTAGGATTTCTTTCTCTTCATCTGACTTATGATTTTCAGCTACAGCTTCAACATATATACCTTCTTCGTCCACTTTAGTAATCTGATATAGATTCCCTGATGATAGATCTTTAACTGAATTGATTCTTTTCGCTAATCAATAAGAATTTTCATATCATTACTGCATTTTCCATCTATGTAAATAACCCCTTTACTTGTTTATTTCAGTGGTAAAGGGCACATAAGAATAAGATAAACAATTGAGCTTCACTCACATTTATTCATTTTATAACATATTATCTAGTTTAACATTTACAATTATTTAATGGTTACTCCAATAAAAAACACCTAGGCTAAGAGACCTAGATGTTTAAACAATAAATTATAGTTTCTTAATCCTAAACCACAATTCCTACGCAATATATTCACTTTTACTCTCTTCAATAAAACAAGCACAACCACCAAAATCAAAAAGATCATAATTAGTTTCTTTTGACTCAATTTCACTTCGAAACTTCTTTAAAGTAAGTGGTTCAATCTTTTTATTTCGCTGTCTTCTTAATATGGTTACATCTTTTTTTAAATAAGAAGCAATTTCTAATTCTTTTTCTTCATGATATTTATACCTATCAGGCATATGTTCTAATAGATTAGCAAAATGTGCTTGTCCAGCGCGAACACAGAAACCTCCACAATTATTATGACTAAACCCTAGATCATATAACCTTGGCTTTTTAATTCCCAACTTTTCTAACTGATTAATCATTTCATCCTTAGTAATGTAAGGTTCCTCGCATAAAGGTGCAACTATTTTATATGGTAGCCAATTCTTTTTCACCTTAATCAATCGTTGAGATTCTGTCCAATCGATCCCGATGTACAATGTGACTTCTTCCGGCTGATAGTTCTCCTCAATCCATTTCCTAGCTGGCTCTTGTTTAAGAACTCTAGAACATGGTGCAATTCTAGAATTACCAAGGTATTTAATATCCTTAAATACCTCCCACACATCTCTACCGTCACATAATCTAACAAAGGTAACTCCTAAATGTTCTTTAGTTTCCTCAATAAACCTATAGAGATCTTCGTCCTCTGTCAAGGTATCAGTAAATAATAGGATAATGTCCTTTGAATTCTCTTTCTCCATGACTCTCTTTACAGTCATAAAGCTTCCAATACCTCCTGAGTACATAACGATATGCTTCATCCAAATCACCCTTTCGAACGTGTGTTCTATATAGTGATTTTAACACTGGTTATTATAAGGATCAACACCGGATATAATTTTCTGAAATTAATTAACAAAAAAAGTTAACAGGTATAAGTCCTGTTAACTTTTTTGTTAATTATGAAAATGAACAAACACAAGGAATGGTTTCATCTTTTGAAAATAAATACTTTTCTATCCCCACGTGTTCCATTTCTTCTCTAAACTGTTTAAGACTATAACTAGTTCCATTCTTTTTTAATATTGTAACGAATTTCTCTTTTTCAAAATATTCATTGAACCGATTTTCCATTTCCTCTTGCTCTTTATATTGATCTGGCCATAAAGCATAGAGAGTCGCATAATGCTGAAGACCACCTCTAACGCATCTACCACCACAGTTAGCATGAGAAAAGCCGTAAACATTATTTTCAACCAACAATTTTGCTAACGCATTGTTCTCTTTTTCAGCCTTTTCAATAGCTACGGTATACATTCTAGGAAGCTTAATTCCCCACTCATGTTCTATAATACCTTTTGCATCAATGTCCTTGCGATGTGTCTCAATTAAAGGAAACCGGGACTCTATTGCCTCAATTGGGTAATGTTCATAAAATGAACGAATTCCAGCAGCTTTTCTTATATTCTCATCTCGGCTTTCAGGTGTTATCAGAATACTATCTTCCAAGAATTCATCGTTACCTCTCCGGTGTTTTTCATGGGGGGCTATCCCAAAGTAAAGAATTGGTTCTAGATTCTCATTATCTCTAAGTTCTTCCATGTAGACTAACGTTTGTCTCACCTTGAGTTCTTCAGAGCATTTGGCTAACCTAGAGTTTCCTAGGAATTTATAATCATAAAAAACTTCTTCTGGAGTTCTTCCATCAACAACCTCTGTCACTTCAATTCCAATATATTCCGCAATTTCTTCCATAAACCTGTAGTTGTCATCATCTTCCCATAATGTATTTGTAAAGAACAATTTACAATTTTCTCTACCATGGGCTTGTACCATTTGATAGGCAACGTAGGCACTTCCTGCACCACCGGAAAACATTGCTATGTGAACGGGTTTACGGTTATTTTGAGACAATTTAAGCTCACCCACTTATTATTCTACATATTTGTCTAACAATCTATAGATCATATATTCTAATTCTTTTTTAGGGATATTTCTACCCGCATTTTGAATCATTCGGTCTACGTTTTTATAAACAGTATTAGTTTTAACGGAAAACTCCACCTTAGAGATTACTTTCTTTTCTCCTGCAATGTCTATAGAAATGAATTCTTCTTGATGGACACTTTCCTCAATTGTTTCTTTGAAATCAATAGCCTCTTTAAAATCACTAGTTAATTGATTAAAAAATAAATTATACGTAGTATCGGACCAGTCATTTACGTGTACACCTATATATTCTTCTATGAATTGACTTAACCAAATATCTTCACTATCAACCCTTAGGATAACTTTAACCAACTTATTGTTTTTTTTCAAATATTCGTGTCTACTTATTGCCCAATCTCTTAATTCTTCAAAAGATGTAACATCACAAGTTTCAAAAAATCTAGAAATGATACCATCTTTAAATATGTCCAAGTACTTCTCAGCATAGCCTTTAATACGTAACAATTCACCTTGATTATTGTCAATAAATTCAGAATATAATTCAGCTATACTTTCTTGTGGTTTTACCTCTGTTTTACGGATACAATCCCTTAACCAAGCAAAATCCTGCTCTACTGAATTCGACAGCTGTGTCAGCCTAGGTAAAGATCGCAGCCACTTCAGTAAAGTACCACAAGTTTTAATTAAACGAGATTTCCCCTCTAATCTTTCTTCTAAATAGTCCTCAAAATTCTCCTCAATATAATTAAAAAGTTCAATATATTCCTCATCAAATTTTTCATATACATATTGGTAATTTTCAGGGCCTTCCTCATATAAAATTTCAAATAATGTTTCACCATTTAAACCGGAGATATACATTTCATTTCTATACAACATAAATTCATTCCATCGATCTCTTAGCATTGCAACGAGCAAAATTGGAATGATTGGTTTTCTTACACCAAACGGAGAATCTGTGAACACTTTAATAATTTCATTTAATGAGCCTTTAGGATTTTCATCAAGCAAATTTATTATCTTATTGCGAATAAGCTTATAATACTCATTCTGAATTTCTTTATAATCATTAGCATTTACATTTTGATTAAAGCTACCATTCCTCTTGAAAATGGAAGCGAAAATTGCATAATCAGGACCATTTCCAACGATACCAAACTGTTCATCTCTAGGATTTAATATTACCCCGTTAACAACTGAAATGGCAGCTTTCCTCTGAGCAGACGTAATATTTATTCTGTTAAAAGAATCATTTAAGATAACTGGTGTGGATCCATATAACTCAAAACAAATTCCTGAAAGCAAATTAGAAAATTCAATTATATCTTTTACCTTTATTTCATCATTATTAGCGAACCAAATAATGTCATCCTTAAATTCTATTAATGATGATAGATAGTCAGATATCACATGGTTTACTTCTTCTAACATTAACGTTAGCTCTTCTTTAATCCCCTTATCTTCAGCTAATAGGGCTTTATCATTGAGGAAATCAAGTATGATATAACTCTCTACGATATCATCCATAATAATATCTAAAGGTGTTGAATGAATTGCATAGATTACTTTATTCTGTAAATCGTTTTTTCGAATTTGCTCCTTTATTTTTATTATGTCGTTATCTTCATTAAGAATAATATATAGTATTGTTATATCAGACTTGTTAACTACGTCCATGTTAAGTTTTGACAATTCATTCCCAAGTAAGATCTCAACTTTTGCAAAGCGCGTCATCTCTTTAATGTCGTTATACTCTTCAGGGAAAAAGTATTTTTTAGCTAGGTTTTGATTTAAAACTGAGAGAATATTTTTCGGTTTCAAATCAAAATTGTTTTTTCGTGTTTGAATTCTTTCTTGAATATTTATTGCGCTCCCGGAATTAATTTCCCAATAATCATTAACTCTATTAAACCTAACTACTTTATGTCCAGCTAGCACAGCAAGTAAGCTTTTTAATTCTTCATTACCTATTTGCATGGCAAAACTCAAAAAGTCATCTGACAGCTTTTGTTGATTTTGCAAGCCACATAAATTCCACAAAGAGACAAACTTCAATGTATTTATAGCTAACTTTCGATCTTCAATATCATCAGGAATTCTTGCTAATGATTTTTTATACATTAATAGGTGTTCTCTTACTTCACTATCAGCGTCTGTATCACTTAGGTTAGGAAAGAAATAATCAAAAAGCTGATATGACTTATAATAATCATCTGATTTAGTCATATGATTTTTAAGTCCACCAGTTTCTTCACTTTCAAGAAATGTAAATAACGTTCTCTCATTCTGTCCGAAAATCCCCGACAAGTTAGGCAATAAATATAAAGCAATTGGGTGCATTGGATACATCGCTTTAATTATTTTTTCTTCTCGATCAGTTGGGTTTAAACTCGGAAATAAAGGATATCTCTTCAATCTACTTAGTGTATTCTCATATTGATTACCAGTAACAAGAGGTTTATTAGTAATGTTCTCAGTTAGTATAACTTCTGCGATCTTTAAGAATGTGACTTGATCACTTGTGATGTGATACTGTGAAAATCTTTTTTCAATTCTTTGAAACTCTTTTGAGACATCGTTATTATTACCTGTAAAGTACTGCCTAAAGCTCTTATGAGTAATAAGCATTAGTTGTAATGCTTGACTACGACTCACAATTTCTGCAAGATCCTGTATATCTTGCATAGTTTCATTTAATTTAGAAGGATCTAATCCTTGTAAAAACCGCCCAAATTCGTCATAAACAATAAAAACCCCAATATTTTCTTCATCTAATTTGCCCGACAAATATTCCATTTGCGAAATGAAATCATCATTATAACCAACGCCAAAAGATGCACCTGAAGTTAATAAAGGATAAAGATTTGAAAAAAATAAAATCTCTTCTTCATTTTGTTTCTTAATTTCAGATACCCAGTCTTCATATCGCTTACCATTGTTTTCTAATTCATTAATGAATCTATTGTAAGTATCCGGAAACTCCTTCTTCCAGGTACTGATCGAATCAATAATTTTCTCACCTATACCCGGTAAGATGACATCAACATTTACTATTTTTAATGTTTTAATGATATTTGATAAAATAGCTTCACGGAAACGTCCTTCATTTCCAGATAATAACACAGGTAAATATCTACGTTCTAACTTACTTGCACTTTCAATTTGATCAGCAATGTAGTCATCAAAATGTTTAAATTTATTAATCAGTTTTTCTACTGCAGTAGTTGACGTTGAGCTTGAAACGATACTACTTACAACTGTTGCAAGTAATGATTTACCTGTTCCATATGGCCCTATAACAATGTGTGAACTATTAGCATTATTATTGAACCCATTAAGAATTCCCTTAAGGGCTTCAGCATGTGATGGACTAGGTATATACCTATTAACAAACTCATCATTACCAACATCAAATTTTATATTAACACTTGTCTTAAATGACATCTTAAACTGTCACCTGCCCCATAGAGAAATCATACTCATGACAAAGATAATCGAAAGGAGAAACTCTCGGCAACCGTATATTATCGAGATTATTAGTTCGAACATACTCAAGAGGAAATTGCTTATGATTGGTTAACTTATTTAATGCCTCTATAATATTATTTCTTGATAAATTAAAAACTTTCCCCAATAGAAAACTTTCACTTGTAATCTCATCTAGACTAATTAAACTAACATCATTCTCTTCTCCGTACGATAAAAGGACATAATACAATGCTATAAATCCAATATCATCAACTGTGGGTGTTACTTTACGAACATTCTCGTGCCCTTCTTCAGATGGCTCTTCTTTTAATAGCCTTAACTTATTAAAAGGACTGAAGATAAAATCTTCAGGATCATCCTCACCTGCCTGCTTAGTATATAACTGTACTAGACAATCTATATCCCGCTTTAACGATTTTGGAGATACACCCTTATCATTATTGTTAACCCATGTAATAAACGACTTTAATAAGCTATCTCTCTGTGTAATAGTTTCCTTGTAAGTATTGAAATACCAACTAAATACAGTTGCCAAATCCTCACGATTTCTCACTAAATGATAATGTAGTATAGAAACAGAGTCGTTTCTTTGTAATAAACGATCTTTATGATAAAGTAAAGTTCCTAATTCAGTTAAATGATGTTCTGTTGGTCCATTCGTCTTATCTTCTTTAATAACTTCAGTCGCTAACATCCAAAACCTTAATGATTGAACCATATTTTTCCCTAAACCAATTTCTTCAGGGCCCTCATCTCCATAAAAGAATCTCGGGGATTCATTTATCGCCTTTAGACCTTTACTGATCCATTTATCTCTTAAATAAAAGCTTTGATGTCTAGCATATGCCATAACAATAATCTTCCTTTCATCACTTCTGGTAAGGGTTGTCCAGTAATGATTATACATGAAAATAGTAAGTTAGTTAAGCATAAAGCATTTTTTACAAACGTTCGTTCGAAAAAATATCAAATTAAAGCAATAAGACAAACAAACATACTTGATGTTCTTCACACTACCGCACTTAATATAATAATTTACCCATTTTTGCAATAAAGTGCCCACAACCATGATAACGTGGACATTAATTATCCAAAAGCCTACGCTAGTATCATATAACTTAATGCCCTATCCCCCCTAAACCTAAGAATAGTAGTACAGGACAGTATGCCTCAGCACTACTTAAAGACAAAAAAGGCACCTAGAATTTATTCTAGATGCAATTATAGTTAAACTTGAAAATATTTAAGTAACGCTTTTCTAACTTTAGAAGTCAGAAAAGGACTCTTCCCTCTAACTGTATTCCCATACACTTTAGCCAGAAAATCGCCTTTTCCAGCTAATTTCTCAGCACCTTCTTGACCTAATATGACGTTAGATGCATTTGAATCAGTTGCTCTTAGAGCTAATCTTGCTCCTAAGTTATTTCTTATATTTGTATTAATAATATCCGCTTTCGGATTCTGTGTACAAATGATTAAATGTATTCCGGCAGCTCGAGCTTTTTGACTAAGACGAAGAACAGCATTCTCGACTTCCTTTTTCACATCTCCCTCATGACTCATAAAGTCTGCAAATTCATCAAAGACTACAACTATGCGATGTATTTCATTTTCACCATCTTCCGTATACTCCTCTAAATTTGTAGCTCCTTCTCTTGCGAAAAGAGTATATCTCTCCTCCATTTCATCTACTAGATCTTTTAAAACTTTTACGGCTTCATTAATGTCAGTAATTACACTCTGAGTATGTGACCGATTCTCATAAATAGTAAATTCAACCTTTTTAGGATCAATAAAAACAAATTTAACCTGTTCAGGGGAATATAAACACATAATACCTAGTATAATGGAATTAAGCGTTACGCTCTTCCCACTACCTGTTGTCCCCCCTGTTAATAAATGAGGAGTCATAGAATTAGAGAAATCCATTGTAATTACATCATTTAACGGATCAAGGCCTAAAGGTGCTAAAAGATTCGTGCTTTTTACTTCTGTTTGGTTATTCTCTCTAAATAATGCCATAAAGTGTTCAAAATAAATATTTTCAGGGTTCTCTCTAACAATATCGATGTTAATACCTTGACTATTAATAAAGATATGTGGCTCATTATTCAGACCTAACCATAGCTGAATGTCTTTTGCACGCTTAGTAACCTTAGATTGTGGTATATCTGCGGGTATAGATAGTATTAACCTTATTACACTAGAACCCACAATTGAATCCTTAACTTTAACAAAGACTCCGTTTTGATTAAAATTATTTATTAGTTTTCTAATGAAATTTTCTTTTAGTTCCTCACTATAAGAGTCGTCCGTTTCATATTCAATTTCTAAGTTAATTAACGCTTTTTGCTCCGGATATCCGTTTATGTCTAAATCCTCTACCTTTTCATCTCTAATATCTTTGTCTTCTAATTCTTCCACGATATCGCCTTGATCATCAACATTTCCGCTCACTCCACCGGTTCTATTAGCTTTTTCATCGCTAAAATCAGTAACGGAATTAATTTCTTCCTCAACTACTTTTTCAGGTACTTGTTTCTCAAGTAATTCTACTTGAGACCCAAACAAGATTGTTTTATCCTCTGTCTCTTCTTCTAGTTCTTTATAAGAAGGTATTGCTTGTTCCGTTGCACCTAGTGTAGATAAAATGAATGCACGTGTATAGATATTGTTCCTATAACCGCCTTCTAAATTATCGACGAAATTTCCTTCACTTACATTGTCAAACTGATATTCAGTAAGGTTAGAAGTATAGCAATATACATCAATCGAGCCATTTATGGATACATCTATATTCTCAATAGGTATATGCTGTAATTCTTTTAATAATTTAGCATTATCAGGTGAATATGCTTGTCTTTCAATTAGGTAATGAACAAGTTCATTCCTCCAAAATTCTGCATCCAGGTTATTCTCATTAAAATTAAATAACTTATTGTACAAATTCACTCCTGTTTTAATCTGCTTAATTGCGTCATATCTTTCTTTTTCAAAAATGCGGTGATTGATAAATTTGAGTTCTATCAATTCGAAATCAATTCGAATTCTATCGTTAATTCTACTAACAGTTGTAAGCACCATATCAGGTCGTCGTTTATTATTTGTAAACCATGGAAGTTCGTCACAAATGGCCCAAACATATAGATCATTTTCTATACCTGAACGATTTTCAACCGTGAAATATGTAGCCATCATTTCATGCGCATATTTCCCTCGGCCAATCACTTTTAACACTAACCCTCCAGAAATTTCTTTAACCTTTTGCACAGCTTCAATAATTTTATCCCGATTTATATTATCATTTTTAAGAATTAAGCCAAGCTTCTTATATAATCTGTCATAATAAGCATTATCTTGTGTTTGCTCACTTAATTTTCTAATATATTTTGAGGATGATATGATTAATTTGAAATTTTTGTTTGAGCCAGCTTTTGATTTATATTTAACAATCTGAGCCTGTGTAGATGTTTTAACCAATAAAGTTTTGTCAATGTAACGATCCATAATCATCGACCAGTTAAAATTATTATGCATATAGTCAATTAAAGAGCTATGAGCAACATTAGAAATTGAAATCAAATTTCTTAAGACATTAATCTGGTCCCTATCAGGCATTGTGTCACTTTGTACAATATATTGAAGCTGATAGAAATGTTGAAGTGCTGCGGGCATATGTTCACTTACATAACTAATTCTTTTTACAGCTTCGTCTGCCTTTAAGGGCTCCTTATATATTGGTTCAAACCAGTTATTAGACTCAGTTACTTTAGATCTTTCAAAATTGTATCTAATTTGATTTCCTTGACCAAAATAGTCGACTAAAGCCACAATATCTGAGTCACTCATTTTCTTTTCTGCTTGGTTTGCTATTTCATTAATGTTTTTCCCTGAGATTACATTAATCTCCACCTTAGGAAACCTCTTTCCAATTTGTGGTTTATTGTATTCTTCTTTACTTTCCATCCATTTATTCAATTTGTCATGTAATTTGGCAGCATTTTCACTATGAACAGTTAGATTTAATTTTTTCACTTCTGTTTTCTTATAAAGTTCTTCTACTGCTCTTGTTACCAATTCGGCACTCTGACAGTATAAAAGTAAAATGTCTAGTCCGTCCTTTGCATAAGGATAAACTTCAAAGTAATTTTTCACTACTTTTACCAATTCATCTGAAAATTCTTTCGCTAAATAATTAGTATTGTCAGCAGTGCGCGTATTTAAAATAAAATGACCTTCTCCACCCACTTCACTATTTTCTATTAAAAAAGAATCATCCCCACTACTTGTAAAATACCTTGGAGATAAATTACTAGTTTTTTCTAAAACATATCCTAGATAATCTTCAAGTTTTTCTACCTCTAGTATTCCTTCAGCAGCTTTACAAATCCAATCATGCACTTGTTCTTGAATGTGATAAAATCTCTTTATATAAGAGATTAACCGAATTGGATTAAATAACGTTACTGTTCTTTCAAATGTGATACCCGACTCATTCCTATGATTTTCATATGTATCAATTGAGCCAATATAATTAATCATTTGATATATATGTTTAGTTACAGGGACGGAAGTATAAATATTTAAAAGAATCTTATTTAGCTCATCCTCCAATTCATCAACACTTACTGTGAAAATGCCATCCGTACATATCCTTTGTAAATGCTTTAAATATTTATCTAAAAACACATCAAAGGATTTTAAATGTTCCTTCATTTCTGAGTCATTACTAGCTATGTAATACTTAACTTTACTATATAACAAAGCTTTAATGTCAATTGTTTCAACTTCATTTTCGGCATAAATCTTTAAATGAGGGATACTATTTTCCAATTCCACGTGTTGAATAAATGTATATAGATCTAATTGATTAAAGGAATTAACTTTAAATTTTCTTTTACTTATTTCCTCATTGTTGAGACACATCGATAAATCAAACACCACATCAGTTTCTTTAGAATTATCATCTACTTGAGGTAGTGAACTAGGTACGAAAGAAATTAGCGGAACTACCGATGAGATCTTGTTTAGGTATACATAAAGTAACTTAATTATATTTTCAGGTAATTTCGAATTTTTGACTTCTAGCGTAAACCGAACTTCTTTAATATTTTCAATATCTCTTTCTTCTTCAATCATACTAAAAGCTTCATGTAATAAAGCGAATGTTAAATCCTCGTAATCCGAAGGATTCCTACGTTTCTCAATAAGACGATTAACTTTCTTGACAAGCCCAGGCTGAGTGTCTAGTATTTCTTCAAATTCTTCGACAAAATCTTGGAGGGATTCCGGATCTGTGCCACTTACAACTTCCTCCATACCCTCATTAAACTTCTCAACTTGTTCCTGATTTAATTCAGTTTGTTTCTCCTGTAGAATTTCCTCAAGTTGATTAATTAATTTAGAAGGTTTGATTGTGAACTTAAATATTTTTTCAGCAAGTTCGAAATCGTATTTTAAAAACTCTTTGTTCTTCTGATTAATAAAGTCAACAGCTTCTACCCTGAAAGTTTCAGGATCAACCTGTGTCCAAATTTCTTCAACCCATTCGTTTTTCTCCTCTTCTTCTAAGAAAATATATAGATTATTTTGGAGTTTTTCAGGTTCTAGACTTCTGACGCCATCCTGTAAATTAGCTAAAGAGAAGTTTTTTTTCAATCTATTTACATTGGACTTCGTAATTTTTAACTTTGAATCAGAAAATAGGTTCACATATGGTAAAAATTTTTGGACTTTTTCACTAATCGATGGTGCCGGATCAGTAATTACATTCACAAGAAAACTTAAAATATTTCTAAGCTGAGGTTCTGAAATCAAATTATACATCTCAAGAAAGCTTTTAATTACTTTAATTTCTTCAGAAGCAAGTTTACCATTTTGTGATAACACCTCATATAATGAGTCTAATCCTGCTCTCGATAACAAATAAGCTTCATCAATTGTGAATAAATTTTCTAAGCTTTGTCCCTCTGGGGTTGATTCATTAATTAATAAAATTAAGGCTTGATTAGTTTTTGTATTATTTCTTAGCCAAGTACTAGTTTCATACTCCTGGTATGAAAAACGCTCATAGTTATTTATCCGTGTAATAGACCTAATAATAGGTTCATAATGCTGACTTAACCTTGAAAAATCTTCTTCAAGTTGTTTTAATACATAAATAAAGTTAGTATTTGTTAGACCATTAATTTTTATAAAGAGTTTTTCTGTGTTATTATTCTTTTGTTTTACAAAATGATTGGTTAATAACTGACTTACCCATTTGCCTAATAAATGATGTTCATTCATGGCATTTTCACACCTTCCGATACATCGTATGGATTTCTTATCATTGCTGTTGCGTCTGAATACTCAACAAGTAAACCGTTCTTCTTAAGTTTTTCACGAAGCGCTAACTCATTTCGTTGAAAATAACTTATATTTAATCTTGAATTTTCATAAATATCACTTTCACGTGATTGTTTTACACCAATTACAAAACCATACTGTTGATAGATATTCTCCAAAAACTCACTAAATTCAATTGAACTGTTGGGCTTAACATTACTAAAAACTAGTGACTGTAAAAATGTATCAGACATCGTATATCTGTAATTTGTCCCCGATTTAAAATTACCAATTCCGCCATCACGTGCTAAAATTCTAACAATATTTAGTTGATGACGTTTTAAATGGTCTGAGACTACTTCTTTAACAGTATTAAAAAGCTTGGTCATAACATCATTATAATCGTTACACTGCTTTAAAGTTTTTATTACTGGTTGCCTTCTACTACGTAACTTTGTAAGGCCCATTAAGTTTAAAAATGTATGTTCAGGAGCCTTTTTCCATATCTCTAAATTATTATTAACATTTTCTTCATCACCTATTTTCGACCTAAAAATTTCCTTAAAATAATCTTCAAATTTGTTTTTAATTAATAATTCATTGTTCTTAAAAGTATTGGCTGATATTTTTAGCGTTTGGTTTTCCTGGCCATCTAAACAATCAAAGAAGAATAAAATTTTATCATTTTCCTCTGTTTTTGCACGGTCATAAATATATCTCATAACTTGAAAATTAACCAAACTTGTAAGGAGCCTAAACATTTCATAAATATCTACGTTGATGTCTAGTAATCGATCTAGTTCCTTTGCAAATGTATGAAAAAGTGGATTATTAAGTGTATCTACAGGTAAACTTGGTGCAGCTTCATCTTTTTCACTTACTTTTAAAGGATAAGAGGTGTCTTTTTCCTTCTCCTCATCTCCTAATACTTCGCAAATTGAACCTACAATTTTTTTTAGTGAAACATTCTTTCTTAATAAAGTTTTCAGTTTTAATTCAATTGAATTTCTTAGTTCTTCGTGATCTTCCGTACCATAAGAAAGCATTAAATAATAAAGCTCCCCACCTCTAGCAAAAAAATTCCTTTCATAACCAATTGAGTTTCCTTTTTTACGTACCTCAAAAAAGAGAAGACATTCGTGTAAAGGATATAGTGTCCTAGCAAACCAAGACCTGTCTGCCTCTTTCCCGTTTCCATCTACCAATGGAACTTCTAAATTACGAAAGAACTCTCTGATTACCTCTACTTTCTCATCATCCTGTATTTTTTCATAAAGGACTTTTTTTTGTGCTTCTTCTAATTTAACTAAATCTCTTTTACTTCCTTCTTTTACTCCTTCAAAAATAAATTTCCTTAGCCCTAGGGCCTTTCTACGACTATAGAAAGGCGAATTGAGATTATAGTCTGTTCCAACAAGAACATTAAGAAACTCTAAAACATATTCAGGTCCACGTTGACCATCAGTAAATCGATGCCCCCATATCTTTGCCGACAATTGTGATGAATATTGCTCAACATTTGCAACCATTTCATTTCCCCCTCCTACGGTATTAAGATTTCATCTTCTATATATAGTCCTTTGTGTTTATCAAATCGTAAAATATTTAAAGTATAAGGATCTGGATCACTAATTCTAATCAGTTCATTTTTAAAAGTATCTATAAGAATTTCAACATCTTGCTTTAGAACATTGTGCGTGTCTCCACTGTTTAGCCTCATTAAATATTCAAACAAAGAAAGATCTAATGAAAGAAATATTTCATTACCAACCTCTAGAATGAATTTTGATGGTATATGATCAATATCTTTTCTAGCTTGTTCTTCATTAATGACAAGTTGCCTTATATTATATGAAGAATGGATCATTAGATTTTCTGTAGTTGCGTGTAATTGATTTAATGGTGAGACTAACTTTTTTGAGAAAGCGCGATTTAGACCATTGATAAGTTCTTTTCGTGTTTGAGCCTTCTTATGTGGATTATCAAATAATTCAGCAAAGTCCTGTACATATTGATAAGGTAAAAGAGCTTTTCTTTTGAGATAATCTTCTCCTTCTATCTCAAAAAACAACTTCCTTCTTAATTTATAGATCCATTCATCAATAAAATTGTCATCACTTTCTTTATTATGATCACGATACATATTAAGCCGTTTTTTAAAATAACCAAATTGCATATCTAGCTCGTCATTAAATAATTTATTATGCATTAATTCAACTTCTTCTTGTCCTGAGATATCACCATTCATAATAAAATCATCAAGTAAAGAAATCGATTTACTTCCGGGGTCAATTTCCCCGAAAATTTTTAATGCTCTCATTTCAGTAAGTGCATCCTTAACTATTCCTTGACCGTAAAGGTTTTGATAATAGGGTTTTTTACTTTGTTCTTCAAGAGATTGATAATCAGCATCGTTTACATCTTTACAGTTATATCCACCAGTAAGGATATAACTAATATGAATAAGCATTTCTCTCATAGTTATATGAGTACCTAGATAATCCAATAGTCTATACTGTTCAACTAAGCGTTTTTGAATGTGCTCTTTGGAAGTTCTATCATGATTTAAATGTATTATGCATCTTTTTCTTACGGGACAATGAGAGCAAGAACTCCAATTTTCTTCCTTATTCCATTCTGTGAGCACTTTGTCAACATACACAGAAGAAGTAACATCTAATAAGTTGATAACACTAAATGATAAGTCATTTTTTTGATAATCATTAAATCTAACAGCAACCATTTCTCGTAACAAATGCAGATCGTCATATTGAGAGAGGAATTTTGTTAACTTCCCTTCGTTAGCAGCTATAAGATAAAACACTTTACTTTCATAATTTGTTTGTATATTCTTTTGTAAATTGCTTAATTCCTGATATATAACTTCTTCTTTTAGTTCAGATAAATCTTTAACAATCCGAATTGTACACTGTTCAAAGGTTACATTAATAATTCCTGAATTCGGCCAATGATCCAAGTCACTATTGCTAAAAAAGTCGTGAACTAAACGACAGAGCCTAGTTTTACCATCTCCTGCATTACCAGTGAGTATAACACTGTGTGGGTTCTCTCTAAACAAATTCAATAGATGCTCTTCTATTTTTGTATTAATTTTAAAAGTGTATGATTCTTTTCCATGATCATAAGTATACTCATCGTAAATTTTTGCATGGTTTGGTGATAATACGTTGTATTGATCTAAGTAATCAACAAATGGATTTCCGTACATTTTGATCTCCCTTAGTAAGACTAGTTTTTTAAATGTTAACATTTTATTACAAATAAAAACAATAGATCCTCTCTTATTATTGTTATTTGTCTATTTATTGCCTTTTCATCTATTGAATTTCATTAATCTTATCATTTAACATTTAGAGATTTAAATCCTAAACAATATGAGTATGTTATGCACATTTAAAAACCAGCCAAGCCCCACAACTCAACTGGCTCCACACTCCCTACCTCAACTCAAACCACACTTCTGCATCCGACCGTCGTTGAAATGCTGCTAACGGATTTTCATCATCCTTATCAATAAGGAAGTACGTATACCCTTTGCGTTCGGCCCCTTCATACATTTCATTCCATAAGTCTGGTTCAAGTCCAGAGACAGAAATATAGTCATCGTACGTATTCCCACCTGAACTTACGGCGTCAAATAGGGCATGATTTAAATCAAATGGTTCATTTTCCACCTCATGTACTTTCACATGGAACTTTGCTAATACATATTCCTGATTTTCTCCTGGTTCATCATTGAATTCGTTTCCTTTGCGGACCATTTCCCAAGCTTCATCGCCACTAATGAGTTCTAGCATTTCAATTTCTAATTTAACATCACCTTGAAAAAGGTCGTTATATGAAAGAGTTACCCGTTCTCCAATTGTCAGTGGATTGTTTCGTGTACCAACTTCATTTTCATTGCCTTCTGATGAATCGACCTCAGCTTCTTGACTTTCTTCTGCTTCATATTTGACTAACAGATCTTCTGGTGGTGTGTCTGCTGATAGAAGTGTACGCAACTCATAATACGTATCACGCATTTCTTTATCTTCAACAGTAGGGCTAAAGATCTAGCCTAGTTTGTCTTCGTAAATAAAGAACAACATTTCTTCAAACTTTCCGTCTTCACCTTGTAATCTAGTAAGAGTAAGAATCCCCGTTTCTCCGTCTTCTTCATGCTCCATTGATTCAATAATCGCAAACTGATTTAAATCAATCGTTGTGAACTCAGATTCTTCGGTAAAACCGTTCATCAGATGAAACAACGGTTGAACATCGGGATGAATGAAATCATCAATCGCTTTTTCACGTGCTTCTGCATCCGTCGTATAGAAATGTTGTACGAAGCTTTTAATCATTTGCTCTTCTGCTGTTAGAGTGTTCTTCTCCTCTAACCAATTCACTTCTTTCTCTGTTTCTGCACTTGCTTGTGTTTCTCCATCTACCTTCTCAATCGTTGCTTCCTCACCACAACCCGTTGCAATTACTGCCGCAACTACAGCTGACATGAAGAATTTCCCTGTTTTATTCATTTCGTTTTCCCCTATTGAATGTGATTTACATTCATAGGATAACAAAGTGAAATGACAACACATTGTCAGCGAACAAATGTTTTATTGGTAAATTTTTAACCAGTCGGCCAGCACCTGTTTCATTTTTTCTCGGTATTCAATTGGTTCAATGATCTCTGAATCCATTCCATATTGCATGATCCATTGCAGGAATTCTCGGTCATGGTTCAATGTAACCTCAAACAACAAGCTTCCATCTTTCTTTTCCGTTAACTTCGGTGTCACAAAGAGCTCCTCTTCTTTTATGTAACGGGCCACATTGGAGCTAAATAAAACCTTAAAGTGAATCTTGTCCGTTCCTTGGATGATTGACCATGTGTGTTGGAAGTATTCCTTAAGGTTAAAGTCTTGTTTAGTGAATGTTTCCTCCGTTTGTTTCACCTCAAGAAATCGGCTTAATCGAAACGTACGAAACCCTTTCTTCTCATGACAATACGCAATTAAGTAAAAGCGATGATCCCTCGGAATTAAATAATAAGGATCAAGCAAACGTTTTGTTGTGACGTCACGACTTTGTGTGTGATAGACAACCTCAATCGTTTGTGAATTTAATATCGCTTGGATAACTGGTGAGAGGAAGTTAGAATGCTCTTCTTGAAAGGAAGGTGTCCCCATTTGAATGATGGATACCATTTTCTGAAGAACATCTTCTAGATCCTTCTTCTCCTTTTGATGAGTCGCCATCACCTTTTCATAGGCGGTATAGAAGTCCGGTGGAACAAGATGGTTGACCGGATCTAAAATCTTCGGCATCATTCCAAACGCCACCGCCTCCTCCTCTGTCCAATCAAGAGGATAAAGAGAAAAGTTGCCCACAAAACGATTTCCCTTTCCATACCCATCACTCATAATTGGTATTCGTGCCGCACTTAAAATCTCTAAATCTCTATAAATCGTTCGTTCCGTTGTTTCACACCTGTCTGCTAGTTCCTTTGATTTAATCCCAGGACTTGATTGAATGAGATTGATAATCCGGACTAGTCTTATTAGTTTTTCTGACATGGAGAGGACATCCTTTCTATTACTCTATTATTCACCACAACCTATTTTTACCATTTTACCAATTAACTTGATTATTAACTAATATTATTGTGTTATTTCAAATTAATCTCACCAGTTTGAAAGTTCTATTCTCCCTAACAGAAAAATAGCTGCATCTTGTGCAACCGACAAATGCTAAATATTCACCAGTTGGTAAAGTGCGTCCCACTTGGTAGAAGCTCCTTATCGAAAGGCACCCAAAGCGTATATGTGTTCAAAAAAAAGCAACCTCAATTTTCTGAGATCACATTCCGGAATTTTTTCAACAATAGCGCCTGATTGTTGAATATCCTATCTATTCTATTGAATAGTATCGTTGTACTGTACAGTAAATTACTTTTTTTGTTAGTTATTCTTCTTCAACATAAGTATTCGTTAATTTAATAGCTTTTCTACTTCAGCCAATTGTTTTCCACGTGTTTTAAATGATTGTTTTTATATTCCTCTCTTAATTCCTTCATTGTGGCTAATACATCTTCCATATCAACATCTAGAATATGGCAAGGGTAATAAATCTTAATTTCTCCTTTTTTTAATGCGACTTTGAAATTAGGATTCGTTCCAAATTGAACAAAAATAGTAAAGGCTCGATGAATATTATCTGGTTCCGATGTATGCCAAAATGAGGTACCATAGGAAACACGGTAATACCTTTTCTGTTCATTTAGTTCTCCATAGGAGGATGGAATTAACTTATATCCCCATTCTTCAAACGGTGGTTGCTCCTTCATAATTATCACCTCAAAGTATTATTTGAGATAATCATAGCCGTTTGTAAAGTAAAACTCATCCTTCAAATTCCGTTGTTTTTCCTATGCAGTTCGTATAACGAGTGTAGAAAAAACTCTTGAATACTCCTCCATTCTTATGTTTTCATTAGGCTCTGTTAACGTTTGATGTTGATTTTTCTATAATAAAATCGACTTCCAAAATTATGGAAGTCGACTAATTTGTTTATTGTCTACTTAACGCCCCTTATAGTTTAAGTCAAGCTTTCTTTTAAAATGACAATGTATCAGAAAAATAAGATTTGTAAGGCTCTGGTGGCCCCTTTTGGCATCTTGATGTTTGATTCGGCATAAAATTTTAAAAGGAATCATCATAGGCACTGTCGCCGGTAGTATAATCCGTTTCGTCTTTACCTAAAAAAATTTATTTGGAGAGGGGTTTCTATTTTTTATATCCAGTTCCCCTATTTCCTTTTGTTTTTAGACATAAACTAAACAACCTTTCAGTATACATAGATAACAAATTGGAAATTCTGTTTATAGAAGAGAGGGTTATAAATGACACGTAATGCACTGGAAAAACACTTAAAATATAAGGATAAGACTATGAGTGAGTTGATCTCTGAACGCGCGGAAAGGCTCTCACTTGGTCAAAATGAACTACGTAGAAAGTGGTTACCGGAAAAATACAATCCCAAATTGAGCAATAAAAGACCCCTTTGAATCAAAGGGGTCTTACTTATTCGCTAGCTTGTTCCGCTAAAATTTTTGCGTATCTATGTCTAAGCCGCATTATGTCCTTTGCTAAATGTTCACTTCTATTTTGAATTAATACCGCTTGTGGGTCTCCTTCAACCATAGAAACTTTAGTAGCATCAACAGCACCTAGTCTTTGGGGAACCAGTCTTCTTCCATCAACATTAGCTTGTCTATTCTCCCTTGATTGTCTAGTTTGACTTCGAAGGTTTGCTACCAATCGATCTCTCATATCACTGCTCTTTACTTCAACTGCAACATCACCTATTTTAATGTCAGCTTTATGATCCGGCATAATAGCACCTCCAATTTAAGGTTCAAGTTCTTGTTTTAAAAGACATATACTATGAACCATTTTGTATATTTCCTTTATCTCTAATATATCATTTCCCACGGACAAGAATAAAGCTTTTTCTACTCCTGCATCTATATGGAAGCTTATTACCCATTCTTCATTTCTTTTCATTTGGAACCGTTTTGAGATAACAAAGTAATTGAGTTCAACTTCTTCAGAAGATTCACCATGCTCATTATTAGCGGCATCCACATAAGGAGAATTTATGAAAGCCTCATCATCAAAACGGATGATTTCAGGAAGTTCTCCAGCGGTTTGTTCTTCAGCCTTTATTTTAAGGTGGTCTTCTTTAATCTCAAAAATAGATACCCCGGCTCCTAACATATTTGCAATATCAGCTATGTTTAATTTGTTATTGGTTTTTCTTAATAATGCTAACCTTGTCGCTTTAAGAAAGTCCACAACATATCCCATAGCTTTATGGACTTCAGTATTTGCTTTTAAAAGATGGCTGGCTTCATCGTCATAATCTTTAATGACTTTTTTAAGCTCTTTTTCTTTGTCTGCATACTTTTCTTCCAATACCTTTATTTTTTGGGCTAATTCATTCTTTTCTTGGTTCAGAAAAGTATCAATTCGAGTATGGATTAATTTTAAGTTCTCGTCCGATTTCATAAGAAGCTGCAATTGCTTTGGAATGGATGAAAAGTAAAATTCATCATCATGCACCAAGGATTGTTTAAAAATCTCGTATTCTTGATTTCTAAATAGTGAATAGGCCCCTATACGAAAATACCCACTAGAAAAATCACACATACTCCTTGGGGCTACGAATGTAAATGAGACAAGGTATCCTATCAGAAAACCCCACCCTAATAATATGTACCACTTCGTATCCACCATCAAACTTGCGAACGGAAATAGTACCGTTCCAGCTAATAACGGAAGCGCAGGTGAAAGGTTAAGTGACTTGAATCCTTTAAATAAGCCTTTTAAATCCAGCAAAGAATGAAATGGAATTAGAACCCACGTTAATATCCAATTTTTTACGTTTAATTTGGTATCAGTTTCTGATGAACGTATAGTCTTAGATACCTGATCCAAACCTTCTGATATCCTTTCTAATCGATGGAATACATTATATTGCTCTGCCAATCTATCATCACCTCGTATATAGCATAGCAAATTTAAGCATACGAAATGGAAAAAAACAAAAACTTTCTCCATAAAAAAAGGAAAATAGCCCCCTGCTTCCACTAACATTTTTCTGTAAGAACTCCTTTTTTATTGTTTTTCAGCAGCTATGCTTTTTGCTAGATTCACAAACCTTCCATATTCCTTCTCAAACAAGACCTCCACCGTCCCAACTGGTCCATTCCGTTGTTTTGCGACCATGATTTCAATTTTGTTTGGTTGGTCCGTTTCCTTGTCGTAATAATCATCGCGGTACAAGAAGGCAACAATGTCCGCATCCTGCTCAATGCTGCCCGATTCTCGGATATCCGACATCATTGGCCGTTTCTCTTGGCGGGACTCAACCTTCCTTGATAGCTGCGAAAGGGCGATAATCGGGACGTCGAGTTCTCTCGCCATTGCTTTTAGGGAACGTGAGATTTCGGACACTTCTTGTTGGCGGTTTTCTCCGCGTTTGTTAGAGGGCTGGATGAGCTGGAGGTAATCAATGATGACAAGATGGTCTCGGTTCGGATATCGACGTTTGATTTCGCTTAGTTTGGAACGAATTTCAGAGACTTTGATACTCGGGTTATCGATGATTTCCATGTCCCACTTTTCAATGGCTCCGATGGCGTTTACGGCTTGACGATAATCGGCAGCGGAAAAGAACCGTGTCGGATTTTTCCATTTCATCCCGTCAATCCGCCCTTCTGCGTTGATCCACCTGATGGCCAGTTGTCTATCCGCCATTTCTAGAGAAAAGAAAGTCGTCACTCCTCCCCTGCGGCAGTTGACAGCTCCCATCTGCAAGGCAAACGCCGTTTTTCCGACAGAAGGTCTTGCGGCGATAATGATCAGGTCCTGCTTTTGCCAGCCACCCGTCATTTTATCGAGATCGATGATGCCACTTGGTCTTCCTAAGAGATCCTCGGTTGGTTCATGCAACGTTTCGACGACATCAGCAAGGATCTCTTTTTTCGTCCGGTGTTGTTTCTTAATCGTCAGCTCCTGTATCTGTTGGAGCTCCGTTATCAGAGTATCGATGGACTCATCATTTGCTTCATTGTGGAATTGTTCGGTGAGTTTCATGGCCGACCGTTTTCGAACATGTTCGAGGATCAATTCTTCGTAGTGCTTGAAGTTGCTTGTTGTAGCGACGGCATTCATCAGATCAGATAGGTACGCCACTCCCCCAATCGAATCGAGGACATCGCGTAACATGGTGACGACAGCGACGATATCTGGAGGGGTTTCGGACTGTTCTAAGGCTCGCATCGCTTGAAAGATGATCTCATGGCGGGCTTCGTAGAACTGTTCTTCCTGTAGACTGCATTCTTTAATGAGTTCAGGCTCAAGGAGGATAGCTCCAATAACAGCTTGTTCGGCGACGGATGGATGCTCACTCATCTTCTGCCTCCGTCAATCCAAGCTGCTTGAACCGAGCTTGGAATTCTTCGATTTGCTCTTTCGTTGGGGGATTCCGAGCCGCCTGTTTTTCATACTCCTGCGTTTTTCGCAACACTTCGTTTTCCGGAAGTGGATAAGAGGCAATATCGGAAATCGTTGGCGGCCAAGGGTTGGTGAGGATATATTCATTCAACCGTTTCATGACCCCAGCAAGATCCATTTGCAGTAAGGCCGGGACAAGGATTTTCATTTTTCGTTCCGTGAGTTCGTAGGATGGGTAGACTTCGTGGATCGTTAGGAGAACTTCGGCTGCTTCCTCATTTGTCATGAAAAATCACCTCGTTTCACTCGTTCAAGTAGATCCGTTGGGGAGGTTCGCGTTTGTCGCTTCTGAAAGTGGGTGTCGGTGGCTTCAATGGCTTGGATGGTCGTTAAGTTTTGATTCGACCATTTTTTCAAAATTCCTTCTGCATAATCCCAGCGTTTTTGCTTCTTCAAAGCTTTTTTTATGGCAAGCATAACGACTTCTGGACTTAGCTCTTCTACCCAAAGGGCAATCGACTCTGCGATAAATGGATTCAGGACTCCGATGTTTTCTTGGTAAAAACGGAATACGACGGCGTATGGTTCTTGTTCTTGTTGTTGTTCTTTTTCTTCTTCTTTTTCTTCTTTTTCTTCTTCTTGTCCACGTAACGTCGACGTATCGTCGTTTTTAAGGCAGAAGGATGCGTAAAGGTCTCGAATCGACTCATTGGTCACTTCTTGTCCAACATACTCAATAAGAGAACGATCCTTGAAGCCCTCCAGTTCCTTCCGAATACAATCAAGCATTAGTTTGCCTCCACGTCCGAGGTTGTGCTTGCCCCAGTTCTTGATCGCCAGCTCCCTTGTTTCAGCATTGTAACGAATGAGTTCATGCTGGTGCAAAAAGCGTTCAAATAACAGCTGCACCGTTTCAACTGAGAAGCCTGTTTCAATAGCCACTTGTTTCTTTGTAATCCGGTAGATGCCAATTTGAGTCACTTGAGGATTAGTGAGCAGATACATGAAAAAGAACTTATCTTCCGGTGTCATCTCCTCCATTACTTTTGGGTCATTCCAGAACCCTGTTTGAATCATACGGAATTTAGCCATATAAAGATCCTCCTATCGTATGTATGTCTTCATACTTTATATATAAAGCTAAGTTGATTTTTGATAGGAGGATTTTAAAAAAAGGTGACTTTCCGTAAATATATTTATAAGTTCTTGCAGATAAAAAGTAGATATCGATAACAATAACGGTTTTAGATTGCCTACTCCAGCGCTCTGATTCCCCTCATTTCTCTACCAAAATAGTTGACAACAGGTCTCTTCATTTTGGGGAGTGCCTGGTCACTCCCCCTTGATGCTAAATAGATAAAGAATCTATATTTAGATTTCAATCCAATCCACATTGCTAAACCTATTTGTTTTCACCTTTCAACCTTTATTTCCTTTTATTCCCTTTATTGTTATCACCGCTAGCTGGAACTTTGCCGTGTAATTCTGGTGCATTTTGATTACGGCTGCCTTTATTATATTTTTTGGTCATATTTCACAACTCCTTTCTTAATTCTTTCTTCAGTTTATCCCTTTTTTGAAATCATATGTTTTTTCTATTCATATATTGTAACTACTCACCTCAAAAATAAATTACGATGATTAAGGGCGAATCTAACGATAAAAAAATAAAAAACACCTTCCGCGAAATGCGAAAAGATTTGGTTTATAGGTTGTCCAAGTAAAATACAATCGTTATTATAAAATTAATGGATTAATAGTTGTAAAGGGGGCTATATATTGAGTAACTCTACAAGGATATTTGTTAGTTCATCTTCCCAGGTCGAGCTTCAGACAATTAGACAAAAACTAAATGATTCTTTAAAAGAAGCGGGACACTATCCTTTATTATTCGAAAACAATGGTTTCGGACTTTATTCATCTGACTCTATTGAAGATTGCTTAAAAAAAGTAAGAGAGTGTGATGTTTTTATCCTAATTATCTCTGATAAAGCAGGTTCACTTACAAAAGAAGATCCTAACATCACCGTTACATATGCTGAATATACAACAGCATTAGCGCAAAATAAATTAATTATTCCCGTCATTGATTCAAAAATTTACAAGTTCTATACTGAACATTTACAAGATTACATTTGGGAAAGCTATAACAATTATCGTCAGGAATTCGACAGTGAACCACAGTATACTCATGATATCGTTAAAGAAGTTCTTAACGATATCAATGATAATAATACACCTCTAGCTAATAAATTAGATAAAATAAATGCAGATGACTTTATCTGGTCATTTGTATTTGATGTTTATGACCAAACCAATTGGACATATAACTATTCAATTGGAGAATCTGAAGAAATTTGCGAATTCGTGAAAGAGGCTCTGAGTAAAGTATTACAAGAAGTGGTTCCTTATTATAATAATCAGTACGAGGTAAATAAGCGCTTAGCTGCATTTGAATCACTATCTAACTTTAAAGAATCTGTTCCACTTTTCTTACAATGTATAAATAACGGAGAACTCAATCTTAAATTATTTCTTAAAACTTTAAAAGACTATATACATGGTGGAGAAATTCAAAGGAATGCAAGCGCCTACATGCATACCCCTTTAACAACCATTTCAGATTGTACAGAGATTACGCTGTATAAGAAGTTTGGAGACAAGATGGAATTAATGGATTATATCGGAAGTAGCCCCGAAGCTGAATTTAAGCTCCGAGATCCAAACTCATTTGTATCATCAACATACAATAAAAACATGGGAGAAATAGAGCATATATTCTATTCAGAAGAAAAACAAACAGTTTATCTCACAAAAAAGATTGGCGAACTTGTCTTGTCTTGTCTTGTCACTTTTTATTGGGCGAAACATGGAGCAATAAAAAAGTAGCCAACTATGAAAAACAAATATTAAGTGCTATAATGGATGAAAGACAACAATATGATTTAGCCGTAGATATTTTAGGAGGGATGTATAATGTCTAGAGAAGTTATAACTTATATTGGTTCAACCCCTCGACATCTAACTCGCGCTGCAAAAGATTTACATTTGAGAGAACTTACTAGAACAAATAAAGAGTTGTTGGAAACACTGAGATACAGCAAGAAAAAAACTATTCAACCACAACCTTTCAGGTCAACAAAAGCGTAAAATATTTACGCTTTTTTATTTTGTATTTTTCATAAGTGAAAAACCCTTAACCCAAAACCCAAAAGGTGAACTGTACCCCATAAAATGGACAGTTAATAAAAAGAGAATTAAGCAGCTAAAATAAAAACAGTAAAAACCCCATTGCTCTCTCCCTTAGTCAACAGCCAACTAGTGAAAATCACCTTCCACTTTGTCTCTAATCTCTTAAGAAAAAACTACTCCCTCTACCCCTTCCGCTCAAAATACCGATGCAACCGATACTCACAAACTTCCTTCGTCCACTCAAACACTTTTTCACAAGAAGAATCCTCAATCTCAAATGTCAAACCAAACTGCTCTCCATCAAACGAAACGAACCCCTTCGAACTATTCGCCCACTTCGTCATTGGCATTTGGGCAATAAGTCTAGCTACCTTCCCCTCATCATAATCCCACATTGCTTTTGTGTTTTTAGCAGAAAAGTCAATCTTTTTCCGGTAGGTTGCTGGAGGGGGGCAGTCTAACTATTTTAGCCACAGCTTTAATTGATACGGGCTCAAGAATGGATGATATCATTTATGAAGAGTTTAAAGGGACCGGAAATATGGAATTACACTTAGACCGAAAGTTTGCTGAACGATGAATCTTCCCTGCAATGGATCTAGTACGTTCGGGGACAAGAAAAGAGGAAATGCTACTGTCTCCAGATACCTTAGACGTATTATGGAACTGGAGAAATTCAGCGCATGATTCCGTTGAGCTTTTGACAAAAACCCTCAACTTATTTAGGCAACAGCAACTCTCGATTCAAAACAGGTAACAACAATAATGTACTTATTAGGTTCAATAGGTTTGTTGATTATTAGTTTTATAACTGAACCTAAAGGATTCAATGAAATGACTTCAGCCTCTTTATTTATTTACTTTTTATTTATTGTGTCAGGGGTAGTGGCAACAGGTGTGGGGTATATAGTTTTTAATGCAGCGATTCAGCAGATAGGAGTAGGGAAAACAGTCATATTTAATAACTTTGTTCCTTTTTCAGCTTCACAATTGATTGGATTTGTGTTTATTGTAGCTGGAGTTCTATTTGGGACAGGTTATATTGAAAAACTATGGGCGAAAAAGCATAATCGGATTAATAATACAAAAAAGAGTGTAGGATAATATACACTTTTTCCTAGTATTAGCAATTGGAGGTTCTTATTTCTTAACCTTACGTAGATAGATTGTTATGATATTAATAAACTACTTACTATCAATTTTTATCTGTACTTGCATCAAAACTCGGTCTTTCAAGATTGTAAGCCTCTCAAAAAAGAAATTATTGCTTTAATGCAACTATTAGGTGGAGAAGCAATACACGCATATAAATCACCTCAAAGGGTATTTTCTCCGCCTACTTCTTTATTATTCCACTAGTCGAGTAGAAGAGAGTCTCTCTACCTTTCGGTAGATTGTACTCTCCCCCCTCACAGAACCGTGCTTGCGCTACTCACGCACACGGCTCCTCCTAGTTACCATTCACAAAAATAACTTGTAATTCCTGCTATCCTTACTAGTTTTGTTTCCATTTCTCGTCCTACCTCTGTGTGTAGTAAATGTGTCCCTAGCAAGGGTGGTAACTGGGTAGCAGCCTTTCCTCCATCGGCATTACCCAACTTCATTGGTACGCTGCTATCCGACTCCCTATCTGGCATTTGGTTTCCTTACTTTGTATCGTTTGTACACCATACTCTTCTATCTAGAAAAGACCGATAGGGTCTCCCGAGTTGCCGTATCATATCAATGTGTTACGTGCCAAGGTCTCTGACCCCAGAGAGGTTTCATTCTTCTTGCCATTTACGAAGAATGAAATGTTGCTTTCTGTCGCAGTTAAAACATCAGCCCTCTCGATTTACTAACATTATGGGGCTCAATCCCTTCAACCATTTGGCTTTCGGCCCGCAACCTAACTGTCTACGCTTAAAGACTAAAGTTACCTTTAGCCCTCCAAGACTCGCTACGAGTGAGTGGCTAGTTCTTGCTCGACGGTAATCCCACCCGCTATATGATACGACCTAGGCTCGGCCGCACAACTGCCAGTTAGCGAGCATTTGTGAGTAAATAGAATCTAACTGAGGGAGTTTAAGTGTAACCCTTCACAATCTCCATTTCATTCTAATTGATCTTCTCCAATCTGGCCCGATTGCGAAATAGAGTAACTGGAACTTTTAACTTTACTACTTTTTTATAAAGTAGTATTTGTTATGCAATTGCTGTAACAAAAACGACCATTTCTGTTACATGGTGTGGAAAGTAATATTTTGTAACGGATTTAACTCGCTTATCTCGTTCCACGAAAGATCTGATTGAGATTACAGAGCTAATTTCACAAAAAAGGGCGCATTTAAAAAGTTTAAAGGAGTCTTGGCTGGACACAACAACAGCACACGGAAAAATGTTGTTTACTATTTTTACTGGAATTGCACAATTTGAGCGAGATCTCACTTCCGAACGAACAAAGGAAGGCATTTTAGCTGCAAAAAAACAGGGCAAGACTGTGTTACAACAACATTGTGAAAGTGTTAAAACAGACATCAGATTACAATGGAACGAAAAATTATACGGTCCAATTGAATAAAGAATATAAGATTCCCGTTTTCAAGCTTAAGAGGGTAATCGGCAAAACTAGTAGTAGCGCTCATGCTAAAGTCATCCAACCCAAGTCCAAGTAATATTGGATCGCCAGGTAGGAATGTGTGGAGAAATGGCAGGAGACGAAGTCCCTTTATCATTTTTTCACCCTCCTAAAATTTAATTTATACTTTCCTCATCGCACAAATCTAACCATTCCTTTTTAATATTGCTTTTAAGGGATAATATAATACAATAGCTTAACTCTTGATGTTTCTTCATTATGAAGATAATTCAACAAAAGTTAAGCTATTATGATCTTTTCCTATTTCATTCTATTATTTCGAGAAAATTTGAAGTGAAACACCTGGGTGTATTTTCATTCTACCTTTTTTGATTCAATTATTTTTTTATATTTTCAAGATTCTACGAAGTGTAGAATTCACATTCCCAAAAAAGGATTAACTATCGTATAATCCAAAGCTAGCCAACCACGCAATAAAGACTGTTGGTGCCCCTGTCAAGAACCTTGAATATAGAACGGATGGAACCCCTACTTCTACTGTTTCAGTCTCAGCTTCTGCAAGACCCAATCCTACTGGAACAAAGTCTGCTGCTGCTTGAGAGTTAATTGCAAATAATGCAGGTAATGCTAAGTTTGCAGGGATATTTCCTTTTCCAATTTCAACCCCAATTAGAGTTCCAACCACTTGCGCAATCACGGCACCAGGTCCTAAAAAAGGTGATAGGAGTGGAAAGGAGCATATAAGTGCGATGACAATTAATCCCCAAATGGAACCAGCATAAGGTGATAAGTATTTTGCAAACAGATCACCAATACCAGACTCTGTAATGACTCCAATTAACATGGCTACAAACGCCATAAATGGAAGGATTGTCTTAATGACTGTATCAATAGCCTCGCGTCCAGCTTGGTAAAATACACTTGTAATTGACCCCATTGCCATTCCGACTCTTGCCATAAACCCTTTTGGTGCTTGTTGTTCACTTATCTTCTTTTTTGTACTATACTTTCCTTCTGGTTTACTGTTTTCATTTTCATTATTTTTCGTTGCAACCGTTGATTGAGTAACTTCAGCCCCTTCGCTTAACTCAATGTTATCAACTTTTACGCCAGATACATAAATATCTTCTGTGATATGTTTTGCGAGTGGTCCACTTTGACCGGTAGGCATAATGTTAATAGTTGGAATTTTTTTCTGAGGATATAATCCACAGCGTAACGTTCCACCACAATCGATAATTACGCATGCCATTTCCGTTTCTGGAACTGATGTTTTAAAGCCATCAACTAATTCACAGCCAGTTAATTCTGCAATCTTATCTGCAATGTCGGGTTTTTGCCCTCCAGTAATATAAACAACTTTGTTTTTCTCTGGTGTTGGAGTGATTTGTAACGGTCCTCCAAATCCCCCCGAGCCTTTTGAAACTTTAATTGAATGATATGTTGTCATTTTTTCCACCACCTATAATTGAACTGTATCTTTTAGTTTAATGTTTTGTTGTTTAGCAACATATGCTGTAGTCAAATCTGTTACCCAGCCTCTTAAAAAGTTTGTTACAAGACCGACTAAGAAATAGCGAAGTGCTAATTCAGTTACATCATGCCCTAAAGTCGTAATCCCGGCTGCAATTCCTAAGAATACAAATAATTCACCTGGGTTTACATGTGGGAACAATCCGTTGTGTGTATGACATGAATACGTTGCAGCTGCATAGTAACTTGGTTTGTACTTTTCTGGTAAAAACCTACCAAGTGATAGGGTCATAGGGTTAGCTAAAACAAATGTCCCAACAGCAGGTAACACGAAATATCTTGTAACTGGATTTTTTCCAGATTTCTTTGCGAGCTTTTCAACTTTCTCTTCCCCTGTAAAGCGAATTAGTGCATTCATCGCAACTAGTAACATGATAAGTAGCGGAACAATTCCTGTTACAAGATCAACAAATACCTCTCCACCGTGTCTAAATAAATTCATAAATCCTTCTGCTAAATGAATAATAATATCCATCATATAAAACCTCCTTTTAAAGCTAGTGTAGTGCATTAATTTATTCGAACAGTTTTTTAATCTTACATAACTCCGCAATCGCTTTCAAAAATTACTAGTATCAAAAAATACACTTTTTTAAGTCACTATTTATCTGCTTAATGTCATTTCGGATCGTTCTCGTACTAACGCCCATGTTTCCGCAAGATTACTTAAGGTGCTGTACGTTTTTTTTCGGGCTATCTCAATTTATCTGGTAATTCCTTCCTTCAATCTTTAGGTCAGACATTTCATCACCTCTTCTGTTGAAAAATGAATGCCAGACATTAACAGGAATTGGTAATGAACTAGCATTGCTGCTCCTATTTCCTGTCCATGTCCCATCCAAAAAGGCTTAAAATCTGTCTTCTTTACCCTAACCAGCGCTAGCTTTATTATCCACGGGATTTCCCACCTGAGATATTTAAAGTCGTTCCTGTAATATAACTAGCACGATCTGAAGCGAGGTAAGAAACTAGATCGCCTATTTCAGTTAATTTTCCTTCTCTTCCAAGAGGAATTGATTTACTATAATCGGTTGTTAATCCATCTACTGTAACGCCACGAGTATATGCTAATGCCTCATTATAAGCATCTGTTCTTAACCCTGTTGTTTCTAAGATCCCAGGAGCTACCGCAACAACACGGATATTGTATTTTCCTAATTCCTTAGCCCAAGCACGAGTAAAAGAAATGACTGCTCCTTTTGTAGCAGAGTAACAGCTTTGTCCAGCAGACCCTTCTTGACCTGCTTCCGATGAAACATTAATAATCACACCTTGTTTTTGCTTAAGCATCTCTTTAGCAGAAGCCTGTGCAAATAAATAAGGACCTTTTTGGTTTACTGCCACCATAAAATCAAAATCTTTTTCACTTAATTCATATTCTGGCTTCTCACCTTTGTCATCAACTAATAGTCTTGGGAGGTTCACACCCGCATTATTTACTAGGATATCCACTGATCCAAATAATTCAACAGTCTTTGCAACCGTATGATCTACACTTTCCTTACTTGTTACATCACACTTAACAAAATAAGCACCGTTATCTTGTTGTCCTTCTTCTCCATTCAAATCGGCAACAACCACTTTTACTCCATTTCTTACTAATTCATTGGAAATATTCAATCCAATTCCAGAAGCGCCACCGGTTACAATGGCAACTTTCCCATCTAATTCAAGCCAAGTATTGTCCATCTTCTATCCCTCCATATCTTTTTCCTGAAAGCCTTTTCAAACTATGTTAAGTATAAATTTTTTGTAAAGATAAATTAATACATACTTTTTCACAAAAAAGTGAAAAGGGTTGCATTATCATTGTGTACTTTTTTGAAAGATACAGCTGTAACAAGAAATAACCTCCTCAATTATTTTGCATTGAAGAGGTTGTCCACTATTAAACTCGTTTGATACTAGTTCTAACTCACAGCTTGACAAGTTGCAATTCAATTCATTTTCAGATTCTGATCATTATTTTTATATTCTGCTTAAACGACCACCTGCTAAAGCAGGTGGATTTGGACATAAAATGTCTACGACTAAAGTCGTTTCTTAAGACTGAAGTCATCTTAAAGGCCTATATGCTTAACCACACTAAAATTTGACTAAACTCACTCTTCTATCGTGAATATGTCGTTCTTTTCTTCATTGAATTGGTTTGCAATATAATTTCTTATTGTCTCTTCATCTACTGTTCCTACTGTGGCACAAAAATAGCCCCTTGCCCATAAGTGCTGGCCCCAATATTTCTTTTTCAATTCGGGAAATTGATCCTGCAGAAGCCTTGATGATCTCCCTTTTAGGTACTGCATGATTTTACTTGGCGCCAGGCTCGGTGAACATGATAACAATAAGTGGATGTGATCTTTCCCAACACTTCCTTGCAAGATTGTAATTCCTCTTGCTTCACATCCTTGCCTGATTAATTCTCGTGTTCTTACGGCAATCGGACCACGTAACACCTTATATCTATATTTTGTAACCCAGATTACATGAAACTTGATGTCAAAAACTGCATGACTATTCTTCTTATATCCGTCCATACTTTCTCCTCACACCTTAAGTATGGACATCGAAGTATAAGGCTAAAAGCGTATACCGTCTAAAGACGGTGGAGTTAGACCACGCGTTTGGAAATTAAAAATTTCCACGGTGGCATGCCAGCATACTTTTAAAAAACCGTTGAAAAATGAATCGAACCTTTGAATCCTACTAGTTCAGAAACTTGGACAGTTTTCATATGTTTTGCAATAGTAGTTCCTTTGCTTTGTCTATTCGAACACATTTAAATAGGCAAACCTTTTCAAAAGAGCTTCTTGAATCGAATTTTTTAACAGGCTTTATATTAAATGATTTTCTAATAGAGGCAAACTTTCATTAAACGACCACCTGCTAAAGCAGGTCGATTTGGACATAAAATGTCTACGTATCGCTATTCTATATTCCTATTAACTATTTTTTGCATCAAAATCTTTATTTCAATTGATGAATAATATAATCAGCCGTTCGAATTGCCAAGGCTACGGTGGTGAGGGTAGGGTTAGCGGTACCACTGGTAGGGATCACGCTATTGTCAGCTACATATAGGCCGTGTACACCGTGGACTTGGCCATATCGGTTGGTTGCTGAGGTAAGGGGATCATCTCCCATGCGGCAGGTTCCCATTTCATGATTTTCTAATCCAGGGGGCATTAGGCAAACGTCCGATTGACCGTCCTTTGAAATCAAGGGGACATTCATAGCTGAGGAAGCCTGCTTCATACCTTCTGCCATTTGTCGAATAACGACCTCATCCTGTTTACTAAAAGTAAAATTAACTTGTATTTCCGGTACCCCATATTCATCTCGCTTGAGTGGATCAAGGATGACTTTATTATCAAATTGGGATTCTACCTTACCAGAACCGTAAAAATTAACCTCCCACTCCCCTCTCAAAGGTTGTTCTTTAAAATGCACCCAAGGGTACTTTCCTGGTCCCCAAATCTGTACTTGATAGGGACGATCTTCGGTACCTGGAATTAAAATACGAAGCGGTCCTAAAATCTCCGGGAACTCGTTGCGGCTCACTTTTCCTGTACCAACCAATCTAGAATGGTTTATTAGATAATGACCGATCGCCCTCCCTTGAATACCCGAGTGAAGCAAAATACGCGGTGTTTCAAAAGTGCTTGCTGACAGAACAACGGTCTTTGCTTTAATAAAATAGGATTTCTTCTCCGGTGATACTACTTTTATACCAATGACTTTGTCCTTTTCAGTGAGGACCTGAACGGCACGGGCCTTTACAGCTAAATCGAAGGAGCGATTCAAGGCTTGAGCAAGGAAAGAAATAGAGCTAAAAAATGCGTTGGAATTGACCACTCCATATTTTGTCGGTTCAAGGTTGATTGCTATCGGTTCATCAGTTGATTCGGGAAAACCATTTCCCTGAAGCCGATTTAAAAAAGTTTGCGTGATTGAAGATCCTTTGGTAAAGTCCTGTGTAACGTCCATGACCTTTTCTGCAATCTTATAGTAGAACTCCATCACTTTAACTGTTACGGGCCATTCTACAATTTCAGAAACATGCATACGTGGACTCACCGATGTCCAAAATAAAGTTCTTCCCCCCAGAGCAGTAACTTGTGGAGAGGGATATTGATGAGGTGATTTAGCTACACTATAAAAATACTTTAATAAACGTTCGTGATCTACCGTAGCGATATTCTGCGCATTTGTCGGTAATAAGAGATCTCCCGCTTCAAGGACACCGATCCGTTTTCCATTTTCTCCCCATTGTTCACATAATCTCCAGAGCGCAGCTCCTCCTCCTGCCCCAGTACCAACAATAAGCACATCATAATCCGTTTGCTCCATTTTCTCTAGAGAAGTTAGGGGAATCCATTGCTCTTGATAATTGATTGAGTTATCTGGGCAAGGTGGGATATTTACCTTGTTTCTAATTGGCTGGTATAGGTCAGGAAGTTTTACATGCCCACCTGTGATATCCAAATCGGGGCTTGCAATGTGTGGATTGAAAGAAATGAGCTCCTCGATTTCAACATCTTTTTTTATGGAGATTTTTCTAAGGGTATCTCCATCATCAGCGACATAAATCCTCAATACTTTCACGTCCTTTCTTTTACACCTCTATATATGTAGATGTGAGTCAATTTATGAAGCGAGGACGACCTAAATTACGCACTTTATTGTTTAAGGTAATTCTGACATTGGTTTCTAAAAACCCTGCCCTTAAGGCATTACATCAATACTTTACAACTAGAAATGAAAACCCGTTGAAAAAGAAACAATCACTGATAGCTTTGTGTTGTAAGTTAATTCGAATATTGTTTACGCTTGGAAAAAAACAAATCGCCTTTTGCCCTAAAAAAATGTTAAAGGATATCCCTCATTTCGGCTTACAAGAAGCCGCGTAAAGTTAGGTAGATCTTAAGTAGAATAGGTATAGCCGGTCATTAACTTTTAGACTTGAACATCAGAAGATCGGAGCAGTCGGCAATCGATCAAACTATTGGGCATAGACCCTGCAAAAAAGCATCGCCGCCCCCGCTTCATGGATAGGCAGAACGAAGGAATGTATGCGCATATGACGCTGTGAGATGTGGGAGGATGTCCCGCCATGAATCGTGTGGGATCCATAAGCGACCACATTATTCATCATAATCCTTTTTCTGTAAAAAGGAGAGGACGGGTTTATTTAAGTACGCCCTCCTTCACCAAAATAGAAATGAAAGCCTGCTGATCCACAAGATGTTCATAAAAAGAAATATAAAATACTGAGAAAACAAGAGAAAAACCTTACTTTAATGAGGGAGTTTGATCATTTCATTAATTAAATGGGATTGTTTCTTAGAATTTACGTATATATGAATTAACGTAAATATGAAGGAGGTTCACTCAATGGTTTCGAAAGAAATACTGGATAGTTTTGAAATATATACATTACAAAGCGATAAACTAATTGCATGTTTGTGTCCGTCGTTGGGCAACAATTTGTATAGATTATGGGATCGAGTTAAACAGCGCGAAGTGCTGAGAAAGCCCAAAAATCTCAACGTGTTAAAGGATGAACCACTTTATTATGGTATACCTGTTTTGTTTCCGCCGAATCGAACACGCTTTGGCCGTTTTGAATTCCAAGGAAGAGTCTATCAATTAGACATTAACTGGGAAAACAAGCATAATAACCATGGGTTTCTTGCCTTGCATTCATGGAAAGTCGCATCCACTATGCAAATTGGTAACAGCCAGTCTGTCACTTCAACATTTGCTACGATTGACTTCCCCGATGTTTTGCGGCAGTATCCTCATGATTTGTTTTTTAGCATGACTTACGAATTAAAAGGGAGTACGCTAACACAAAAAGTAAGCATTACAAATCGAGGCGTAGTAACGGCTCCTGTAGGGTTCGGATTACATCCTTGGTTTTGTATTGATCATGAACCGGAAAAATGGATGTTCAAACTTCCGGTTTCATATGAATGGGAGTTAGATTCCGAACTGATGCCAACCGGTAGATTGATGACTCTAGGACCTTATGAAGGATTAACTAAAGGAATTAATTTACAAGGTATAGAAATGGAGAAATTGTTTTCCATCGGTGGTCACTCCCATACGGCAGTGCTTTCCAGAAAAGATTATGAAATTCGAATCCAAACTTCTGAATTATATAAGTACTGGCTCATTTATACAATGGGGATGGCTGATGAAATTATAAGTATTGAACCTTACACTTGGGTGACCAATGCGCCGAATCTCCCTTTGCCCCCTGAACTAACCGGAATAATAGCCCTTCGATACGGTGAAACAATAAACCTTAAAATGACAATAGATATTTTGGCTCTGGCGCAAAAAACTTCCAGACACTGACAGATAATCTCTAGCTCTTGGACATACTGATACTTCTTAAGTTGATGGATGTGGGGTCCTGCCGACAAAACGCGGATATTATACGATAAGCAAATTTTAACCTTAAAAAAGCGATCACCTGTACTGTAAGGATCGCCTTTTTTAGCTTGTTGATACAGATAGATAAGGGTTTGAAGTTATCGCTCCCTTTTCCCCCTGTTCACACCGTACGTGAGACTTTCACCTCATACGGCGTTCCAACTAATCCAATTCATTTGAACCATTGATACAGTGGGCGAACTATACTATTCTAGGTCACTGTATCTCATTTCTTCCGTTTCAATAAGTCGGTGCCTCCCGTGGGAGGTGAACCTCTTTTATTCTTACGAGAACCTTATTAACCGATAAAGAACTGCCTTGCATGATTAAACTCATCTTTATTAGTCTAGTGGCTATCCCTCCATGTTGATTAGACACTTCGACGGTACTATGCCACCACTTTCACTGATACAAAGAGAAGTTATACAGTAACTATTCTCATGACTGTTTTCCTTTTCACTGTTTCATAGAGAGTAAGCCCTCCACGTTATCATCTTACAACGTTGAATTATATCTATTATAGAATGAACGTAGGTGCTTCCTCTAAGCCTGTTAGCCGTTCATATGCCTGTAACATATCATGGATTACTGTTTTTATATTTTGTAATTCACTACTACGTGGGTTTAATTCAATCGCTTTATGTGTCTCTAATTTCCCTAGCTCATTCATTTCTTAAAATTCTACATACGCCCCTTTTGAAGCCCCAAGTTCTTGTAAAGATTCATCAAGAATGTTTGCATTCATTTTAAGTGCTAACTTCTCTAAAGATTGATACAGTTCATCGTAATTATTTATTTCTCCATCGAGCCATTTGTTCGGGCAAGGATAGTGAAAATTCTAATTAATTCTATTAAACTTAAATTATTTAAGTCTGTGATCAAAATGTGATCACAGACTTCTTCGTATCACCATAACCTGCAGTATTTAAACTACTCTCCATATGTTGGACAACCTGTTGCAAATTATTTGTTGCCTTCACCTTTTTCACCAAAACAATATAAAAGGATTTTGCTCCATCTTTTTTTGGATATCTTTTAATTTTTCTTCCACAAAACAGATATTCGCAAAATGAAGATTTTAATCGATCCTTAAGGCATGTTTAGAGGGGCTTTAAATAATAAATTGTTTATCAGTCTTGTTTTTTTCACAATTCTATGTACCTCTACCTCAAATGGTAGAGCGAAGCGGAATCAAAATAAAAGCTAGTAATTGAGAAAGGAACGATCTCAAATTTTTTTCTTTTGAGCTCGTTCCTATATGAAAACAAATGATACGACTTCCTCTGTTGTGGTCATAGAAAGTATGGTTTCTATATGCTGCTCCATTTTTGCTTTTGATAAATGGATGTAGCACTCATAGAGCTTCGCTTATCCTTAATATATTCCGCAATATTCAGATTTTTAGTTTACATATTTCTCATCTTCATAGTTTGCTATAAAAACCTGCTTGAGCTTCTTAATCATTTTTATATTTGAAGTAGTTCATTTTCGCACTGTTTTTGTTCATTTTTAATAGCAGCTTGAGCCGCAGCAAGACGTGCAAGAGGTACACGGTATGGTGAGCAGCTAATATAATCCAGTCCAACATCTTGGCAGAATTGGATTGAATTTTTTTCTCCTCCATGTTCTCCGCAAATACCTGTTTTTAACCTTGGGTTGGATTCCTTACCAAGATTTACACCAGTTTCAACAAGTTTACCTACCCCTTCTTGATCAAGTGAAGAAAATGGATTTTCTGGGAGAACCTTGTTTTCAATATAAGCTTGAAGGAACTTCCCCTCTGCATCATCACGACTATATCCAAAGGTAGTTTGAGTTAAGTCATTTGTTCCAAAGGAAAAAAAGTCCGCCTCTTGAGCAATTTGGTCAGCAGTTAAGGCTGCTCGTGGAACTTCAATCATCGTACCAATGAGACAATCGAATTCCAGTCCTGTTTCTTCCTTAACTTGCATGCCAGCATTAATTACTAATTGACGCATTTCTTTTAACTCATTTACATGACCAACTAAAGGAATCATAATTTCTGGTTTTACGTCCACCCCGTTTTCTATTACTTTCGCAATTGCATAAAAGATTGCTTTTGCCTGCATGATGTAAATTTCAGGATATATCATTCCCAAACGGCAGCCTCGATGGCCTAGCATCGGGTTTAATTCTTCTAATTGCCGCACTTTTCTTAAAAGCTGTTCCTTATCATTTAATTCTTTAGAATTTGAATCTAATATTTGTAGCTTTGTTACTTCAACAAGTAGTTCTTCCTTATCCGGCAAGAACTCGTGAAGAGGTGGATCTAATAATCGAATCGTTACAGGCTGCCCTTGCATCGCTTCAAAGATTCCCTCAAAATCCTCTTGCTGCATTGGCAATAGCTTAGTTAGAGAGACTTTACGTTCTTCATATGTTTCAGAAAGAATCATATCCTGAACAATTGGGATTCGATGTGCATCCATAAACATATGCTCTGTACGGCACAATCCGATTCCACCTGCTCCAAATTCAAAAGCTTTTTTAGCATCCTCTGGATTGTCAGCATTTGCTCTAACGCCAAGTAATCTTTCCTCATCTGCCCAAGTTAGCAACAATTGAAACTCGTCTGAAAGCTGTGGCTCGATCATGGGAATCTCATCTAACATGATTTCTCCAGTAGATCCATCGACCGTAATAATATCACCTTGTTTCACGATCGTATCCCCCACTTTAAATTGCTTTAATTTCAAATCTATCTTTATAGATTCACAGCCACATATACAAGGTTTTCCCATTCCTCTTGCAACAACTGCTGCATGGCTTGTCATTCCTCCACGGCTAGTAACGGTAGCTTGAGAAGCAACAATTCCATGAATATCGTCGGGTGTCGTTTCTGGGCGAACAAGAATAACCTTTATTTTGTCATTTGCTATTCTTTCTGCTTCATCTGCATCAAATACGACTTGCCCTGTTGCTGCCCCAGGAGAAGCTGGTAGACCTTTAGCTAACTGTTTCCGTACATATGCTTCATCAATTCGACGATGAAGCAGCTGGTTAAGCTGATCAGGATCTACACGCAGAATTGCTTCTTTTTTACTTATAATTAGTTCTTCTTCTAATTCAACAGCTATTCTAATTGCTGCTTGAGCTGTTCTTTTACCAGTCCGTGTTTGAAGTATAAAGAGTTCACCACGTTCTACTGTAAACTCAATATCCTGCATGTCTTGATAGTGCCTTTCTAGAAGGTGACAAGTCTCAACAAACTGCTGATATACTTCTGGCATTTCATCTTGGAGGGTAGCAATTGGTTGAGGGGTACGAATTCCAGCAACAACATCCTCTCCCTGAGCATTTATCAAATATTCACCGTAAAGCTTAGCTTCCCCTGTAGATGGATTTCGGGTAAAAGCAACTCCAGTACCAGAATCATTGCCCATATTTCCAAAAACCATGCTTTGAATGTTCACTGCTGTTCCAAGGTGTCCAGGAATTTTCTGAAGACGGCGGTATACAATGGCACGTTGGTTATTCCATGAATCAAAAACAGCACTGATGGAGAGGAATAATTGCTCCTTTGGATCTTCAGGAAAAGTTCTTTTCGTATGCCTCTTAACAATATCCTTATAACCATTAATCACTTCTTTCCAATCTTCTGCAGTCATTTCAGGATCTGAATGATATCCCTTTCCTTCTCGGATTTCTTCTAATAATTGTTCAAAATAAAAACCATCTATATGTAGAACAACATCGCTAAACATTTGAATAAACCTACGGTAAGAGTCATATGCAAAACGGTCATTATTTGTAAGCTTTGCCATCCCCTCCACGGTTTCATCATTCATGCCAAGGTTTAAAACGGTATCCATCATTCCTGGCATCGAATGCACCGCACCGGAGCGGACAGAAACAAGTAGCGGTTTTTCTGGGTCTCCAAGTCTTTTACCTGTTTTTTCTTCAAGGGTATTAAGAGCTTCTAAAACCTGAAGTTCGATCTCTGTCGAAATGGTTTTTCCTGTATCATAATATGTATTACAGGCCTCTGTTGAAATGGTAAAACCAAAAGGGACTGGTAACCCTATTCGGGTCATTTCAGCTAAATTAGCTCCCTTTCCCCCTAAGAGTTCCTTTTTGTTATTCCCCTCATCAAACATATATACAAATTTATTCATGATATACGACTCCTCTCTTTTTTAACATTGCTAATATTAAATCAGCCGTCTCTTCAATTGCTTTATTTGAAACATTTATGATTGGACAGCCTATTCGTTTCATAAGATTTTCAGCATAATCTAATTCCTCAAGGATCCTTTCTAAATTTGCATAATTCGCCTGAATCGTTAATCCTAAATTTTTTAACCGTTCCCTTCGAATTTCATTCAATTTATCTGGTGTTATCACTAGGCCAACACATTTATTTTTTCGGATCTCAAAAAGGTCACCAGGAGGTGCTATCTCTGGTACTAAAGGTACATTCGCCACCTTATATCCTTTATGTGCTAAATACATAGAAAGCGGTGTCTTTGATGTTCGGGATACACCTACTAATACAATATCAGCAAGTTTAATGCCTCTAATATCTTGTCCATCATCATGTTTCACCGCAAACTCAATTGCTTCAACTCGTCGGAAATAGTCATCATCCAATTTTCTAATTAGTTTTGGTTCACCTTTTGGAACTTTATTAAATTTTTGAATAAATACTTCCATAAGTGGATTCATTAAATCAACCGCTATAACTCCCTCTTCTCTTGCATTCTGATCAAGATATTGCTTTAAAAACGGAATTATAATACTATAAGCAATAATAGAATTACTATCCTTGGAGGCAGCAATAACATTTTTAAGATCCTTGATATCATCTACATAAGAAATATATTTGATTTTGATATCTCCTCCATTAAATTGAGCTGTAACTGCTTTTACTATGGACTCAGCTGTTTCGCAACCTGAGTCAGAAACCACATAGATATTTTCCTTCATCTTCACATCCGATCTCCTTATTCTTTTGTGTTTTAATTGTTCGATTTGAAAAATTTAACGGTTCTTCGTTGGTGATCTACTTCATATATACGAACTTAATTTGAAGCAAACAGGAAACTATTTAACAATTAATCTATATTTTTTTATACGAAGTATGATTGTATTACCTATTTAATCAACAGAAAATTATTAAATGTCTAAGTACGATATCTCGAATCAGCCAAAGGATTTAATAAAAGCTTCTCTGTTATTGTGAAGACCCTTACATTTCTATCATAAAATGATTACACTCCTTCTAACAACGAAAGGAAAATGCAATTTCGTTATCGTATTGTTGCCATTTTTTTAAACCTTTAATTAAAAATCCTAGCCCTTAATTGAACCAGGCTAAAAAATTACTATTTTAGAATCTAATTTTCGGTAGAATTCCTTTCTATTTAAGGACTAAAAAGGATAAAAAAGACTCTTTAGAACTATTTATGATCAAACAATACTGATAACATATAGAATACTTAGAATCCCTAATTAATGGCATTAATAAAATGAGGCTCTCTGTCAATTATGGTGGTGCAGATTTATCCAATCTACTCTCTTTCACAGACTCTTTTCCGAGTACAGCTGGGCTAGCAGCTGTACTCGGACTATTTTGTCTCCACAATTTTTTCTTTCGTAATCGTTCAAAACTCTTAATTCCATACGACATTCGTTTAATCACTTTTGTCGTATTATTCACGCCTTTTGATATACCCTTGAGGAACTAGCGAGTGAAATTATCACTAGGATTGCCAGAGTTTATGATTTGAAAACAAGGGCTCTTCACCATTTTTTCAGATTATGTCTATTTTTTTATTACTACTCCAATCCATTTAGTAAACGCTTCATTAAATTTTCTTTCTCGACTTCGAAACCGGGTTTCCCCAGTAAAGCGAACATATTCTTTTTATACGCTTCAACTCCTGGTTGATCAAAAGGATTAACGCCTAACAAATATCCACTAATTCCACAAGCTTTCTCGAAAAAGTAAACCATTTCACCAAATGTAAACTCATTTAATTGATCCAGTTCTACAACCATGTTTGGCACTCCACCATCTACATGGGCCAATACTGTACCTTGGAACGCTTTTTTATTCACTTCATCCATTGTTTTTCCAACTAGAAAATTCAAACCATCGGTATTAGCTGGATCTTCTTGAATGGTTACTTCAGTCTGTGGTTTCTTAACCTGTATTACTGTCTCAATCATATTACGTTGGCCCTCTTGGACATATTGTCCCAAGGAGTGTAAATCTGTTGAAAAATCAACAGAAGCAGGAAACAGTCCTTTATGATTTTTCCCTTCACTCTCTCCAAATAATTGTTTCCACCACTCAGCAACATAATGAAGAGATGACTCATAGTTTACTAACAGCTCAATTGACTTTCCTTTAGAATAAAGTGCATTTCTTACAGCTGCATACTGGTAACATTCATTTGTTAATAAATCCGAATTATTATATTTACGAGCAGCAGCAGCAGCTCCAGCCATCATTTGGTCAATATTAAGTCCTGCAGCAGCAATTGGTAAAAGACCAACTGCTGTCAGTACGGAAAATCTTCCACCTACATCATCAGGAATAACAAAAGTTTCATAACCTTCTTCGTTCGCGAGTTGTTTCAATGCTCCTTTTTCTTGGTCTGTGGTAACATAAATACGTCTTCTTGCTTCTTCTTTACCGTATTTTTGCTCAATATAGTCGCGGAAGATACGGAAAGCAATAGCAGGTTCAGTAGTAGTACCAGATTTAGATATGACATTAATTGAAATATCTTTACCTTCCAAGATCTCTAACAAATGAGTTACATAAGTAGAGCTAATATTTTGACCAGCAAAATACACTTGAGTAGTATTGCTCATTTGATTGTGAAATGTATGCGATAATGACTCAATCGCGGCCCGTGAACCTAAGTAAGATCCTCCAATCCCTATTACAATTAGAGCTTCAGAATTACCACGTATTCTTTCAGCAGCTTTTTTAATTCTAGAAAATTCGTCTTTATCATAACTATTTGGCAGGTCTATCCACCCAAGATAATCAGACCCTGCACCTCTTTTTTCATGTAGATTGGTATGGGCTACTGAAACAAAGTCTCTTAAGTTCTCTACCTCAGATTTTTGCATAAATGGTAATACGTTTGAATAATTAAAAGAAATAGGCATTATTTTTCATTCTCCTTTGCTCCGATTTATATTTTAAAGTTTTTATTTTGATACTCTAATCTCTTATAAAGTTTAAAGGTAAACATGTCTCATATAAGATGATTCGTTAACTTCCATTATCAATAGCTTATTTAGTCAAAAACTTCCGCTTAATTAACTCTTCCACTTCTTGAGCTGACTTCATATTTAGAATTTGTTCTATTACAGTGCTGACTTCAACTCTTGATAGTTTACTAATTTGACTTCTTGCCTGTAAGATAGTAGTCGCGCTCATACTAAACTCATCCAAGCCAAGTCCAAGTAATATTGGAATCGCCACTTCATCTCCTGCCATTTCTCCACACATTCCTACCCATTTTCCTTCATTATGTGCAGCATCAATAACCATTTTAACCAATCGAAGAATGGCTGGGTTATATGGTTGGTAAAGGTAAGAAACACGTTCATTCATACGATCGGCAGCCATTGTGTATTGAATTAGATCATTGGTTCCGACGCTAAAGAAGTCAACTTCCTTTGCAAATAAATCTGCCGTCACGGCAGTAGATGGAATTTCGACCATTATCCCTATTTCAATATCGTCGGATATAGTGCTACCTGCACTCTTCAGTTTTTCTTTTTCTTCTAACAAAATAGTTTTTGCTTGGCGGAACTCCTCTAGTGTTGCAACCATAGGAAACATAATTTTTAAGTTTCCGTACATGCTTGCTCGCAATAAAGCACGAAGCTGAGTGCGGAACATGTCCTGCATTTCTAGACAGAGTCGCAGGGCACGGAATCCTAAAAACGGGTTCATTTCTTTTGGAAGATCTAAATATGGAAGCTCTTTATCCCCACCAATATCAAGCGTACGTACAACAACAGGCTTTCCTTCCATAGATTCTAATACCGTTCGATAAGCTTCAAATTGCTCTTCTTCTGTTGGTAACTGGTCGCGGCCCATATATAGAAACTCTGTACGGTATAAACCGACACCTTCACCACCATTTTCAAGAACTCCTCTTACATCATCAGGAGTACCAATATTAGCCGCCAGTTCTATATGGCAGCCATCAGCTGAAATGGTACTTTCATTTACGAGCTTTGCCAACTCTACTTTTTGTGCTTCAAACTGAGCCTTTTTCTTTTCATATTCTTTTACTACTTCTGAAGAAGGATTTATAATCACATTACCGTCAATACCATCAACAATGATTAATTGACCATTTTTAATCTCTTGTGTTACTACCTTTGCGCCAACTACAGCAGGAATTTCCATAGACCTTGCCATAATAGCTGAATGGGAAGTTCGGCCACCAATATTCGTCGTAAACCCTTGCACATATTGACGATTTAATTGAGCCGTATCTGAAGGCGTAAGATCTTCTGCAACAATTACGACTTCTTCAGAAACCAAACTTAAATTCGGTACGGGAACACATAACAAGTGGGCGATAACTCGTTTTGTTACATCCCGGATGTCAGCAGCACGTTCTTTCATATATTCATTTTCCATCTGTTCAAACATAGAAACAAACATATCAGCAATCTCTTTTATTGCTCCTTCAGCGTTTATGCTTTCGTTTTTAATTTTTTCTTTTACAGGAGTTATTAATTCTGGATCGTTTAATACTAATAAATGTGCTTCAAATATCTCTGCTTTATCCGCACCTAGTTCCTGATGCGCATGTTCTTTTATTTGTTGAAGTTCCAATTCGGATTGATTAACTGCATCCTGAAAACGTTTAAGCTCGCTTTCAGTATTTTCGATTACTCTTTTTTCTATTTTTAATTCAGGTTCTTCTAAGCAATATGCTTTTGCAATTGATATCCCTGCCGATGCACCAATGCCTTTAATACTATGAATCATCATATTGCTAACCCCTGTTTTTCTAATGTCTCAGTGATTGCTTCTAGTGCTTCGTTTTCATCTGAACCTGTTGTAACGATTTTCACTTGAGCTCCCTCAGGAATTCCAAGAGACATAACACCCATAATTGATTTTAAATTTACACTTTTCTCTTTATATTCAAGATTTACTTCTCCATTAAAGCGACCCGCGGTTTTAACTAAAAGCGTTGCTGGTCGTGCATGAATACCCGTTTTATCAATTATTGTAAATATTTTTTCTGCCATATTCGTATTCTCCTTTTTATGAAAGATTAAATAACTCCTTATTAAGCCATTATTTTAGTTTAGTAGCTAGAAAATTCATTCGATCTACCGAATTCTCTTTGATTATGATATCTACCCCAGTATCCAATCTATCTTCAGAGAGCTTTCCCTTTATCGTATTAAGTGCATTCAAAACACTTAAATATCCCATATCATAAGGGTTTTGAGCTATGGTAGCACTTATTCTACCCTCTGAAACTTCTTTTAACATCTTCAATGTACCGTCCGTACCAATGACGGGGATTTTGTATCCATTTTTCTCCAATTCCCTCATAGTATTGATTGCAATTGTATCGGTAACTGCAAATATCCCTTTAATGTTTGGATACTTCTGTAAAATTTCATCTATTGCTATTTCTACTTCTCCCGATACGTTATCAGCAGACCGTTCCGTAACAATGTTGACCCCAATGGGCTCCAAAGCATCTCTACTCCCTTTCAACCTTTTAACCATATCAGGATTGACATTAGTTGAATGAATAAGCGCCACTTGATTCCCAGGCTGCAGCATAGAACCCAACAATTGACCGGATTTTACACCTAGGTCATAGTTATCCGTACCTATATACATTGTCTGACCATCCCAATCTAAGTCGGTATCAACAAGTAGAATAGGAATATTGTTATTCTTATATTCTTTTAAAATAGGAATAATCGAAGTAGGTTGGATGGCGGCAACAATCAGTGCATCAGGTTTTGTTTTCAGAACATCTCTTAAGATTTCTATTTGTTCTGTGACTTGTAAATTATGAGTACCAATCACTTGACCATCAATCTTAAAGTCTTTGAAGGCTTTTTTGGCTCCTTCACTTACAATTGTCCAATACTCTGACTCAGATTCTAATGCTTTCAAAACAACAACAACCCTAGGCTTCCTGTCATTCACATGAGAATATACAATATTTATTACTAAAGTAATAAGCGCTACAGTGAAAAGAAATTGAACTATCAACCGCTTTTTAAACGTAAACATTCATCTATTTCCCCCAAAAACGAAAAATCAAATCAATAACCTATTTCAAAGATTGCTGAGTAGTAAAAATGGCTGTTGCTACCGTTTGATTCCTAAATACTTTAACTTCTTTAATGTATTATCGACTTTTCCAAGCGTCTGCGAAAGTTGAATAATTTAGTTATGAATTTTCTATAATTTCAATCACATTAGAGAGTGTTTTTTCTTTCATACTCATTATTCTCAAATGGTAGTTTTCAAAATGTAGATTTTCAGTTACTTTGTTAGGAATAATCACACATTTTAATCCTGCCCCGATAGCGGCCTTAGCTCCATTTGCTGAGTCTTCAAATGCAATAGCTTCAGATGGATGTATCCCAAAATCGTTAATTACATTTCGATATAGTGTTGGATCCGGTTTTACTTTCTCTACATCATCCTGAGTTTGGATGACGTCAAAAAACTCTAGCAACTGTAGTTCTTGTAAGAAAAAATTGATCCATTCTCTATTTGAGCTTGAGGCTAATCCTATTTTCAATCCTTTGCTCTTGGCTTCTTTTAAATAATCCTTAACTCCATCACGAGCGATTGCATATTTTAGTTTTTCTTTATGTAAAATAGATGACTCTTCAATTATTTCCTCAAGTGTCATTCTTCCATTTGCTTTTTCTAGAATAAAGTCATGTAACGCACTAGAATCGGTACCAATGTAAAAGGCATAATCCTTTATTGGTAGTTCACTAGGATCTAATTTTAATAACTCACAAAAAGCTTCATATAAGGCTAATTCTGTATCTATAATTAATCCATCAAAATCAAAAACGATACCCTTTATCATTTTTTCACCCTCCAAAAATTAAAGTAAATCATTTAGTTGAAATTAAATTCATACTTTCCTCACCGTACAAATCTAACCATTCCTTTTTAAATTGCTTAACATTCGCTTCAATTGACGGGTGCCCGATCATTTCCTCTATTAATTCAGGTGCAGTCGTAACACCATGTACTCCAGCTAAACATACATTGTGTATTTGTTGAACATTTTTAAAACTCGCTGCTAACACTTTACATGATAGGTTGTGACGTAAAAAAATCTGAGTTATTTCAGATACTACATTTACCCCATTTCCAGATAGATTATCAATTCGGTTGACATATGGGGCTACATAGTCAGCACCTGCTTTAGCTGCTAAAAATGCATTCATTGGAGTGTATACAGTTGTAGCCAATGTTGGAATGCCTTCAACTTTTAGCTGATTTATTGCTTTAATTCCTTCTTTAGTAACAGGAACTTTAATTACTACGTTTCCCGATAATGTGTTACGAAGATACCGTGCTTCCTTAACGATATCTTCTGCCTTCTCGGCTAATGCTTGAACAAATAGTTCTTTCTCCTCTCCAATTACACTTCTAATTTCTTTTAATAATGGAAGGAATGGTTTTTGCTCTTTTACAATTATACTGGGATTCGTTGTTACTCCATCAATTGGGTAATATTCATTTAGCTTTCTGATTTTCTCAATGTTTGCTGAATCAATGACTAACTGCATGAATCGGCACACCCTTTCGAGGATAATATAATAGAATAGCCTAACTCTTGATGTTTCTTCATATGAAGATAATGCAACAAAAGTTAAGCTATAATGATCTTTTCCTATTTCATTTCTATTACTTCGCGAAAATTTGAAGTAAATCACCTGGGTTAACTTCACTAATTTCTATATCCTCTAAATAAAGTGAACCAGGTAATTCTGGAGTCGTTGACCCATCAAATTTTAAAGTTATATGGCCAAGAGAAGACAAATTCTTCTCCACAGCATCACCTACAGCAGTAATTTTGTATTCCTTTTCGCCTAATTGAAGTCTGTCTCCAACTTCAATGTCGTTTTCAATTCCATTTACATCTATTAACAAGCAATAATCTGCTAATTCAGCTGGTGCATTTTCGCCAAAAAGGATAAGCATTTTTTCACCTAGAAATTCTGATACGGAAGGTCCAATTTTATTAATCTGTGTTTTATATTTTGTTTGCATTTTCATTCTCCTTTTTTCATTCAAATATTTTTTTATATTTTCAGGATTCTACGAATGTAGAATCCACATTCCCAAAAAAGGATTAACTATCGTATAATCCAAAGCTCGCCAACCACGCAATAAAGACTGTTGGTGCCCCTGTCAAGAACCTTGAATAAAGAACCGATGGAACCCCTACTTCTACTGTTTCAACCTCAGCTTCTGCAAGACCCAATCCTACTGGAACAAAGTCTGCTGCAGCTTGAGAGTTAATTGCAAATAATGCAGGTAACGCTAAATTTGCAGGAATATTTCCTTTTCCAATTTCAACCCCAATTAACGTTCCAACTACTTGCGCAATAACGGCACCAGGTCCTAAAAAAGGTGATAGGAGTGGAAATGAACATATAAGTGCGATGACAATTAATCCCCAAATGGAACCAGCATATGGTGATAAGTATTTTGCAAACAGATCACCAATACCAGATTCGGTAATGACTCCAATCAGCATGGCAACAAACGCCATAAATGGAAGAATTGTCTTAATGACTGTTTCAATAGCCTCGCGTCCAGCTTGGTAAAATACACTTGTAATTGACCCCATCGCCATTCCGACTCTTGCCATAAACCCTTTTGGTGCTTGTTGTTCACTGATCTTCTTTTTTGTACTATACTTTCCTTCTGGTTTACTGTTTTCATTTTCATTATTTTCTGTTGCAACCGTTGATTGAGTGACTTCAGCCTCTTCGCTTAACTCAATGGTATCAACTTTTACGCCAGATACATAAATATCTTCTGTGATATGTTTTGCGAGTGGTCCACTTTGACCTGTTGGCATAATGTTAATAGTTGGAATTCCTTTTTGAGGATATAATCCACAGCGTAACGTTCCACCACAATCGATAATCACGCATGCCATTTCAGCTTCTGGAACCGATGTTTTAAAGCCATCAACTAATTCACAGCCAGTTAATTCTGCAATTTTATCGGCAATATCGGGTTTTTGCCCTCCAGTAATATAAACAACTTTGTTTTTCTCTGGGGTTGGAGTTATTTGTAACGGTCCTCCAAATCCCCCTGCACCTTTTAAAACGTTAATTGAATGATATGTTGTCATTTTTTTCCACCACCTATAATTGAACTGTATCTTTTAGTTTTATGTTTTGTTGTTTCGCAACATATGCTGTAGTCAAATCTGTTACCCAACCTCTTAAAAAGTTTGTTACAAGCCCCACTAAGAAATAACGAAGTGCTAATTCAGTTACATCATGTCCTAACGTCGTAATCCCGGCTGCAACTCCTAAGAATACAAATAATTCACCTGGGTTTACATGCGGGAACAATCCGTTGTGTGTATGACATGAATACGTTGCAGCTGCATAGTAACTTGGCTTGTACTTTTCTGGTAAAAACCTACCAAGTGATAGGGTCATAGGATTAGCTAAAATAAATGTACCAACAGCAGGTAACACGAAATACCTTGTAAATGGATTTTTCCCAGATTTTTTTGCAAGCTTTTCTACTTTCTCTTCCCCTGTAAAACGAACTATTGCATTCATCGCAACGAGTAACATAATTAGAAGTGGAACAATTCCTGTTACTAGATCAACAAACACCTCTCCACCGTGTCTAAATAAATTCATAAATCCTTCTGCTAAACGAATAATAATATCCATCATATAAAACCTCCTTTTACTTACTTCTTCTTAGGAATGAGATAATCAATCCAACCCTTTTTTACTTTTAACTCCCCACCCTGAGAAATGATGTCATAACTTCTTAAAGCGTCATGAATGGCAAGTCTAGTTAATTTATCAACACCGTTAAAGTCTTCCTCTGAGATTTTCAAAAGATATTTGCCTTCAAAACCCTTTAATTCCCTCACACGAGAGAAAACAGTAACACCTTGCATTTTTGCTGCTTTTAGAATTTTATTTCTCTTATCAATACATAACATCACAACCGTACCAGCTCGAAACCGGCCTGTTTTTTTACCAATTGCTACTCGTCCCATCGATCTCATTTCGGCATATTTTTTATTAAAATGCTTTATTTGAAAAAAACCAAGTATACTCTGGACCAGCCACGCTACTCCTATCAAGACAATTAAAAACCAAATCATCTCATCATCCCTTTTCTATATGATGTTTTTCACGCTTGACCTTTCTACACTAAGAATTGCTTTCTGGTCTAATTGTATTTTTTCTTTTAAAGTTAGCGAAGTGTTATATTCCAAATTTTCGTAACTCAATCAATCTCTAGTGTCAAAGAATACACTTGATTGTTTGAGGAGTTGAGTTAGTTCTTGATAACTAGTTGTTTGAGCCAATTTCTCAACTAACTGTTTGTCAGTAGCTATTCGAATAATTTCATCATAAATTTTCACTAACAGATGCTCACTGTTTTCCGATTGTTTTTCCGGTATCCCTAATAGAAAGACAAGCTTTATTTCCTTTCCATCAGCCATGACTGTTTCAGGAAAGATACCCAATGCAAGTTGTATTCCATTGGACTCGTGGTTAAATGTATGCGGTAAAGCTATATGATTATCAAACACCATCGACCCTTTTTCTTCTCTTTCTTTCAAACGTTCATTAAAACCTTTGTCGAAGTAACCTCTCATCACTAAATCATCTATCATTGAACCCACATTTTCGTGATAACTTTTTGTACTATCCAAAGTGAAGTATTTTTCTTCGTTAATTAACTGCTTTACGATAGCGTTATGATTACTACCATCTTTAAGCTTTAAATTTTGCATATAGGTTACGTTTTCAATTTTCCTTGAAATACTATCCTCATCAAAGATTTCACTTATCATGATTAGTGGCGTACTAGTTTCAAATGATAAGGTAACTGTCGAGAATACAATATCATAATTTGCTAAAAGATTTTGTGTAACTTCTTTTTCTGAATAAAGATCTATCTCAGTATTTTGATTAAGAATACGTTGCAATTGAATAGACACTAATTTAGCCGTTCCTCTTCCGGTCCCACAAATAACTGCTGCCTTCTGCAAGCGCTTCACCTTAATTTCGCCCTGAGCAATAAACACTCCAAAGTAAAAAGCTATATAACCAAGTTCATCTTCAGAAACTTCAAGATCATACTTATTTTCAATTACTTTTCCAGCAATCTCGGCCATCCTAAACGCTACAGGATATTTCTCCTTCACGTCAGCGAGCAAAGGGTTTTTTAACCGCAAACCAAACATCAGTCGGTTTAGCATAAAAGTTAGATGAAATAGTAAATCATTAAAAAAAGAATCATTTTCTTTAATAATTTCCTTATTAAAACCAACCTGTTCGACAATCGATTCTAAGAGATTTTTTATATCCTCGGTAATTGTTACATTAGCCAATGTCCGATTGTTTGTCGGCGTTCTTCGCCCTGCAATTGGTATAGTCATAAACAAAATTTCAGGCTTTGGAATCTTAATTGGCAATTGACGTTCAATAACAGCTGCCAACTCTAAGGCAATTTGATAATCTTTTGTATCCAATAACTTGTTATGTTTCTCATTTAGCTCTTTAAGAGGATGATTTTTTAAAAGACGGTCCAACATCACAATGATAAATTGAGTTAATCTAGATTGAGTGGTGGATTCCAAATCATGAAGGGTGGAAATCCTCACAATTTCATCGATAACGTCCTGGTCTAATGGATAGGTACCATACAAAAAATCAAATACGTTATCTAAAATAAAGAACCGAAGCTCAATTTCCTCATAACTTAATTGCATACCACTATTTGGTTTGCCATAAACCTTTAGATTATAAGTCTCTAAGGACACTGAGGCTTTTTTTAATTCATTTACAAGCGTCGTTCTTCCAATATTCATTTCAAAAGCTAACTCATCAAGTGTATAAACCTCTTCACTGTTTATGAGCCGATCAATGATCAGTGCAATTCGATGATTTGGTGAGTCTTGAAACGCTCTCTCTGAATTATTTTGGCTAACCAAATTCTCAAACAATTGCTCATCTTCAATAGATAACCGATAACCTTTTCCTTTTTCTTTCACTAATGATGCAATTCCATTTAAGTCACTATTTATCTGCTTAATGTCATTTCGGATCGTTCTCGTACTAACGCCCAATGTTTCCGCAAGATTACTTAAGGTGCTGTACGTTTTTTTTCGGGCTATCTCAATTATCTGGTAATTCCTTCCTTCAATCTTTAGGTCAGACATTTTATCACCTCTTCTGTTGAAAAATGAATGCCAGACATTAACAGGAAATGGTAATGAACTAGCATTGCTGCTCCTATTTCCTGTCCATGTCCCATCCAAAAAGGCTTAAAATCTGTCTTCTTTACCCTAACCAGCGCTAGCTTTATTATCCGCGGGATTTCCCACCTGAGATATTTAAAGTCGTTCCTGTAATATAACTAGCACGATCTGAAGCGAGGTAAGAAACTAGATCGCCTATTTCAGTTAATTTTCCTTCTCTTCCAAGAGGAATTGATTTACTATAATCGGTTGTTAATCCATCTACTGTAACGCCACGAGTATATGCTAATGCCTCATTATAAGCACCTGTTCTTAACCCTGTTGTTTCTAAGATCCCAGGAGCTACCGCAACAACACGGATATTGTGTTTTCCTAATTCCTTAGCCCAAGCACGAGTAAAAGAAATGACTGCTCCTTTTGTAGCAGAGTAACAGCTTTGTCCAGCAGACCCTTCTTGACCCGCTTCCGATGAAACATTAATAATCACACCTTGCTTTTGCTTAAGCATCTCTTTAGCAGAAGCCTGTGCAAATAAATAAGGACCTTTTTGGTTTACTGCAACCATAAAATCAAAATCTTTTTCACTTAATTCATATTCTGGCTTTTCACCTTTGTCATCAACTAATAGTCTTGGGAGGTTGACACCCGCATTATTTACTAGGATATCCACTGATCCAAATAATTCAACAGTCTTTGCAACCGTATGATCCACACTTTCCTTACTTGTTACATCACACTTAACAAAATAAGCGCCGTTATCTTGTTGTCCTTCTTCTCCATTCAAATCGGCAACAACCACTTTTACACCATTTCTTACTAATTCATTGGAAATATTCAATCCAATTCCAGAAGCACCACCGGTTACAATGGCAACTTTCCCTTCTAATTCAAGCCAAGTATTATCCATCTTCTATCCCTCCATGTCTTTTTCCTGAAAGCATTTTCAAACTATGTTAAGTATAAATTTTTTGTAAAGATAAATTAATACATACTTTTTCACAAAAAAGTGAAAAGGGTTGCATTATCATTGTGTACTTTTTTGAAAGATACAGCTGTAACAAGAAATAACCTCCTCAATTATTTTGCATTGAAGAGGATGACCACTATTATCAATCTATAGATAAAATGGTTTGCTTTAGGCGGAAATTTATTACGAAGAAACCATCTATCAAGCTAATTCTTGGTCTAAGCCTAGAAAAGTAATTATCAAGTCAGTACGTCCAGCTGGTGAATTACTGTTTACTCATTCCTTCTTTGTGACAAATTTAGTGGATGCTTTTTCTCCTAAAACGAGCGTTCTTAGTTATCAAAAACGAGGAACGATGGAAAACTACATCAAGGAAGCCAAGAATGGGTTCGGTTTTGATAATATGAATAGCCATTCTTACCAAGTAAACGAAGTGAAAATGATGTTGAGTTTATTGGCGTATAACTTAACGAACTGGTTACGTACACTTTGTTTTCCAAAAGAGCAAAAGACCATGCAAATTGAGACGATACGTACACGAATTAGTAAAGTTGCCAGTAAATTAGTAAAGTCAGGACGATCCTTGTACGTTAAACTCGCTTCAAGTTTCGTGTACCAAGAATTCTTTTGGAAAGTACTTCAGCGAGTTCAAAGACTGAAATTAAAATGAAAAATAATCTCAGTACCACTTTTTTGAAAACTGTAATTCCCGACTAAGGGAGTAGTCTGTCTAAAAACGGGTTAATTTCAATCGAAATTCTTATATTACAACTGAAGTAGCTAAAGTCACTAGCATTTCAATTTACAGTACGACAACTTATTGTTTTTTTAGTTTCAGTTACGACTTAAATTCGAAGTATGAATAATTCAGGATTTAAATTCTTTTTTGGAGAATACTAAAAAGAAGTCAAATTCACTAACGCAGTCATCTGTCATATTATAGAATTTCAAAGTTTATGTTAGGAGATTTGAAATGGGAAGAATTTCTCTATATCAACTGTTTTGCATTACAATTTTTTATCAACTTGGGACAACTGTTGTCTTTGGTTTTGCAGCTGGAGCTGGTAGAGACTCTTGGCTTGTTATTTTGTTATCAACATTTATAGGAGCAATTATAGTTGCCCTTTATACTGTCATAATGCGACTGAATCCGGGTTTAACACTTGTCGAGTGGTACCCAGCACAACTAGGTCCGTGGATTGGTATTCCGATAGCATGGCTCTATCCTCTTTTAGCATTATACGATGTTGGGCGTATATTAGCTGATTTACAATTCGCTGTCTCAACTACATTACTCCCCAATACCCCTCCATTGGTTTTTCTTGGATTAACGATGTTTGTTATTGTTGTAGGCTTATTATATGGAATCGAGGTTTTAGGACGAATTGGAGAATTAATATTTCCTATTCTTTTAACTCTTTTCGTAATACAATTAATATTACTTTTAGGATCAGGGGTTATAAATCTTGACAATCTACAGCCATTTTTAGCAAATGGTTGGGAAGTAATTTGGGGAGAAATTTGGCCTCTTGGCTTAACACAAACATTTGCACAATCATTGGAATTGGCAATGATTTGGGCACTTACTAAACAAACTGGACGGATTATAAAGCCCACCTTAATTGCTACATTTTTATCTGGGATGCTAATTATGTCATTAAATATATTAGCTATTACTGTATTAGGAGAAGGTTTGTTTCAACAAAGCATGTATCCAATGTACTTGTTAATTCAACAGATAAGCATCGGGGAGTTTATTGAAAATCTTCATGCAATAAGTGTTTTGCAGTTTACAACTACCGCAATATTAAAGCTTTATATTCATGCATTTGTAGCTGTATATGCTATTCAACAATTGTTGTTTTTACGTAATCATCATATTATTATTATTGTAGTAGCAATAATCGGAATATACATGGGAATGACTATGGCAACAAGCGCCCAAGAACATATCTATGTCGGCACAGATATTTTCCCTTACAATTTATGGATACCTTTACTGTTTGTCTTTCCAAGCATTCTCTTAATAGTATCAATTATAAGAAAAATATGGTCAAAGAAAAAGGTTAAAAGGAGTTTTAGAATTTGAAGGAAATTTTATTTTCGTGGCAATCACAACATAATATTGAAAATCCTTGGGCATTACCAACACTTTTTGGGATATTGGCACTTTTATTATCAATGATTACGTGGGTACGTCAAAAAAAAATGGGTAAACACTTTAATTCCAAGTACTTAAAAAACAAAAAATAGATATTATCAGCTTTAACTGTAAATCGAATAAAGGAAATAAAGTCACTAGCCTTGCAAATCATCCACAGGCAATACGTTAGAGACTTCTTCGGATTTACTCGGAAAAAGCCTGGGAAACCTTCTTAAGAGGCTTACATCAAAGCCTACAACGATACTCGAAGGGACGACAAAAAAGCAATCAACCACGAAGTCCAGAATGACTAGATGGTAGCGGAGTAGCTGTCTTCAAACAAGTGGGAGAAAAGCGCTCAAAACAGCGAAATATTCCAGATAAAAATGCCAAAAAATCGAGGGCTAGTTTATGCCACCTCGATTTTTTGGCTCTAGCACAGAAAACAACGTTGATCAAAAATACAAATACATACATATGAAACAAATATATCCATTTGTTTCATATGTCTATTTTCTTCTGTTGATACTTTTGCAAGGCTAGTGAAATAAAGTTCCTTATTCCATTGTTTATGTTTCTTGATTCTGAGCATCAATACAACTTATTCCTCGGAACTAAATGATCCTTGAATTAAACCCGTATGCTTGATCTTTACATCAATTGTTATAGTATATGGCGAATTCGAAAATATCTCATCCCAATTTTCTTTCACTTCACCCCATTCTCTTGGATATGATTTGTGTAATTGCCTACCGAAACCAAAAATATCAGTTTGGTATTCCTTTTGAACTTTTTCAATGGCCGTCGTCATTTCATTTTCAATGAATTCTTTTATTTTTTCTTCTACTTGTTTTAGATATTTCAAATTTTCAACAGGATCAAATTGTTTCTTGCTTTGTTGTTCAGCTAATGCCACTTCTACTTGACTATTAATTGTAAATGAAATTTTATCCCCATTTAAAAAAGGTTTAATTGTTGAATTTCCCCCGATCATTTCAATTTGCACTAGTTCATCTTCATGCTTTAAAGACGGTATTGATATCGTCGCATTTCCCATCTCCCCAATGACCCAATGATATCCACGTGTTTCAATTTCATTGAGATTACCAATTAGTTTATTTTTTTTGAAGATTGCGACTCCCATAAGTTTCACTTTATGATCTACTTTTTGTAAAATTCCCACAATAGGATTGATCCCTTCTTCCAACTCTTTCATGTAATAACCGTTTAAATTTACCTTGCTTGATTTCATTGTATATTGATAATTTTCCATTATTTTTTCTAAAGAACTTGCTTGTATTTTTTCAATTCCTTCAGGCTCAATATCTAAGATTTCCCTTGCATTTCCTCCTCTCGCAATACTAAGTAACGTAAGTCCGCGTCCTTCCAAATCTCTAACAAAAATATCTAAAATCGATAGTACGCCTTCTCTTGCCACGTTTTCATGAATAATGATTATTTTATTATGATTAAAAAATTTTTTTCGATCAAATTCTTGCGTACCATTTCGAATAGCGTCCAAAATAGTCTTTCCTTTCGACTCATGATTTTTTACAGGGGGCCCTGAACCTTGCCCTGCAACATTAAGTACAGAAGCATTTAAGGTTTGTTGAGTTAAAATAATTTCTCCATTCTTAGGGTCTTTATCAATAGCAATTGCTGTAACAATTCCAATTTCATTTAATTCTTTACTATCCCAGCACCCAATCAATAGCAATAAACACATTAGTAAAACATAGACTTGTTTCTTCAATCTTTCTCACCCTCTTTGGTAGAATGAAAATCAGAAAGTGTTAAATGCTGTCTTCGCGACTTACGCCCTGTAATGGAAACGGGTCTGTCTTTCATAAACCAGAATGGCACACGGATTAATGAATCTTTCAATTCTTCCCATACCACTGGAGCAAAAGGTGCTAAATAAGGAGTTCCAAAAGAGCGTAGTGAACACATATGAATAAGTAAGAAAAGACCTCCTAGAACTAGTCCATAAAGCCCTAATAATCCAGATATAATCAGTAAAGCCAGTCGTGAAATAATAATGAAATCTGATAATGGTGAAACGACAAACACGCAAATTCCTGTAATGGCCACAACGATAATCATTGGATAACTTACAAATCCTGCTTGTACAGCAGCTTCACCCAATATTAGTCCCCCTACAATCGTAACAGCTCCACCTACAGCCTTTGGCATTCTCGTTCCTGCTTCTCTTAACAATGTAAAGATAATCAACATTAGAAGGGCCTCAATAACTGTTGGAAAAGGAACTGGTTCTTCTGAGGCTGCTATACTCGTAAGTAAAACCGTTGGAAGCATTCCTTGATGATAGGTAGAAAGGGCAACATAGATTGCTGGTAATGAAATGGTTATAAATAAAGCTAATAATCTGTAGAGTCTAATCAATGATGATAAATAAGGTTTTGAGTAATAATCCTCACTAGAATGAAGGTTCTCGATAAATAACTGGGGTATGGTTAATACAAAAGGCGTCCCATTACATAATATGGAAACCTTTCCTTCCAATAGTTTTGCTGCGACAATATCTGGCTTTTCGCTATTTCCAACTAAAGGCAAGATTGAAAAAGGGTGATCCTCAATTAATTGTTCAATATACCCAGATTCTAAGATTGCATCTGTATCAATTTGTCTTAGTCTTTTCTTTACTTCGTTAATGACTTTGGGATTTGCAATTCCTTTTATATATCCAATTCTAATCGTAGTATTTGTTTGCTTACCTAACTTTATTTTTTCAAAGGTAAGATTTGGATTAATGATTTTCCTTCTTATTAAGGATGTATTCACTTCCAAATTCTCAGTAAACCCCTCTCTGGGCCCTCTGACAACCGTTTCCGTTTGGGGTTCGTCAACAGCTCTTGACGCAAAACCTTGTGTGTCAACAGAAAGAACGGTATGATACCCATCAACAAATAACGCTGTTTGACCTGATAAAATAGCCTCTAGTACTTCATCCATCGATTCCATTTCTTTTAAGCTGTTTACAGTTAAAATTTGACCTTTAACTATGTTAAGAATGCTTTCAATCGATGTAGCTTCATAATGATTTGAGTTTGGTTCCATTAGAGGTTTGGCAATGTTTTGATTAATTTGATTAGTATCCACAAGTCCATTGATAAAACAAATAAATACTTTTATTGGTTTATTAATAAATGTTTCAAACTCCCGAATTACAAAGTCATCGCTTTCCCCTAATACGTTTTTCAGGTAGTCTAAGTTGGTTTCTAAACTAATATGAACAGGTTTAGAATAACTAGTATCTAATTCAACTTTTTTCTCCTCCTTTAATGTTTTCGGAAGGTTTTTACGTTTTTTAAATTTATAAAACATTTTTATACACCCTTTGATAATTAAGTTATTCTTATTATCAAACTAAAATATAATAAAAATTCTATAATTATACGATCACCTTTTGACAATGAAGTACTTTTAGATTGAATCCCCATAGCTAGGAACCACAACCTCATTCTGCTTCAGCAATCAAAAATTTTGTGAGTAAGTTTATACCTTTAGCAAATCAAAAAGCCTAGCATAATTTACTAGTTAGGCTTTTTGATTTGCTAAAGGTTATTGTGTCAACCTTTGCGGAAGAAATATTTTCCATCCTCTAAGGTGTAAGCGAATTCAGGATTTTAGGGTTCTCCTCTGTTGAGAATCTTTCTTTTTTTAAAAACCTTTCAAGTCTTTTTTGCTCTCGGTAAAAGGGAACCACTGTAAAAATTCTCGGTCATGATTTAGCGTCACCTCAAATAGCAAGCTACCATCTTCTCTTTCGGTTAGCTTCGGTTTCACAAATAGCTCTTCTTCTTTTATGTAGCGGGCGATATTTTTACTAAATAACACTTTAAACTTGATCTTGTTCGTACCTTGGATAATGGACCACGTATGTTTAAAGTAGTCTTTCACATTAAACTCTTGTTTTTCAATTGATCTGTTTGTGTCACTTCAAGGAACCGACTCAACCTGAACGTGAGCACCTTTTGTTTCTCGTGGCAATACAATCAAATAAAAACGATGATCACGAGGAATCAAATAATACGGATCGAGCGAACGGGCTGTTGTTACATCGCGGCTCTGTGTATGATACACAACCTCAATTGTGCGTAAATTCAAAATCGCTTGAATGACTGGTGACAAAAAATTATGTTGTTGTTCTTGAAAGGCAGGAGTCCCCATTTGAATGATGGAAACCATTTTCTGAAGTACATCTTGGAGGTCTTTCTTTTCTTTTTGATTGGTAGCCATCACCTTTTCATAAGCTGGATAAAAGTCAGGAGGAACGAGATGGCTGATGGGATCAAGAATGTTAGGCAGCATACCGAATGCTACAGCTTCTTCGTCTGTCCAATCTAGCGGGTACAAAGAAAAATTCCCAACAAACCTGTTCCCCTTCCCGTACCCATCACTTACAATCGGTACACGGGCAGCACTTAACATTTCCAAATCCCGATAAATCGTTCTTTCCGTCGTTTCACATCTTTCAGCCAGCTCCTTAGACTTAATCCCAGGGCTTGACTGAACTAAATTAATAATACGTACAAGTCTGATGAGGCGCTCTGACATGGAATCGTCCTTCCTTTTTAATCTCTCAAGTTATAGTTCTATATTACCAGTTTTTGGGGTGATTATCATATGAAATTGGAACAGGTTTTGCAGAAAAAGAAATTCAGAAAGCATAGGGACGGTTCGAGACTAGTGAAAAAGTGCAATCTCTATTAAAAAGAGGGAATTCAACTACAACAAGTAGTATCTGTTTGAAGTTACGATCATCATATATAGTAGTCGAAGTTATAGTTTTCGACTTTTTCACTGATCTCGAACGGTTCTCTTGCTTCCTTAAAGAAGCACAAGAACCGTCCACTTGCATCAGGAATAACCTTATGTTATTAACCTCAAGGTTTTCCTGAATTCGTACCACTAGAAGGAGTAAGTCTTTTCTGTTTACGTTGTTCTTGAAGGATTCCTGTTAACAGTTTTTGAATCACTTTTGATTCAGGTGTTTCATGTGTAGGGTGTGCAAGGTTTATTTCCTCAAATGGGTCTTTCGTTATATTGTATAACTCAAATTGATCCGGGACTGGTTGAGTTTTGGTGGTTGTGATACAAATAGCAGCCTCATGATCCTCGGAAACATCTGTCGCTTTTTTCTGGATCGTTTCAACATCTTCAACGCCTGGATCACTCCAAAATTGTGAATGATCGAAATAACGAGTGAACTTCCAAATTTCCATTGAGTTCGTATCGCCTGTTGGTAGTTTGACGATGACAGTTTCCAAATGATTAGGCTGTTTAACCGCCTCATATGGTTGGCCAGTTAGAGTGTATTGATTTAATCCTTTTGAAAATTCATCATCTGTCATAAAGTAAAGAGCCTCATCACCTCGAGTAAATTTTGGATTTCCGTTCAGTAATGAAGTTAGGTCACCACCTACTAGGGGATGGACCTCTGTATGATCTTTTTTCAGTTTCTCTTGGACTTCTTGAACATCAATGCCTGCAAGTCCTAATAACGTGGGGACAATGTCCACATGACTTGTTAGCATATCCGTTTCTTGACAGTTAGCAAAGCGTTTAGGACTGTGTATAATGAGTGGAACATGAATAGCTTCCTCATAGGCATTATGCCATTTTTGAAACAAGCCTCCATGGGCCCCAACGAGACTACCATGGTCTGCAGTAAATACTACAATGGTATTTTCATAGAAAATAGACTTCTTAAGAGCGGTAAATACTTTATACATTTCATCATCAACCTGCTTATGAAGTGAATAGTATAGTTGCCTGTAAAATGGTGTATCTAATGTAGGTTGTAATGCCTGTTGATACACGTCTCGGTAATTGCTATGGGCTTTTGGCTTGGTCAGTAGGTTTTCATTTGCTGTCGGGGCTGGTGGTATAAAAGGAACAGAAGGATCTACAGAGAAATTAAATGTTGGTAGTAATTGTGTGAATAGCCCAAATAGGGTAATGTCGTGCGGATTGACAAATGAAGAAACGATTAACCAAGGCTTGTGATCATTGGCACGAGCTTCGTCTTCTAGGGAGTTAATTAATTTAACAACCTCT